>NZ_JASNGB010000002.1 GCF_030271215.1 Deinococcus rhizophilus | reverse complement strand
GCCCGGTCGCCACCGCCACGACCGGCGGCCTCGCCAACCCGGCCCTCAGCGCCGCCGAGGACGGGGCCAGCCTGGGCCTGAGCGTGCTGGCGATCTTCGCGCCGGTGCTCGCGGTGCTAGGTCTGCTCGGGGTGCTGGTCTTCGCCGCGCGGCTCTGGAAACGGGTGCGGGGACAGCGAGCGGCCTAGCGGCACTTCCGTCGGTTGATGGGAAGGGGTGAGTGGCCTCTTCCCATCTGGCTTTCTGGGGGCTCGCTTGCGGGTCGTGTGAACTTTTGACGACACCTTGCTCGTCTCAGTGATTCAAACGCTCCTGCGCCTGCCGTCTTGTGCAAAATGTCCCGGCAAGTATGGACATCTGTCCAGAATCTCGTTGACACTTTGCACCCTCGGTCCTACTCTGGCGGCAGGTGGGTGGACTTTCTCGCACTTTGTTCGCCCGGAAGGAGACAGCATGAAACTGATCACGGCGGTCGTGCGTCCCGAGCGGGTGGGGCAGGTCAAGGAGGCGCTGTTTCAGGCGGGAATCAGCGGGCTGACGCTCTCGCGGGTGTCCGGGCATGGCGGCGAGCAGGAGATCGTCGAGCACTACCGCGGAACGCGGGTGATGATCGAGTTCCGCGACAAGGTTGAGTTCCGGATGGCGGTCAGCGAACCTTTTGTCGAGGCGGCCATCCGCGCCATCTGCCAGGGCGCCCGCACCGGCGAGGTCGGCGACGGCAAGATCTTCGTGCAGCCGCTGGAACGGGTGGTCCGCATCCGCACCGGCGAGGAGGACGCGGCGGCCCTCACCCCGGTCACCGAGCGCCAGCTCACGCCCCAGGCGTCCAGGAGTGCCGGATGACCCTGCTTCCCCTGCTCCGTGCGGCAGCGCCCGCGGTCTTGCTGCTGGGCGGCGCCGCCCTGGCGCAGTCCTCCACCCCGGCCCTCGACTCCGGCGACACCGCCTGGATGCTGGTCTCGGCGGCGCTGGTGCTGCTGATGACGCCGGGCCTGGCCTTTTTTTACGGGGGCCTGACCCGTTCGGCCAGCGTGCTGAACACCATGATGATGAGCGTCACGTCCATCGGCCTGGTCGCCGTGCTGTGGACCCTGGCGGGCTACACCCTGGCGTTCGGGGAGGGGGGAGGCGCCCTGATCGGCGGCCTGGGCCACCTGGGGCTGGAGGGCCTGACCGGCGAGCTGACCGGCACCGTTCCCTCCTACGTCTTCGCGGCCTTTCAGGCGATGTTCGCGATCATCGCGCTGGCCCTGATCAGCGGGGCGGTGGTCGAGCGGATGCGCTTCGGGGCCTTCCTGCTCTTCGGGGGGCTGTGGAGCCTCCTGATCTACGCGCCGCTGGCCCACTGGGTCTGGAGCGCCGACGGCTGGCTGTTCCAGCTGGGGGCGCTGGACTTCGCGGGCGGCACGGTCATCCATATCGCGGCGGGGGTCAGCGCACTGGTGGCGGCCTGGGTCCTGGGGCCGCGGCTGGGCTACCCGCGTGCCGCGCACGTGCCGCACAACGTTCCCTTCGTGCTGCTGGGCGCGGGGCTGCTGTGGTTCGGCTGGATGGGCTTCAACGCGGGCAGCGCCCTGGCGGCCAACGAGGCGGCCGCACTGGCCCTGATCACCACGCTGGTCGCGCCTGCCGCCGCGCTGCTGACCTGGCTGGGCTGGGAGGTCACGCGCACCGGCAAGCCCACCGCCGTGGGGGCCGCGACTGGCCTGGTCGTCGGCCTGGTGGCGATCACCCCCGCCTGCGCCTTCGTGACCCCCTGGGCTGCCCTCTTGATCGGCGTGCTGGGCGCGACCGCCAGCTTCTGGACCGTGCAGGCCAAGCGCCGCCTGGCCGCCGACGACGCCCTGGACGTGTTCGCCTGCCACGGGGTCGCCGGAATCGTGGGGGCGCTGCTCACCGGGGCGCTCGCCTGGACCACCGCCAGCGGCGAGGCGCCCGGCCAGCAACTGCTGATTCAGCTCGTCGGCGTGGTCGCCAGCGTGGCCTTTACCGGTCTGGGCACCTTCGCGCTGCTGCGGCTGGTCGGCGTGCTGACCCCGCTGCGGGTCTCACCCCGCCAGGAGGTCGGCGGAATGGACCTCAGCGCCCACAGCGAGCAGGGCTACAACAGCCAGGAGGGCGGTCTGGGGACCCCGGTGTTCGTGGGGGGCGACTGACCGAGCCTAACCGAGCCGGGGAGGCAGCCAGGCAGAAGAGGGGGGCCCCGGGCCCCGCGGCCTGTTCCAGACGGCAGGGAACAGGCCGCAGCTGCGGCGACGGGCGGCCCCGTCCACGGCGGGACGCTTGCCCTCCGGAGGCAGAATGAAGCCTGTGTTAGGATGGGCCGCGAGTCTGACAGCAGATTAACCTACAGTCGGGCCACCAACCGCATCCCAGAGCACCCCCCTGGAACCCGCCCTGACGGACGGGGCTTTCTCACGGGTGGGCTGGGCCACGAAGGGAAAGGAGGAGGGAGTTGGACGTCTCAAGTCGAGTCTTGAGTGAACTGGCCAGCCGCGAGGCAGCCCTGGACGCGCAGATCGAAGCGGCCCGCGAGGAAGCGCGGCGCGAGGTCGAAGCGGCCGAGGCCCAGGCGGCCCGCATTCTGGCGGACGCGCAGGCCCGCGCGGCGCAGATGCAGGCGCAGCACGACCAGGAGCTGGGCCAGGAAGCCGAGCAGATCCGCATCGAAGCCCGTGCCCGTGCCGGAACCGAAACGCAGGCCATTCACGAGCGGGCGCAGGCCCGCGTGCAGCAGGCCGCCGAGCTGATCCTGAGGGCGGTGCTGCCGTGATCAACCCCATGCAGCAGGTCGTGATCGCCACCCGCCAGCGCGGGAGCGAGGCGGTCATCACGGCGCTGCAAGACGCCGGGGTGCTGCACCTCAAGCCCATCACCGGGGGGCCGCTTTCCACGGGGTCGCTCGCTGGGCAGGACGCGCAGTCCCGCCGCGACGACGAGCGGTTGCTCGCCCGCGCCGACAGCACCATCGCCGAACTCGGCGCCTACCGCCCCGCCCCCGCTCCCCTGCCCCCGCAGGAGGACTGGGAGCGCGTGGTCGAGGAAGCTGCCGGGCCCGTCTCCGCGCTGGCCCGCTCCAGGCAGGAACTCCAGGCCGACCTTGATGCCGAGGCCAGCTACGGGGACGCGGTGCGGACCCTCGCCCGGCTCTCCGGGGGGGTGGACCGCAGCCGCCGCCTGACGGTGGTGCCGTTCCTGCTTCAGCCCAGCGACAGCCTCGCGGAACTGGAAGCGGCCCTGCAGGGCACGCTGAAGGACCGCTACGCGCTGGCTACCGACGCCGCCGGACCCAACCGGGTCGGGCTGGTCGCCGTGCTGCGCGGGGACCGGGACGCGGCACGGGCGGCCCTGTCGCGCGTGCGGCTGGGCGAACTGCGGCTGCCGGGGCGCTTCGACGGCATGAGCCTGTCGGAAGCGGCCCTCGCCTTTGACCAGCTGCGGGAGCAGGGGCAGGGGCGTCAGCGCCTGATGAACGAGGAGCGCGAGGCGCTGGCCCGCACCCACGGCCCCACGCTGTACGCCGTGCGCGACGCCCTCAAAGACCGGGTCGCCATTCACGACGTGCGGGCTGTCTCGGCGCGGGGCAAGTACAGCCTCGCGATGCAGGGCTACGTCCCGGTCGACCGGGTGCCTGCCCTCACGGCGGCCCTCGGGGGCTTCGGGGACGCGGTGGCCTACGAGCTTCACCCCGTCGACGAGCACCACGACCACGCGGTGCCCGTGCAGCTCAAGAACAACGGCTACGTGCGGCCCTTCCAGCTCGTGATGGGGCTGATGAGCCTGCCGCGCTACGGCTCCTTTGACCCCACCTGGGTGGTGGCGCTGTTTTTCCCGCTGTTTTTCGGGATCATCATCGCGGACATCGCTTACGGGCTGATGTTCCTGGCCTTTGGGATGTGGCTGCTGGGCAAGGCCCGGCGCAACGAGGGCTGGGACCTCAGTTTCATGGGGGCCTACGTGCCGCCCGCCACCCTGCGCGACCTGGGGTTCGTCACCAACGTGATGGCCGCCTGGACGATCCTGTGGGGCTTTCTCACGGGCGAGTTCTTCGGCACCCTGCTCGAGCACATGCACTTCTTCTACATCAACCCCCCGCTGCTCGACCGCCTGTGGGGCTGGACGGGCCTGACCTTTCCGGTCGATCCCTACCGCGCCCAGAACGGGTACTACGAGGGGTTCATTCCCATCGTGTTTCCCCGCCTGGAGACCGAGTACTTCGCCAACGTGGCGCTGGTGTTCGCGCTGCTCTTCGGCATCTTGCAAGTGCTCTGGGGCTGGGGCATCCGCATCGCGCAGGGCCTCAAGCACCGCGACCCCGTGCACACCTGGGAGGGCATCGCCCTGTTCGGCGGGGTGGGGGCGCTGGTGCTGCTGGCCTTTGCCTCGCGGGCCGCGCAGGACTTCTCGCAGCTCACCAACTTCGCCAACCCCCTCGTGCTGCTGATGTACCTGGGCTTCGCCATGTTCCTGATCGGCTACCTGCGCGTCATCAAGCACTACCCCCTGCTGCCCATCGAACTGCTGAGCCAGGGCGGCTCGGTCGTGAGCTACGCCCGTATCTTCGCGGTCGGGCTGGTGTCGGCGATTCTCGCCAAGCTCAGCACCGACCTGGGCTGGAGCCTCTACGAGAACATCGGCCCGTTGGGAATCATCCTCGGCGTGCTGGTGGGCGCGGCGCTGCACCTCGTGGTGCTGGCGCTGACCTTGATCGGCCATATCCTTCAGCCGCTGCGTCTGCACATGGTCGAGTTCCTCAACCCGACGGGGTTCAACACCGAGACCAGCCCGGCCTATAACCCCCTTCGCCGCCTCAGCTCCGCCCCCTCTGCGGTGAGCGGACAGGCCAAATAACCCAGGA
Organism: Deinococcus rhizophilus; assembly: GCF_030271215.1. Lineage (GTDB taxonomy): Bacteria > Deinococcota > Deinococci > Deinococcales > Deinococcaceae > Deinococcus > Deinococcus rhizophilus. The sequence continues at coordinate 53,710 of NZ_JASNGB010000002.1, read as the reverse complement.
GAGTTGCCCATGACCAAGTACAACAAGATCGTCCTCGCGTCCCTCGTCTTCGCCCTCGCCAGCACGGGTCTGGCCCAGGAGGCCGCCGAGGCCGCCAGCAACTCCAGCCAAGAAGGGCTGATCGCGGTCGGCAAGGGTCTGGCGCTGGGTCTGGGTGCGGTGGGCACCGGCATCGCGCAGGCCCGCATCGGCTCGAGCCTGGTGGGCGCCGTGGCCGAGGACCCCAGCAAGGCCGGTTCGCTGCTGCTGTACTTCCTGCTGCCCGAAACCCTGGTGATCTTCGGCTTCCTCGCGCTGTTCCTGATCTGATATGGCCCTCGACAAGCTTCTCGAACATGAGGCGCAGGGCGAGATCGAGCGCATCCGCGCCGAGGCCCGTGACCGTGCCGGGCAGATCCTGGCGCAGGCCCAGGAGCGGGCCCAGGCGCTCGTCGAGAGCCGCACCCGGTTGCTGGAGACCCAGCGTCAGGCGGGGCTGGTCCGCGCCCGCTCGGCGGCCGATCTCGAACTCAATGCCGCGCGGCTGACCGCTGGCGAGCAGGGCCTCTCGCAGGTGTACGCCCTGGTGGAAACGCAACTGCGCGACATCAGCGGGCTGCCCGAGTACCGCGAGATCCTGGCCCGGCTGCTGACGCAGGCCCGTGAGGCCATCCCCGACGCCGAGGCCATCGAGGTCAGCCCGCAGGACGTGGCGCTGGCGCAGGGCCTCGTCACCGACCTGCCGGTCCGGGCCAATCCGGGCCTTCAGGGCGGGGTGCGGGTGGTGGCCCGTGGCGGCAAGGGCGGGATCACCAACACGCTGCCGGGCCGCCTGGAGCGGGTCCGCGCGGAACTGGCGCCGCAGGTCAGCCGCCTGCTCGCCGGGGAATAAGGACCCCTCCTTTCTATGCCCGACGACTACGCTTACATCAACACGCGCGTCCGCGTGATGCGGACCAAGCTGCTGGACGGGCGTGCCCTCGACTCGGCGCTCGCGGCGGGCAGCTATCAGGAGTTCCTGCGGGTGCTCTCGGAGACCGAGTTCGCTCCTGACCTGCGCGAGGCGACCGCCGAGGGCGCGGGCCTGCCCGAACTCGACCGGGCGCTGTCGGAGAACCTCTTCCGGACCACCCAGCGGGTGCTGGGCTTCGCGGATGGGCAGGCCCGCAGCGAGGTCGAGGTCCTGCTGATGAAGTGGGACCTTGCCAACCTCAAGACCATCGCCCGTGGGCTGGTCGGCGGCCGCGGCAGCGAGGCCATCGTGGAAGGCCTGATTCCCGGCGGCACCCTGCGCCCGACGGCCCTCCAGACGGCAGCGGGCAGCAACGACCTCGCCAGCGCGGCGGCAGCCATCGCCGTCACCGGGCACCCGCTGGCGCGGGCCTTCCGGACGGCGGCGACGGCCTACGCGGGGAGTGGGCGCCTGCTCGACCTCGAGGTGGCCCTCGACCAGGGCTACTACCGCCACACCCTCAAGGTGGCCCGCGAACTCAGCCTGCGCCGTTACCTGAGCCGCGAGATCAACGTGACCAATGCCCTGATCGCCCGCACCGCGCGGGCACAGGGAGGGGCGCTCGATCCCAACCTCTTCGTGCCGGGCGGCAGCCTCGACGCGGGCGGCTTCGCGCGGCTCGCGGGGGGAGACGCCGGGGGCAGCGCGGACATCGCGTCCATCCTGGAATCCTCCTCCCTGGAAGACGCCGAGGTCGCGGCCCGCACCCTGCTCGACCGCACTGCCCGCAACGTGGCGGTGTCGGACAGCCAGGGACCGGGCATCATCCTCGACTTCCTGCGGCGCAAGGAGATCGAGATCGCCAAACTCAGGCTGATCGGGCGCGGCAAGTTCTACAACCTGCCCACCGAACAGATTCGCCGGGAGGTTCAGGCATGACCGGGGCCAGCACGACCCAGCGGGTGGCGGTCCTGACCGACGCCGAAACCGCGACGGGCTACCGCCTCGCCGGGGCCGAGGTCGTCGAGACCACCCCCGCCGCGGCGGTCGCGGCCCTCGAGGGCCTGATCGTGGAGGGACGTTACGGCCTCATCGCCGTGGACACCGGCCTGATTCCCGATCCGGCCACGGCCACGGCCCGCGTGATGCGTGGGCGTGACCTGCCCATCTTGCTGCCCATCCCCAGCCTGCGCGACGCCTTTGCCACCGATACGGTGGACGCCAAGGCGTACATGGGCAAGCTGGTGCGGGACACCATCGGGTTCGATATCAAGCTTTAAGGTGATGGGGATCAGGTTTCGGGCGTCAGGGCCGTTCTTTCCTGAGTTCTGACGCCTGAGTCCCCCCTCTTCACCCTCTCCCAAGGAGAAAGAATGACGCAGACCAAGCAGGGCGTCGTGCAGAACATCGCCGGACCGGCCGTGATCGCCGGGGGCATGTACGGCGCCAAGATGTACGACATCGTGCGCGTGGGCCAGGAGCGCCTCGTCGGCGAGATTATCCGCCTCGACGGGGACACCGCCTTCGTGCAGGTGTACGAGGACACGTCCGGCCTGACGGTCGGCGAGCCGGTCGAGACGACCGGACTGCCCCTGTCGGTCGAGCTGGGGCCGGGGATGCTCAACGGCATTTACGACGGCATTCAGCGCCCCCTCGACAAGATCCGGGAAGCCTCCGGCGACTTTATCGCCCGCGGCATCGAGGTCTCTTCCCTCGACCGCACGAAGCGCTGGGCCTTCACGCCGGGCGTGCAGGCGGGCGACACCGTGACGGGCAGCTCGATCCTGGGCACCGTGCCGGAGTTCTCCTTTACCCACAAGATTCTCGTGCCGCCCGAGGTGCAGGGCCGTCTGCGCTGGGTCGCGGACGCGGGCGAGTACACCATCGACGACACCATCGCGGAGCTCGAAGACGGCACCAAGTTGCGGATGGCCCACTACTGGCCCGTCCGTGCCTCGCGCCCGGTGGCCCGCAAGCTGGACCCCAGCCTCCCGTTCCTCACGGGGATGCGGATTCTCGACGTGCTGTTCCCGCTGGTGATGGGCGGCGCGGCGGCGATCCCGGGGCCCTTCGGCTCGGGCAAGACGGTGACCCAGCAGTCGGTCGCCAAGTACGGCAACGCCGACATCGTGGTGTACGTGGGCTGCGGCGAGCGCGGCAACGAGATGACCGACGTGCTCGTCGAGTTCCCGGAACTGGAAGACCCCAAGACCGGCGGGCCTTTGATGCACCGCACCATCCTGATCGCCAACACCTCGAACATGCCGGTGGCGGCGCGTGAGGCGTCGGTATACACCGGGATCACCCTGGCGGAGTACTTCCGCGACCAGGGCTACTCGGTCTCGCTGATGGCCGATTCGACCTCCCGCTGGGCCGAGGCGCTGCGCGAGATCTCCTCCCGTCTGGAGGAAATGCCCGCCGAGGAAGGCTACCCGCCCTACCTGGGCGCCAAGCTCGCCGCGTTCTACGAGCGTGCGGGCGCGGTGACGACCCTGGCCGGGGAGAACGGCGCGGTTTCCGTGATCGGCGCGGTGTCTCCGGCAGGCGGCGACATGTCCGAGCCGGTCACGCAGGCGACCCTGCGGATTACCGGCGCGTTCTGGCGTCTGGACGCGGGCCTGGCCCGCCGCCGTCACTTCCCGGCGATCAACTGGAACGGCAGTTACAGCCTGTTCACGCCGATTCTCGACTCGTGGTACCGCGAGAACGTGGGGCAGGACTTCCCAGAACTGCGCCAGCGCATCAGCAACATCCTCCAGCAGGAGGCCAGCCTGCAGGAAGTCGTGCAGCTTGTCGGCCCCGACGCGCTTCAGGACCAGGAGCGTCTGGTGATCGAGGCGGGCCGGATGCTGCGGCAGGACTTTCTGCAGCAAAACGGTTTCGACCCGGTGGACGCCTCGGCTTCCATGCCCAAGAACTACGGCCTGATGAAGATGATGCTGAAGTTCTACGACGAGGCCGAAGCGGCGCTGCGCAACGGGGCCACCATCGACGACATCATCCAGAACCCCGTCATCGAGAAGCTGTCGCGTGCCCGCTACGTCGCCGAGGGTGAATTCATGGCCTACGGCGAGGGCGTGATGGACGAACTCGACGTGACCTTCAAGAACGCTGCCAAGGGAGTGACCGCGTGACCCTCCTGAAAAAGGAATACAACGACGTCTCGTACATCTCCGGGCCGCTGCTGTTCGTGAACGCGGCCTCGGACCTGGCGTACGGCGCCATCGTGGACATCAAGGACGGTTCGGGCCGCACCCGTGGCGGGCAGGTCATCTCGGTGTCCGAGCAGAACGCCGTCATTCAGGTGTTCGAGGAGACGCGCGGCCTCGACCTCGCGACCGCTTCTGTCAGCCTGGTGGAGGACGTGGCCCGCCTGGGCGTGTCCAAGGAGATGATCGGGCGCCGCTTCGACGGCCTGGGCCGTCCCATCGACGGGTTGCCCGCCGTGGTCGCCGAGCAGCGCCTCTCGATCAACGGCCAGCCCATGAACCCGGCCGCCCGCGAGAAGCCCGAGGAGTTTATCCAGACCGGGATCAGCACCATCGACGTGAACACGTCGCTGATTCGTGGACAGAAGCTTCCCATCTTCTCCGGCTCGGGTCTGCCGCACAACGAACTCGCCGCGCAGATCGCCCGTCAGGCGAAGGTGCCGGGGCACGAGGGCGACTTCGCGGTGGTCTTCGCCGCGATGGGCCTGACCCAGCGTGAGGTCTCGTTCTTCACCCAGGAGTTCGAGCGCACGGGCGCGCTGGCCCGCTCGGTGCTGTTCCTCAACCGCGCGGACGACCCCGCCGTGGAGCGGTTGCTGACGCCGCGCATGGCGCTGACGACCGCCGAGTACCTCGCCTTCGAGCACGGCTACCACGTCCTCGTCATCCTGACCGACCTCACGAATTACTGTGAGGCGCTGCGCGAGATCGGCGGCGCACGCGAGGAGATCCCCGGTCGGCGCGGCTTCCCCGGCTACATGTACACCGACCTCGCGGGCCTTTACGAGCGGGCGGGCGTGGTGCAGGGCAAGCCCGGCTCGGTGACCCAGATTCCGATCCTGTCGATGCCCGACGACGACATCACGCACCCCATCCCCGACCTGACCGGCTACATCACGGAAGGGCAGATCGTGGTGGACCGTGGCCTGAACGCCAAGGGCATCTTCCCGCCCATCAACCCGCTCCCCTCCCTGTCGCGCCTGCAGGGCAACGGCATCGGCAAGGGCAAGACGCGGGCGGACCACAAGAATGTCTCCGACCAGCTGTTCGCCGCCTACGCCAACGGCCTTGACCTGCGCAAGCTCGTGGCGATCACGGGTGAGGACGCGCTGACCGAGACCGACAAGCTGTACCTGCGCTTCGCCGACGATTTCGAGACCTACTTCATCGGCCAGGGCGGGCAGGACCGCTCCATCGACGACAGCCTGACCGTCGCGTGGGGCATCCTCTCCAAGCTGCCGCAGAGCCAGCTCACCCGCCTCTCGCGCGACTCGATCGACAAGTTCTACGGGACCAAGGTCGACGAGATGTGGCGCGGCAACCGGATTTAAGCTTGTCGCCTGTGGCCTGCAGCGTGTAGAGGGGCTTTTTCTTCTCTACACGCGACGGGCCACGGACCACAGGCCCCACCGACGAAGGAGGTGGAATCATGGCAGGACAGATCAGCCCCACCCGCTCGGCGCTGCTCGCCAGCAAGGCCAGTCTCAAGACGGCCAGCGGCGGCGCGGACCTGCTCAAGCGCAAGCGTGACGCCCTGATCGGCGAATTCTTCGCGCTGGTGCGCGACGCGCTCGCCGCCCGCGAGCAACTCGGCAGCGTCAGCAAGGGGGCCTACACCAGCCTGTTCGGCGCGAAGGCGTGGGACAGCCCGGAAGCGGTCGAGAGCCTCAGCCTCGCCGGGACCGGCGACTACGCCATCGACATGCAGATCGAGAGCATCTACGGGGTGAAGGTGCCGCGCATCAACATCCCCGAGCGCACCCAGCAGGCCAACTTCAGCCCGATCAATGTCGGCGCCCGGACCATCCAGGCGGCGACCGACTTCGGCGGCGTGCTCGAGGCCATCGTGAAGGTCGCGGCGACCGAGACCAAGCTGCGGCGCATCGGCGAGGAGATCAAGAAGACCTCCCGCCGCGTGAACGCGCTGGAGCAGGTCGTGATTCCCGGCATTCAGGACGACATCCGCTTCATTCGCGGCGTGCTCGACCAGCGCGAGCGTGAGGAGAGCTTCCGCCTGAAGAAGATCAAGGCCAAGCTCGAACGCGAGAAGGAAGACGCCGACAAGGCCCCCCAGGGCGGCCAGCACGGCAGCGCCGCCGACTGAACTCGGCAAAAGGATCAGCAGAGACCGCCCTTACGAGGGGCGGTTTTTTTGTGATGGGTGTTACCGACGGCCTTTGGACAGCCTCTCCAGCGCCAGCTTGGCCAGCAGGCCAACGGCCACTACACCGACGACAGCTGCGGCGAGCATCAGTCCCCATAAGTCTTTGGACAGCAGCCAGACCGGCAAGACGAGTTGCACCGTGGAGGTCACCAGCCAGCTCGTCCAATTTTCGCGCATGGCCTCAGTGTAGGGAGAGACTTCAGGGCAGGGTCAGCTGTCCCAGGGCAGCTTGCAGGTTGGCCCGCGCCTGATCCTCCAGCCCGGCGAACTCCGGCGTGGTGTAAAGGCGGTCGCGCTCCAGAAAGCCGCGCAGCACCCGCGCCCGCCCGGTCCGGTAGACGGCCTCGGGAACAAAGTCGTACTCCTGCCGGATGGCCGCATCGTAGGCGGCGAAGGTGGCCGGGTCGGTGCCGAGAATGCTCAGGTCGGCATCCACCAGCAGCGCCTCCGCCCGCGTGGAGGGTGGGTCGGTATGCCGGGTGGCGAGGATGAGGGACCGGACCTCCCCAACGAGGCCCGCGTCCGCTCCCTCCGCCGCCAGCCAGTCCCCGAACACGGCTGCACTCCGCGCCTCGTTGTCCCCGGCGCTGGGGTCGTGGATCAGGTCATGGCCCCACACCGCGAGGGCGAGGGTGGGGGTCAGTACCTCCCGCGAGGCGAGCGCGTCCAGCACCGCCCCGACATGCTCAGCCGTGTGGTAGGCCCGTTCCGGCGCAGCGTAGAAGGGCCGGGCGAAGGCTTCGGCCTGCGAGAGCAGGGTCACCTCAGCCCTCGAGTTCGGGTTTGGCGTCCCGCTCCATCAGGCTGGCGATGCCCTCGGCGGGGGACCACTCGCCTGACGTGACCCGCGCGACTGCCCGCACGATGGGGAGGTCGTGGCCGTGGGCGGTGGCCCAGGCTTCCAGCAGGCCCGCCGTGCGCAACCCCTCCACGACCTTGCCCCCCTGCGCCGGGGTCTCGCCCCGCGCGATGGCCTCGCCCGCCGCGCGGTTGCGGCTATGGCGACTGGTGGCGGTGGCGACCAGATCGCCCAGCCCGCTCAGGCCGTAGGCGGTGTCCTCGTGGGCGCCCTGCGAGACGAGGTAGCGGCTCATCTCGCGCAGGCCACGGGTGATCAGGGCGGCCTTGGCGTTGTCGCCCAGTCGCAGGCCGTCGCCCATGCCAGCGGCGAGCGCGATCACGTTCTTCAGCACGCCGCCGAGTTCCACCCCGACCTCGTCGCGGCTGGTGTAGACGCGCAGGGTGGGGGAGACCAGGGCCGCCTGCACCGCGCGGGCCAGCGCCGCGTCGGTGCTCGCCACCACCGTCGCGGCGGGAAGTCCCCGGCCCACCTCCTCCGCGTGGTTGGGGCCGCTGAGGACCGCCACCCGCCCGAAGCCCAGTCCCCGCGTGAGGTCGGTCAGCCGCCCACCGTCCGGGCCGAGCCCCTTGGCACACAGCACCACGCCGAGATCACGCGGCAACTCGGCCAGAAGCTCGGGCACCCCCACGCTGGGGACGACCACCAGCGCGAACTCGGCCCCCCGGACGGCCGCCCCCAGATCAGAGGTGACGGCCACCGCGTCCGGCAGGGTCACACCGGGCAGGTACTCGCGGTTCTCGCGGACCTCCGCGAGCCGGGCGGCGAAGTCGGGACGCCGCGCCCACAGGGTCGCCTGCCCCCCGGCGCGGGCCACCGCCACCGCGAGGGCCGTGCCCCAGCCGCCTGCCCCCAGCACCGGAACGCTCATACGGTTGCCGTCCAATCCGTTATCAAACCGGGAGAGCGCCGATCTGATAACTCCTTTCCCGGCAACCGCTCTTTCCTGCTCGCTCTGCTCGGATGGAACAGTTTTTGTAACTGTTCAATCGGAACCCGTATCAGGCCCATGCGAACACCCACACGCGCGGCGTCTCGGGGGTCGGCCGGGCGAAGTCCGGATACTCGACGATCTCCCAGCGGGTGAACCCCGCCGCCCGCACCAGCGGCTCCAGGTCGGCGGGGTCGTAGCCCCGTTCGCGGTGCGTCTCGGTGAACTCGTCCCAGCCGCCCCCCCCGTCCTCCACCCGGCAGAAGGCCTGCACGATCCCGAGGTCCGTTTCCGGGTCGTGGTGGTGCGACCAGTGGTAGTGGACCTCGCGGCCGTCGGGGGTGGTCGCCAGCCCCTCCACCGCCCCGCCTTCCCACAACTCGCGCACGCCGAGCCGGGTATTCAGGTCGCAGGCGAGCAGGCCGCCGGGCCGCAGGTGCGCCCGCGCCCGCCCCAGCGCCGCGCCCAGGTCCTCCGGCGTCAGCAGGTTGTTCAGGCTGTCAAAGACGCAGCTCACCAGGTCGAAGGTCCGCCCCAGGTCGAAGGTTCGCAGGTCGCCCACCGTGAGCCGGACCGCGCCGGGCAGACGCCCACGGGCCACCTCCAGCATGTCGGCGCTGCCGTCCAGCCCGGTCACGGTCCATCCGGCCCCATGCAGCTCGCGCGTGAAGCCCCCGGTTCCGCAGGCGAGGTCGAGGGCCGCGCCCCCCTCCAGGCCACCGTCGCGGGCATAGGTCAGGACAAAATCTGCCCAGTGGTCGTACTCCACGTCGGCCATAATTGCGTCGTAGACGGCGGCGAGCGCGGTAAAAGGCCGGTGCTGCATGAGGGTCACTCTAGCAGTGCCGACCCTGCCCTCAAGGCCCAGTCAGGTACCCGCGCAGTTTTGCCGTGAGGATGAGTACCCGGTGAGTCGGCGGGGAAGGCTTGCCCCGTAGCCCCCCAGAGCGGTGCCGGGTACGGTGAAGGCGTTTCCGCAGTTCATTCCTCAGGAGGTTTTCCCATGAACAAGACGCTTGCTGTCGCCGTCCTCGGTACCCTGGCCCTTTCCTCGTGCAGCATCTTCGGCACCCGCAGCGCCGCCGTGTCGGGCCAGCTCAAGGGCTTCGGCGCCAACCAGAACCTCGGTCTGGCCATCGTGGGTTACAACAACGGCCAGTACACCAACGACAGCACCCAGGTGCAGGTCATCGACAAGTTCCTGACCGGGGGCTTTACCCTGACGCTGCCCCGCGACGTGCCCTACGGCACCTACCGGGTGATCGTCTTCCGCGACGCCAACAACGATGGCCGCTACACGGCGGGCGAGCCCGTCCTCAGCCGCGACAACGGCAAGTTCCTGGTCTACTCGCAGCGCGACAACCAGTTCTTCGCCGGGACCAAGCTGGGCTGGAACATCTACAACACCGCCAACCGCGACATCCAGACGACTGTTCTGAACAACTACGACCTCGAAGCGGTGCCCGCCGGACAGTAAGCGGCACCTTGGGGGAGAAGGGGGAGGCTTGCGGGCCTCCCTCTCCCATTTGGTTACGACGTGTGTGCCTTCAACCGCGCCTCTATCTCTGTCCCCAGCCGCTCCAGCTCTGCCCCGGGCAGGGCGGGCGCTCCGGCCTCAACTTCCAAATCGCCCATTGGCACCCAGCTCACGCAGCCCAGCATCTCGGGTGTCTCGTCCAGCACCAGCGGCTCCCGCAGCGGACGCACCCGCAGCAGCAGGGCGTGGACCCAGGGCCGGTTCCGGTAGTGAAAGCGGCGTTCGATGGCCCCCGCCGTCAGCGCCTGATACGGCTCCAGCGCGAGCGCGGCCTCCAGTGACTCGACCCGGTGGATCGCCACGACCTCCGCCAGCGCGGGCAACACGATCTGGCCGGGGCGGGGGTCGTCGCGCAGCCGTCCGGTGAACTCGGGCCGCAGTTCCGCCGGGTTCTGGTGCAGGAAGGTGGGATAGAGGAGGAAGCGGCGGTGTTCGACCTCGAAGCCGTCGTGCGTCTCCATGATGCCGCCCTTGCGGATCAGGAGGGCCGATTGCCCGGCGACGAGGGCCTGACACTGGGTGTCCCATTCCTTGAGGGCAGTATGGGGGGTGGGGGTCATGGGGAGAGGGTAGCGCGGGGGAGCGCACGCTCTGCCTTCCCGCACAGGGCACCTGATGTGTAGCTACTTTGGCAGTACACTAGCGCTGTGGACTTCGACTGGGACGAGGCGAATACAGAGCATATCGCCCGTCACGGGATTGAGCCGGAAGAGGCCGAGGAAGCCTTGGGCGACCCACATGTCGTGAAAGGTCAGGCCCACCGCCGGGATAGCCAGGAGCCGCGTGCCGCTGTTCTGGGACAGACCGAGTTTGGCCGCCTGCTCTTCGTGGTGTTCACCGTTCGCGCAGGACGTCTCCGCGTCGTCACTGCCCGTGACGCCACGGTCAACGAGAAACGTCGCTACCGCTGATCTTGGGAGGCCCCATCATGTCCGAGCACATGCAAACCGTCCACCATTCCGACGAGATTCCTGACTTTGCCAGTGAGGCAGAGGAGGCAGCGTTCTGGGACACCCATGAGCTGGGTGACGCCATGTTTGAGACTGCCCAGCAGAGTCCAGAAACCCAGGCGCTGCTGGCTGCCCTCCCCACCCGTCCCCGTAAATCCCGCCCGACCAGCCTGCGTCTGGGGACCGATCTGGAGCGGCGGCTGCGGCACCTCGCCGAGCTGAAGGGTGTTCCCTACCAGACCCTGCTCAAGGAGTTCGTGCTGGAGCGGGTCTACGAGGAAGAGAAACGCATGAAGGTGATCTGATTGATCGGTTGGCCTATGGGTGCAGGCCGTCGTGCGTCTCCATGATGCCGCCCTTACGGATCAGCNCAAGGAGTTCGTGCTGGAGCGGGTCTACGAGGAAGAGAAACGCATGAAGGTGATCTGATTGATCGGTTGGCCTATGGGTGCAGGCCGTCGTGCGTCTCCATGATGCCGCCCTTACGGATCAGCAGGGCCGATTGCCCGGCGACGAGGGCCTGACACTGGGTGTCCCATTCCTTGAGGGCGGTGTGGCGGGTGGGGGTCATGGGGAGAGGGTAGCGCGGGGGCAGGGAATGAAAAAACCGCCCCGGAGGGCGGCATTAAGTACAAGCAGAACTGAGGTGTTTAGGGAGCGCTGACTGCTGCGGTGACCTTAGCTACCTTATTGCCGTCGTACGCGTAAAGGGTGCCGCTGTCCATCGCCAGGTTAACCACGAAGTTGTCCTGGGTGCCAACAGTCAGAGTGCAGCTTGTGACGCCAGCAGGTAGCTCATCTTCCGTCTTACCCTGAGCAGTCTGACAGGGCTGAGTTGCAGCGGCAGCCAGCGCCGCCGGTGTGCCCTTGGGACTCGCTGCGTCCACGCCAGTGCCGTAACCTCCATCTGACAGCTTCCCACTCACACTGTCACGATTAGTTTCGACTGCAGTAATAGTGTTGCGGATAAAGCTTTGGGCTGCCGTCTCATTGGCCTTGGTACGTGCGTTCAGCAGGTTGGGGATCAGCACTGCCGCCAGAATGCCGATGATGGCGATCACGATCAGCAGCTCGATAAGGGTAAAGCCCTGGGTTCCGTTCTTCATGGTGGTCTCCTCGGTGGGCCGTCGGGATAAGGAATCGGGAGAAGGTCCCTCGGGCCGGAAAGTGCTGTGCAGGTGCGGGTGTCTCCCGTCCTTGCTGCACTGAGGTTAGTCAGGGACTTCTAACAGAGGTCTTACGTTTTCAGGCCCCGGCGGGGGTATCGGGGGGGGCGGCCGGGGGTGGTATGATGCCCGGCAGTTCGGTCTGACCTGCGCTCCGGCGTGGGCAGGCGAATGGCCCACCGAGGCCCCACCCCAATTCCCACCCGGCACGTGCCCCGCGCCCCGGCCCCAGCGGTCAGGCGGCGCTGGCTGGCCCCGCCGCGTGCCCCGAAAGGCCCTGCATGGAAGTGACTCCCCGCGTGCCCCCGCACAGCAACGACGCTGAAATCAGCGTGCTGGGCAGCATTCTGCTGGACAACGACACCCTCTCTGCCCTGGGCGACACGGTGAGCCCCGAGATGTTCTACCGCGAAGGCCACCGCAAGATTTTCACGGCGATGCGGACGCTACAGGACCGGGGCGAACCCGTCGATCTCGTGACGCTCAGCGAGGACCTGCGGGTCAGGGGCCTGCTCGACGAGGTGGGCGGCGTGACCTACCTCGTCGGGCTGGCCGATCAGGTGCCCACCGCCGCCTACGCCGAGCACTACGCCCGCATCGTGCAGGAAAAGCACACGCTGCGGCAGCTGATCAGCGCGTCGGGCAAGGCGATGCAGCTCGCCTACGAGGGCCAGATGCCGCTGGAAGACCTGCTCGACCGCGCCGAGAAGATGATCTTCGAGGTGGCCGAGCAGAAGAAGAAGGGCGAGCAGTACCAGGCGATGGGCGAGGTCGTCCACGACACCTTCGAGTACATCACCCTGCTGCACGCCAACAAGGGCATTCCCGACGGCGTGAGCAGCGGCTTCCGGGACCTCGACGAGCAGATTTCCGGCTTGCAGAAGGGGAGCCTGAACGTGCTGGCGGCTCGCCCGAGCATGGGAAAAACCGCGTTCGCGTTGTCCATCGCGCAGAATGTCGCCCTGCGCGGCGAGAAGACCGTCGCCGTCTTCAGCCTGGAAATGCCGTCGGTGCAGCTCGCCCTGCGGATGCTGTGCAGCGAGGCGCGGGTGGACATGAACCGCATCCGTTCGGGGCAGCTCAACGAGCGCGACTTCGAGCGGCTCGCGCACGCGGCGGGGCGGCTGGCCGAGGCGCCGATGGTGATCGACGACGAGCCAGACCTCACGCTGAACGCCCTGCGCAGCAAGCTGCGGCGCATCGCCGCGCAGCATGGGCAACTGGGGTTGGTGGTGATCGACTACCTGCAACTGATGTCGGGCGGCAAGAGCAATGGCGGCAGCGACAACCGGCAACAGGAGATCAGCACGATTTCACGCGGCCTCAAGGGATTGGCGCGTGAACTGGAAGTGCCCATCATCGTTCTCAGTCAGCTCAGCCGCGCGGTGGAACAGCGGCCGAATCATAGACCGATGCTCTCTGATCTTCGGGAATCCGGTGCCATTGAACAGGACGCCGACATCGTGATGTTTATTTACCGCGACGAATATTACAACAAAGAGACAGATCAGCAGGGCATCGCGGAGATCATTATCGGCAAGCAGCGCAACGGTCCGGTGGGCACGGTGCGGCTGCAATTCCACTCCTCCCATGTGCGCTTCAACGACCTCGCGCCGGAGGGCATCTGATGCCGGAGGACGCGAAGGGCGCGGCGGCGAACCAGGGGGGCAACCAGCGGCGGCGTCGGCGGCGGCGCACGCCCCGGCCCCCGGCTCCGTCGGGTCCCGGTCAGGTGTCGGCGGCCACGGCGGTCCCGGTGCCCGCCGCGCCCCAGAAGCGCGGGCAGAAGCGGGCGCTGGCCGCCCCCCGCATCGGGGTGGGCTGCATCGTGCTGCGCGGCGAGGAAATCCTGCTGGTGCGCGAGCGCGGCCGCTGGTCGCTGCCCAAGGGCGGGCTGGAGACAGGAGAACTCGTGCAGGAGGGCGCCCGCCGCGAAACCTACGAGGAGACCGGGCTGGTCGTCGAACTGCGCGACCTCGCCTTTATCGTGGAGTTCCAGGCGCAGACGTGGGGCCACCACCTGCAGTTCTTCTACACCGGACGGGAGGTGGGCGGCAGCCTCGCCCCGCGCGACCCCGACCGCGACGTGCAGGAGGCCCGCTTCGTCCCCATCCGGCAACTGCGCGAGTTCATCCGCTTCCGGCCCCGGCTGGTCTCGCTGGAAACGTGGCTGCGCGAGCGGCGGCCCCGGCACTTCGTCTTCAACCTCGACAAGGAACCCGCCATGCTGCGCAAGCGGCGGCGGGTGGGTGTGGGCGCGGTGGGGCCCGACCTCTCCGACGATCCGGCGGACGAGGCCGACCTCTAACCCGCCCCCGGCCTGTTCTGTTATCATCAGAATATGAAACGGTCTTTACGTGACTACGGGCGCACGGAAGGCGAGGCGCAGCACCCGGCCAGCGGGCGCGGGTACGCCCATGTCTGTCCGTCGTGCGGGGCGGGGCTGGACCTCTACGACCTGCGCGACGGCGATCAGGCGTACTGGTGCGGGCCCTGCGCCCGGGGCCACCGGGCGGGCGATCCGCCGCCGGGGGCGCTGCGCCCGCTGCCCGAGGCGAGCTGAATTCTCTCCCGTGCCCCCGTCCCCCCGTGGCGGGGGCGTTATCCTGCACCCATGAGTCCCCCCCCTGCGCTGTCCTCCCTTCCCCCCGACCTCCCCATTCTCTCCGGGCAGGTCGTGGCGGTGACGGGGGCGGACCAGGGCTATGGCCGGGCCATCAGTGCGCGGCTGGCGCGGGCCGGGGCCAGCGTGATCCTGATCGGCGGGAACTCCGAGTCGCTGGCCGCCGCCGCGAGTGGGCTGGAACTGGCGGGCGGCACCGCGATTCCCCTCAAGGCCGATGTGGGGGTGCCGCTCGACTGGCTGAGTGCGCAAAACCGCATCCTCGAGATTTTCGGGGCGCTGCACGGCATCGTGCATCTGGCCGACAAACGGGCGCATACCGACTTCACCCTGCTGAGCGAGGGCGAGTGGATGGACCTGTTTGGCTGCAACGTCAAGAGCAGCGTCGCCATCGCCCAGATCGTGCGCCGCCGCCTCGGCGGGACGTGGCTGACCATCGTGGGGCCGCACCTCGACGAGCAGGGCCTGCACGTCTACCCCCAGCGCGGGGCGATTCGCGGCCTGGTGGAGCACGCCTATCTGGAGGACCTGCGGGTGAACCTCGTGTTGCCCTCACGGGTGAGTGGGGGCGACGAGACGCTCGACCGCCCGCTGGGGGACGCGGTGCTCGCGCTGGCCGCTCCCTCGCTCGCGCACCTGCGCGGGGTGGTGCTGGAGGTGCCGCTGCCGCCGTTGCCCAAGGTGCGCCCGACCGAGGCCGAGGCCCTGCTCCGGTGAGATGCCCCTATTGCTCTGCCCCGGACTCGCGGGTGGTCAACTCGCGCCCCAGCGACGATGGCGCCTCCATCCGCCGCCGCCGCGAGTGCCTGCGCTGTGCGCGGCGCTTCACGACCTACGAGCGGGCACAGCTTGAACCCCTGATGGTGGTCAAGCGCGGCGGTCTGCGCGAGGCCTTCAACCCCGACAAGCTGCTGCGCGGCCTGACCCTCGCCACCGAGAAGCGCCCGGTGGACCCCGAGCGGCTGCGGGCCTTCGCCTACGGCTTCGAGGACGAGGTGGGCGTGCCGGAGATCGCCAGTGGTGAAATCGGCAAGCGGGCGATGGCCTTCCTGCGCCCGCTCGACGACGTGGCCTATATCCGTTTTGCCAGCGTGTACCGCGACTTCGACAGCCTGGAGCGCTTTATCGAGGAGATTCGCGGGCTGAAGGAGGGGGAGGAGGGCTAACCCCGCCGTCAGACCCGCTCGATCACCGTCGCGGTCGCCATCCCGTGCCCGATGCACATGACCTGCAGGCCCAGGGTGCCCCCGGTCGCCTCCAGCCCGGCGAGCATCTTGGCGGTGAGGCCCGCTCCACTCGCGCCCAGCGGATGCCCATGCGCGATGGCCCCGCCCCAGGGGTTGACCCGCTCCAGATCGGCTCCGAGTTCCCGCGCCCAGCCCAGCACCACCGAGGCGAAGGCCTCGTTGATCTCGATCCAGTCGAGGTCCGCGAGGGTCAGGCCGCTCCTGTCCAGCGCCCTGCGGGTCGCCGGGATCACGCCCATCAGTTGCAGGACGGGGTCGTCGCCCACCGCCACCCGCGCCCGGAAGCGGGCACGTGGGCGCAGGCCGTCGGCCAGGGCCGCGTCCCGGTCGCCCACCAGCACCACCGCCGCCCCGTCGCTGATCTGGCTGGCGTTGGCCGCCGTGACCACCCCGTCTGGCCGGAAGGCGGGCTTCAGGGCCGCCATCTTCTCGGGGGAGACGGCGTCGCGCACCCCCTCGTCGTGGGTGAGGGTGAGGGCCTCGCCGCCCGCGTCCTGCCCCGGCGTGGGCAGCAGCTCGGCGTGCAGGGCGCGGCTGGCGGCGGCCCGGCGGTGGCTCTCGGCGGAGTAGGCGTCGAGGTCGGCGCGGGTCAGGTCCCAGCGCTCCGCGATGCGCTCGGCGCTCTTGCCCTGGTGAATCAGGCCCACCCGCCCCAGCAGCTCCGGGTTGAGGGTCTCGAAGCCCCCGCCGATATCGCTGAACATCGGGGTGCGGGTCATGGATTCCACCCCGCAGCCCACCGCGTAGGCTTGGTCGCCCGCCTGCACGCCCTGCGCCGCGAAATGCACCGCCTGCTGCCCACTGCCGCACATGCGGTTGAGGCTCACGGCGGGCACCTCGGCGGGAAAGCCCGCGAGCAGCACGGCCAGCCGCCCGATGTTGGCCCCCTGCTCGCCCGTCTGGGTGACGGCCCCGGTGACCACGTCCTCCAGCCGTGCGGGGTCAAAGCCTGCGCGGTCTACCAGCCCCCGCAGGGCAAAGGCCAGCAGGGCGTCGGGGCGGGTGCCCCGGTAGGCCCCTCCGCGCCGGGCGTAGGGGGTGCGGACGGCCTCCAGAATCACGGCTTCGCTCATGGGTGCCATTGTCGGCCAGCGAGGAACCGTGGGGCTAGCGCGGCCCCATCCGGATCGCGCCGTCCAGCCGGATCGTCTCGCCGTTGAGCATGGGGTTCTCGAAGATGTGACGCACCAGCGCGGCGTACTCGTCGGCGCGGCCCAGCCGGGAGGGGAAGGGCACCTGCGCCCCCAGCGAGGCCTGCACCTCCTGCGGGAGTCCGGCCAGCATGGGCGTCTCGAAGAGGCCGGGGGCCACCGTGACCACCCGGATGCCGGAGCGGGCGAGGTCCCGCGCCATCGGCAGGGTCAGGCCCGCGACGCCCGCCTTGCTCGCGGCGTAGGCCGCCTGCCCGATCTGGCCCTCGAAGGCGGCGACCGAGGCCGTGTTCACGATCACGCCGCGCTCGCCGCCCGGCCCCGGCTCGCCGCCCAGCATCGCCTGCGCCGCCAGCCGCGCCACGTTGAAGGTGCCGATCAGGTTCACCCGGATCACCCGCTCGAACAGGTCGAGGGGGTGCGGTCCCTTCCTGCCCGCCGTGGTCGCCGCCGGGGCGATGCCCGCGCAGTTCACGGCCCCGTGCAGCCCGCCGAACCGTCCCTGCGCCGCCGCGATGGCCGCCTGCACGTCCGCCTCCTGCGTCACGTCCGTCCGCACAAAGAGGCCGCCGAGGTCCCCGGCGAGGGCCTCGCCCGCCTCCGCGTTCAGGTCGAGGAGGACCGGGTGCCCGCCCGCTTCCGCCACCATCCGCGCCGTGCCCGCCCCCAGCCCGGAGGCCGCGCCCGTGATCAGGACCGTCTTGCCTTGCAGGTTCATGGGGTCAGGGTAGCCCGGACGGGAAAGCCCCCGCGTGGGGCGGGGGCCGAAGGGAAGAGGAGCGTGCCTCAGCGTCTGCGCATCCAGTGCTGCAGGGTGCCCACCACGCCCCGCCGGAAGAACAGCACGGTCGCCACGAACACCAGCCCGGTCACGATGCCCACCGGCAGGTTGGCGGTCGTCAGCACGTCGCGCAGCAGCAGCACGATTCCCGCGCCGATCACCGGGCCGAAGAGGGTGGTCGTGCCGCCCAGCAGGGTCATCATCACGACCTCGCCGGAGGTGCGCCAGTTCACGACCTCCAGGCTGACCACCCCGTGCCCGAAGGCGTACATGCTGCCCGCCAGCCCCGCCAGGGCCGCGCTGATCAGGAACGCCGTGAACTTGAAGCGCACCGGGTTGAAGCCGATGCTCTCGGCCCGCTGCTCGTTGTCGCGCACGGCCTGCTGCGCCTGCCCGAAGGGGCTGCGGACCGTGCGGTACGCGACGTAGAAGCCCACCGCGAAGACCGCGAGGCAGAAGTAATACCGGGTCAGGGAATCGCTGAAGTCCATCCCCAGGAAGCCGGGCCGCTCGAAGCCCTGAAGCCCATTCTCGCCGCCCGTCACGTCGGTCCATTGCAGCGCCAGGAAGGACAGCATCTGCGCGAAGGCCAGCGTGATCATCGAGAAGTAGATGCCCGCGCTGCGCACACTCAGAAAGGCGATGGGAACGGCGAGCGCGAGCGCCGAGAGCGTGCCCCCCAGCATGGCGACCGGGACGCTCTGCCCCTGCCCCAGCAGGTAGGCCGTGACATAGGCGCTGCTGCCCCAGAAAGCCGCGTGCCCGAAGCTCAGCAGCCCGGAAAAGCCGAACAGCAGGTCGAAGGCCACCGCGAACAGCCCCCAGGCCAGGATGTCCAGCGCGAGCACCGGGTAGATCAGCCGGGGCAGCACCAGCAGCAGGATGGCCAGCCCGATCAGCCACACAGCGCGGGTCGTCCGCTCGCGGCCTGCGCGGGCGGCGGTTCGTGGCAGGACCGTCATCTTGCTCCCTCCGGCAGCCCGAACAGCCCGCTGGGACGCACCAGCAGCACCAGCGTCATCAGGATGAAGACCAGCGTGTTCGCGATGGGGGGGTACAGCGCCGCCCCGATGGCGGCCAGCACGCCGACCGCGAAGCCGGTGATCACGCTGCCCAGGATGCTGCCCATCCCGCCGATCACCACCACCGCGAAGGTCGTGATGATCAGTTCGGCCCCCATGTACGGCTCGACCGAGTAGATCGGCGCGGCCAGCACGCCCGCCAGCCCCGCGAGGCCCACGCCCACGCCGAACACGCCCGTGACCCACTTGCCCACGTCAATCCCGAAGGCCCGCGTCACGCCGGGGTTCTCGGTGCTCGCCCGGATGATCGCGCCCACCCGCGTCTTCTCGATCACGAACCACGTGATCAGGCAGATCAGGAGGCTCAGGCCGATCACGAACAGGCGGTATTTGGGAAACACCACGAAGCCCAGGTTGACCACGCCTGACAGCACCGGGGGCGGCGTGTAGGGGGCACTCGACACGGCGTACTGCGAGAGCATGACCTGTTTCACGAGGTCCTGGGTCAGCAGCGTCAGCCCGAAGGTCAGCAGCAGGTTGTAGCTCGGCTCCAGCCCGTACAGCCGCGAGAGCAGCCCCCGTTCCAGCACCATGCCGATGCCCGCCACGATCAGCGGCGCCAGGATCAGCGAGGGCCAGAAGCCCAGCCCGAACGCCTGCCCCAGCGCGAAGGCGGTGAAGGCCCCCAGCATGTACAGCGCCCCGTGCATGAAGTTCACGATCCGCAGCATTCCGAAGATCACCGCGAGGCCGAGGGACAGCAGGGCATAAAAGGCCCCGTTCACCAGCCCGTTGAACACCTGAATCAGGAGAAGTTGTGTGTTCATAGTTGTTCCGCAGCCGCCCTATTCCCGGCCTCTCCACCTCCGGCAAAGGGCTGATGGAGCGCCGCCCTTTGCCTCCGGCTCCGGGGCCTCTCCCCATGCCTACTCGCTCCGCTCGCGGGAGGCATTCTCAGAACTTGCACTTGCTCTCGGAGAGCGGCTGGAAGGCCCGCGCGGCGGGAATCGTGGCGATCTTCGTGAAGATGTCCCCGGCCTCCCTCGCCTGCGAGCGCGGCTTGACCTGCACGGTGTACACGTCGAGGATCACCCGGTGGTCCTGCGGGCGGATGTACGCGCTGCGGGCGTAGAAGTCGCTGAAGCGGTGGCCTTCCAGCGCCTTGACGACCGCGTCGCCGCCGTCACTCCTCGCGCGGGCCACGGCATTCAGGTAGGTCATGGTGGCGGAGTACACCCCGGCCTGCGCCCAGGTGGGCTTCTTGCCGAAGCTGCGCTCGAACTTGGCGGCCCAGGTCCGCGCCCGCTGGTCGAGGTTCCAGTACCACGGCACGGTGGCGAGGGCTCCCGCGAAGGCGTCCTGACCCAGCGCGGCCACGTCGGTCTCGAACAGCAGGCCGATGCCCAGCCCGATGCCCTGCTGCCTCAACCCGAATTCGTTGTACTGCTTGACCACGTTCACGAGGTCCGCGCCCGCCTGCATGGTGCCGAACACCTTGGGCTTGAGGCTCTGGGCCTTGAGCAGGTAGCTGGAGAAGTCGGTGTTGGGAAAGGGCGTGGCGTCGCTGTTCGTCACGACCCGGCCCTTGTTCTCGCGGATCGCCGCCGTCATCTGACGGTTGAGGTCCTGCCCGAAGGCGTAGTTGGGGTAGATGATGTACCACGAGTTCCCGCCGCGCTTGGTCACGGCGGTGCCGGTGCCGTTGGCGAGCATGTAGTTGTCGTAGGCGTAGTGGAAGGTGTACTTGCTGCAACTCTCGTTGGTGAGCGCCGTGGTGCCGCCCGTCACGACCATCACCGGAATCTTCTTGCGCTTGGCGACCTCGGAGGCGGCGAGGGCGGCGCTGCTCGTCGGCAGGTCGACGAGCATATCCACGTTCTGGCGGTCGATCATCTCGGCGGCCTTGTTGCTCGCCACGTCGGCCTTGTTCTGGTGGTCCACGCCGACGACCTGCACCTTGTTCCGGAAGCTGGGGTTGGCGGCCATGAAGTCCTGCGCGGCGAGCTGCGCGGCCCGCACGCTGCCCTGCCCGGAGAGTTCCGAGTACACGCCCGAGAGGTCGGTCGGCACGCCCACCCGCACGACGTTGTCGGTCAGGCGCACGCTCTGCGCGAGGGCGCCCGTCACGGTGGCGAGGGCGACGGTGGAGACGAGGGCGGTCAGGAGTTTCTTCTGCATGGGGGTTCCTCCGGGGAACAAAGGGGGGTGCAACGGGAGAGGGGCCTCAGACGCTGAGGTAACGGAGCAGGTCGGCGCGGCGGCCTTCGACCTCGTGCCGGGCGACCTCGTCCACGACCTCGCCGTCGACGAGCACGTAGTGGCGGTCAGCGAGGCGGGTGGCGAATTTGAGGTTCTGTTCGACCAGAATCACGCTCAGGCCGTCGCGGCGCAGTTCCTGCAGCATGTCGCCGATGGCCTGCACGATCACGGGCGCGAGGCCCTCGCTGGGTTCGTCGAGCAGCAGCAGTTTCGGGCTACTCCGCAGCACCCGCACGATGGCGAGCATCTGCTGTTCGCCGCCCGAGAGCTTGGAGCCGGGATGGTGGCCGCGTTCGCGCAGCACGGGGAATGCCTGGTAGGCCCGCTCCAGGCTCCAGCCGCCGGGCCGGGCCGGGGGCAGTTCGAGGTTCTCGCGCACGGTCAGGCTCGACAGGATGGCCCGTTCCTCGGGCACCCAGGCGAGGCCCCGCGCGGCGATGCGGTTGCTGGGCAGCCGCAGCAGGTCCTGCCCGTCGAAGCGAATCTGCCCGGTGCGGCTTCTCAGCACGCCCATGATGGATTTGAGGGTGGTCGTCTTGCCCGCCCCGTTGCGCCCGATCAGGCTGACGACCTCACCGGGGTTGACGTGCAGGTTGATCCCGTGCAGGACGTGGCTCTGGCCGTAGTAGGCGTTGAGGTCGCGGACTTCGAGCAGCGGGCCGCCGAGGGTGGGCACCGGGGCGGGGATGGGCGCGGGCGCCGTCACGCGTGGGCCTCCTCACCCAGATACGCCTCGATCACGCGGGGGTCGCGCCGCACCTCGTCGTAGCGCCCGCTGGCGATGACCTGACCGTATTGCAGCACCGTGATGCGGTCGGCGAGTTCGGCGACCACGCTCATGTTGTGCTCGACCAGGACCACCGTGCGGCCCCGCGCGACCTCGCGCACGAGGGCGATCACGCGCGCGACCCCCTCGGACCCCATCCCGGAAGTCGGCTCGTCGAGCAGCAGCACGCGCGGCTCCTGGGTCAGCGAGATGCCGATTTCCAGTTGCCGTTTCTCGCCGTGACTGAGGTCGGCGGCGAGCCGGGCGTGCGCCGCGCCCAGCCCGACCCGCTCCAGAATCTCGTCGGCATGGGGGCCGAGAGCCTCCAGCCGCGAGAGCGGGGTCCAGAACTGACCGGGCAGCGGGGTGGGCGACCCCAGCGCGACGAGCACGTTTTCCCGCACCGTCATGGTGGGAAACACCGAGCTGATCTGAAAGGACCGCGACAGCCCCCGCCGCACGATGGCGTGGGGCGGCAGCGTGTCGATGCGCTCGCCGAACAGCAGGACCTCTCCGCTCGTGGGCCGCAGAAAGCCCGAGAGCAGGTTGAACAGCGTGGTCTTACCTGCCCCGTTCGGGCCGATGATCGCGTGGATCTCGCCCTCCCGGATCTGGAGGTCAACCTCGTTGGTGGCCCGGAATCCCCGGAAATCCTTGACGAGTCCCCGCGCTTCGAGGGCGGTGCCCGTGGGGGGACCGGGGGTGCGTGAAACGGCGTCGGCCACCGTCATGGGGCGGCGCCGGATGCGGACTGGGGCATCCGCTCTCCCGCCTGTTCTGACTTCAGAATTGTGGTACGGGAGAGAGTCTATACGCCCGGCGTTACGCCCGCGTCACATCCGCCCGGTCCGCTTCCCCGCCCCGGCGCAGCGGCACGATGGGCCCCATGTTCGCCGGGGTGTGCGCCCGTACGCCCTGCATCAGCGCGGCGATCTGCCGGAAATCGGCGTCGATGTCCCCGGTCGGGGTCACGTAGCCCACCACGCCCACCTGTTTGCGGCCCCAGTCGAAGACCGTCACACCGATGGGCACCCCGGCCTTCAGCGCCATGTAGTAAAAGCCGGTCTTCCAGCCCTCGGCGCGGGCGCGGGTGCCCTCGGCGGCGACGGCCACCATGATCTCGGATTCACGGTGAATGATGTCCACCACGCCGTCCACGAAGTTGCCCCCCGCGCGGCGGCGGTCCACCGGCAGGCCGCCCCAGGCCCGCATCAGCCACCCCAGCGGCGGCCGGAAGAGGCTGTGCTTGGCGACCCAGTGCACCGGAACGCCCGTGGCCCAGCGCCACCCGATGCCCGGCCAGAAGTCCGCGTTGGAGGTGTGCGGGGCCACCGCCCCCACGAACTTCGGCCCCGGCGGGGGGGCCAGCACGGGCGTCCACCCGGTCAGCCGCAGGGCGAGCGTGGCGAGGCGGGAAGCGGGGGTGGGGCGGCGGTTCATCCAGGTGACGGGCACGGCGAGAGTCTAGGGCGACTTACCCCCCGCTGTGCAGCGCCCGCCACTCGCGGAAGGTCACCGGAAAGAGCGGCTCGGCGAGCTCGGCCAGGGCGCGGGCATAGAGGATCATCTCGTGCTGCGCACCTGCATGGTCGCGTAGAGCGAGGAAGTGCAGCAGCGAGCGCACGTTGAAGGTGTAATACGACGTGGTGTACAGCGACAGCGGCAGCACTCCCCGCGCCTGCTCCCGCGTCACGCCGAGGCGCAGCAGTTCCCCGTAAGCCCCGAACGCCTGCCGCCACGCCTCCGCCCACACCGCCGCCGCCGCCGCCTGATCGAGCGTGCCGTCGTCCTCCACGCTGGCCTGCCGGTTCGACGGGGCCTGCTTGCGGAACTCGCGGGGCGTGTAGTTCTGTTCCTCGGCCTCCGTGTAGCGCAAACTCCGCTCATTTTTTGAGACTCCCACACGGTGGCGAACCCACTGCCGGTCCACGAAGATCGGGCAGGTGACGTGGTAGGTGATCAGGTTGTGCTCGAAGGGGCTGCCGTGCTGATGCCGCAGCAGGTACCGAATCAGCTTCTCGTCGCGGTCATCCAGCGGAAAGTCGTTCTCGCCGCCAAAGGAAGTCCGTGCGGCGTTGACGATCATCTTGTCGTCCCCGACGTGCTGCACAAGGCTCACGGAGCCGATGCCGTCGCCCAGCGGGTAGAGGGTGGGAGGGAGGGTGGCGGGAGTGGTCATCGGGGGTCAGCTTAACGCCCACCTCCGATGAGACCGTCACGGTCTTCCACCCCCGCCGCCCGCAGCGCCGCGCGGAACTGCCCCGGCGTGACCGGCAGCACGCTCAGGCGGCTGCCCCGGCGGGTCAGCGGCGAGTCCTGCCACTCGGGGAGGGTCCGCAGGGTGTCCAGGGTCAGCACGGCGGGCAGGTCAAAGACCGGGGCCACGTCCACCATGCTCCAGCGGGGACTGTCCGGCGTGGAGGCCGGGTCGAAATACTCGCTCGCCGGGTCGAATTGCAGGTCATCCGGGTACGCTTCCCGCACCACCCGCGCCACGCCCGCCACCCCGGTCGGCCTGGCATTGGAGTGGTAGAAGAGGCAGAGGTCATCCTCCCGCATCTGCCGCAGGAAGTTGCGGGCCTGGTAGTTCCGCACGCCGTTCCAGCCTTCCCGACCGACGCGCACGAGGTCCGCGTAGCTGAACACGTCAGGTTCGGATTTGAGCAGCCAGGGCATCGGCAGGCAGGCTAACGCCCCTTCCGTACCCCTCGCCACCCTGCCCCGGCGCGGGGCGCTCTACCATGAGCCTGTGCGTCCCCTGCCCTGGCTTCCCGTGCTGCTGCTGCTTGCGCTGGCGGCCTACCTGCTGCCGGGGTGGTCGCCCCGTCCGGAGGCCGGGCCGCAGACGCCGCCCGCCGTCTCGCAGACGCTGCCGGGAGAGCTGCCCACCAACACCAGCGACCTCTTTCAGGCCACCCGCCCGGCGGTCGTGCAGATCGAGAGCCTGAACACCCGCACGCGCGAGGCGGGGCTGGGCACCGGCTTTTTCATCTCGGAAGGTGGGCAGGTGATGACGGCCTACCACGTCGTCTCGACCGGGCAACTGTTCCGCATCCGCACGCTGGAGGGCCGCAGCTACCGCGCCCGCGTGACCGCCTACGACGCCGCCGCCGATGTGGCGCTGATGCAGGTGGAGGGCCGGGCCCCCGGCTTCCCCTTCCTGCCGCTCGCGGGGGCCGAGCCACGGGTGGGGCAGGAGGTACTCGCCATCGGCAACAGCGGCGGCGACTTCCTGCAACCGCGCCGGGGCGTGCTGCTGCGGCTGGGGGCGGAAGCGGGCCGCGCCGACTTCCCGCAGGGCACGCTGGAGATGTCCGCGCCCCTCGCGCCGGGTGACAGCGGCGGCCCCATCCTCGACGGGACCGGGGAGGTCATCGGCGTGGTGAGCTTTATCCGTCTCGACACCAGCAACCAGACGCGGGCCTCCTACGCGGTGCCCGTCACCCAGGACAGCCCGCTGGTGGGGGCGCTGCTGGCCGGAGAGCAGCGGGACGTGCCGGTGGTGGGGCTGGTGCTGGACGTGGCCCACAGCGGCCTGACCGACCCGCCGGGGGCCGTGATTCAGCGGGTGGCGCGCAACAGCCCGGCGGAGGAGGCAGGACTGCGCGGCGCCCGCTTCGACGGGGACGGCAACCTGCTGGACCTCGGTGACGTGATTCTCAGCGTCAATGGCCGCCGGGTGCGCGACGCCAACGATTTCATCCGCACCGTGCGGGGGGACGCGACCATCGGGGACACCATCCGGCTGGGCTATCTCCGGGACGGCGAGGAACGCGAGACCACCATCACCCTGGTGGGAGCGCGGGCGCTGACCGACCTGAACGAGGAGTAATCCCCGCCTGCGCTCCCCCTCACCGCTCAGGCACAGACTGGTCCCATGTCACGCGCCTTTGTCAAGGAAGACGGCGGCGAACGCTGGACGCCGCCCACCCAGCCCCACGCCTACCGGGTGGTGTGGCCGGGCCCCGCCGGGGCCGAGGTCGTCCACGAGACCGACGACTTCCTCGGTGCATTGCGCTGGCTCGCGGCCCGCGAGCGCCCCGGCTTCGAACTGCGGGACCGGGCGGGGGCCTTGCTGGCGACCGCGGCGTAGGGCACGGCCCGCAAAGAAGGTGGGAGGCGTGAATAACGTCTCCCACCTTCCCTCTTTTGCTTTTCTCCACAAGCCACAAGCCCCCTACCACTCACCTTCCAGTGTCAGCCGCACCGTGCCCGCCAGCGTCTGCCCCGGCACCAGCGTCTTGAGGTCCGTGCCGCCCACCCCCTGCGCGGCGAGGTTCAGCGCGTTCGTCGCGTGCGAGACGGGTTCGAGAGCGAGGCTGCCGTCGGGCGCGGTAAAGACGGTCAGGTGCGAGTACACCGGGTCGGCGGTCAGCACCAGCGCCCGCGTGCCCCAGTCCAGCCTCAGCACCCCGTCCCAGGCGGTGTAGACCCGGTCGAAGGTGCGCTCCCCGATGGCGGTCGGCACGCGGAAGTCCTCCTCCGGGCGCAGGGGGCGGGCCGGGCCGGTGGGAAGCATCTGCCCGTCGGTGTCGTAGGTCAGCGCCGCGTCGAAGGTCAGGGTGGGGTCCACCCCGCCGTGCATCCGGGCGAGGTAGGGGTGCAGGCCCATCCCGGCGGGCATCTCGCGGGAGTCGGCGTTCGTCAGGCTGACGGTGGTATCGAGGTGCGGCCCGTGCAGGCGGTATTCCACCAGGGCGGTGAAGACCCACGGCCAGTTCATGCCCGGCCCGTCCGTACCCAGGAAGTCGCGGCTGTCGAAGGTGGCCCGCAGGTGCGCGTCCGTCACCCGCTCGACCCGCCAGGGCCGGTTGCGCACGTCGCCGTGCTGGGCGAGGCCGTCTTTGGTCGTGGGCCGGAGCTGCACCTCCTCACCGCCGAAGGGGAAGCGTGCCCCGGCGATGCGGTTGGCGTAGGGAAGCATGACGAAACAGGCACTCTGGCTGCTGGTCTCCACCCGCGCCGGGTCCACCACGCGCAGCACCGGACGCCCGGAGGCCGCACGCAGCCCCAGCACGCTCGCGCCGAGGGCGGGCAGCACCTCCAGCGTCAGGGCCTGCCCCGCGATGGTCCCGGTCCTCATCCCTCGACCCGTGCCCGCGCCGCCTCGTACAGCAGGATGCCCGCCGCGACCGAGGCGTTGAGGCTCTGGACCTGGCCCCGCGTGGGAATGCGGACCAGCACGTCGCACTTCTCGCGCACCAGGCGCCGCAGGCCCTCGCCCTCCCCGCCGATCACCAGGGCGAGCGGGCCGCGCAGGTCGAGGCGGCCCACGTCCTGAGCGGCCTCGCCCGCCGCCCCGTAGACCCACACGCCCTGTTCCTTGAGGCGGTCGATCAGGCGCGGCAGGTTCTTCGTCTGCGCGACGGGCAGGTAGCTCGTGGCCCCCGCCGCCGTCTTGGCGACCACCGGCGAGAGGGGAGCGCTGCGGCGTTCCTCCACCGCGACTCCGTGGGCGCCCAGCACCTCCGCCGAGCGGATGATCGCCCCGAAGTTGCGGGGGTCGGTGATCCCGTCGAGCAGCACGATCAGCAGGTCCTCGCCCCGGCTCCGCGCCCGTTCCAGGATGTCCTCCACGCCCGCCCACGCGAGGTCTTCCACCTCCGCGAGGATGCCCTGATGCTGGGTCGTGCCCGCGAGCTGGTCGAGTTCGATGCGCGGGGCGAAGCGCACCCGCACGTCGTGCGCCTGGACCTCGCGCACGAACGCTTCTTCCACCCCCCGCGCGAGCAGGACCTCACTGACCCGCCCGTCGCGCAGGGCTTCGAGCACCGGATTCCGTCCGTACAGCAACATGGGGGCAGTCTAGCGGCGGGTGATACGAATTCCGGTCGAGCAGTCACAGAAGGACGGGAAACCCGACTGGAGAAGAAGCAAAAACAGTGACGGAGAGGAGTGGAAGCACCGCAGCGCAGGGGCTGGCACGGATTCTCCGGAAACCCCATGACTCTCCCGTAGTCCCGTGTGACTCTCAGCCCCGCGTGGCCGTGACGGGGTTCTCGTCGCCCGGCCACTCCCCGGGCTGGGGCCTGGGCAGCGCGGTGTAGATGCGCGGGTCGCTGGGGTTGCTCGCGGCGATCAGGCGGGCGATCTCCCCGGCGTCGGGTTCGGCGAGCACGCGCACGAAATCCGAGGGGTTCAGCACCGTCTCGCGCACGGGCCAGCCCTGCGCCTGCGTCCACCCCACGAGTTCGGCGAGTGCTTCTGCTCCCGCTGGGCCGTAGCCCGGCCCGTAGGCGGGCGCCGTCACCACAGCCTCCTCCCCGCGCGTGAGGACCGCCGCGTAGCGCGAGGCGTCCCGCACCCCCTGCCAGTCGGCGATCAGGTACAGGGTGGCGGGGCCGCCCGCGCCCCACCGGCTCCCGGCCTCGCCGAGCAGACCCATCAGCTCGCGGTGGGTTTCCAGCGGGGCACCGGGCAGGCCGAGCGGTTCGAGAACGTTCATGGCGGCAGTCTACCCGTGGGGGCCGGGGGCGCTATCCTCCCCCCCATGAAGCAGAAGCTCAGTGGCCTCGTGGCCCAGGCGCGGGGCGGACGCGTGGTGCGGACCCCGTTCGTGGACGGGGACGATATCGACCGCCGCCTTCTGCAAGACGACGACGTGCGCTTTGTCATCGCGGGCGGTTTTCCGGATGCCCGCCGGGTGGTCCTGACCCTGCACCCCGCCCACATCCCGGAGGTGGACAGCGGCGTGACCGTGCTGCGCGTGACCCCCGGCCCCGGCCCGGTCTGGGACCTTCAGGACTTCGCGGTGCACCTGCGGCGGCTGGCACTGCCCGAAGACGCCCTCGGCGACGTGCGGGAGGAACGCGGCGGGGCCTTTCTGGTTGCGGCGGCGGGCAAGGCGGCGGCGAGCCTGGAGGCCCTGACCGACCTCGGCGGGCGCGAGGTCGAGGTGGAGGAGGTGGGCGAGACGGCGGGCCGGGGCTCCAAGACCCGCGAGGTCGTCGTGCCCTCCATGCGGGTGGACGTGGTGGGCGCCAAGGGCTTCGGCGTGAGCCGCGCCTACTTCCAGCAGGGCATCGACGGGGGCAAGGTGCGGCTCAACGGCGCCCCTGTCCGCGCGAGTGCCGACATCAAGGAGGGCGACAGCCTCAGCGCGGAGGGAATCGGCCGCATCGACTTCAAGCGGGTCGTGAACGAGACGCGCCGGGGCAATTTCAAGGTCGAGCTGGAAGTGCACCGCTAGATGTTTCCGTCGCTGGAGCCGCACGCGTCCGGCATCCTTCCGGTGGGAGAGGGGCAGGGCGTCTACTGGGAAACGTCGGGGAACCCGCAGGGCAAGCCCGCCGTCTTCTTACACGGCGGTCCCGGTGGGGGCATGGGCGTGGGCTACCGCCGCCGCTTCGACCCCGAGCGGTATCTGATCGTGGGTTTCGAGCAGCGCGGGTGTGGCCGCAGCCTGCCGCTGGCGACGCACGACCTCGACCGGCTCGCGCTCAACACCACCCCGAGGCTGATCGCGGACATGGAACTGCTGCGTGAGCATCTCGGCATCGAACGGTGGTTGCTGCATGGGGTGTCGTGGGGCACAGCCTTGGCGCTCGCCTACGCGCAGGCGCACCCGGGGCGGGTGAGCGAACTCGTGTTGATGGCGGTCACGCCCACCGACCCTCTCTACGTCACCTGGATCACCGAGACGGTCGGCGTGCTGTTTCCGCAGGCGTGGGACGAGTTCGCGCGGGCGAGCGGGGCGCGGCCCGGCCAGAGGATTGTGGACGCCTACCTTGAGCGGCTCACCGACCCCGACCCCGCCGTCCGGGAGGCCGCTGCTGAAGCGTGGTGCCGCTGGGAAGATACCCACATCACGCTCGACCCCGGCTTTCAGCCCGGCCACACCCTCAGTCAGGAGTCGCCCGAGTCCCGGCAGAATTTCGCCACGCTCGTCGCCCACTACTGGCGGCACGGCGGCTTCTGGCCCGACGGCTCGGCGCTTGCGGGAATGGCGCGGGTGGCGCACCTGCCCGCCGTCCTGATTCACGGACGCTACGACGTGAGCGGGCCAACCCGCTTCGCCTGGGACCTGCACCGGGCCTGGCCGGGCAGCGAATTTGTACTGGTCGCGGAAGAGGGCCACGGCGGGCCGCAGATGGTTGCCGCCGTCCGCGAGGCGACCGACCGCTTCGCCACAAGGAACCCCCAGCCATGATCGACCTGCTCGCCCGCCGCCCCAGCCTCAGCCCGGAAGACCTCACCGCCGACCTCTCGCCCAGCGCCCGCTTCCGGGAGGTGCGCTTCGAGAACTACCGGCCCAACCCCGGCTTTCCCAGCCAGGAGGAGGCCCGGCGCTCGCTGCAACTGTTCTTGCAGGGGGCACAGGCGCGGCCCGGCGGCTTCCGGCTCTTCCGGCGCTCCAAGCCCGAGGGCCGGGGCCTGTACCTCGACGGCGGCTTCGGGGTGGGCAAGACGCACCTGCTGGCGAGCACCTACCACGCGGCGGGGGGCACGCGGGCGCTGATGAGCTTTCAGGAGCTGATGTACGTGATCGGGGCGCTGGGGATGGGCCGGGCGGTGGACGCCTTTCGCGGGCACGACCTGCTGCTGATCGACGAGTTCGAACTCGACGACCCCGGCAACACCCACATGGCGAACACCTTCTTGGGGCAACTGATGCCCGCCGGGACCAGCGTGGTCGCCACTTCCAACACCGAGCCGGGGGCGCTGGGGCAGGGCCGCTTCAACGCCACCGATTTCCAGCGCCAGATTCAGGGTATCGCCGAACGCTTCGAGACGCACCGCATCGACGGCCCCGACTACCGCCAGCGCGGCACGGCCCCGGCGCAGCCCCTCGGTCCCGAGGAGTTCGCCGCGTGGCGGGCGCGGCAGCCGGAGGCGGGCCTCGCCGTGGTGGGGCACCGTGACCTGGGCCGCCTGCTGATCGACGTGCACCCCAGCCGCTTCGCCCGGCTGCTCGCGGGGGTCGACGCCCTCGGCGTGACCGATCTCGCGCCCATGTCCGACCAGAACGTCGCCCTGCGCTTCGTGCATTTCGTGGACAAGCTCTATGACCTCGGTCTGCGGGCGGCCTTCACCGGGGCGCCGCTGGGAAGCCTCTTTTCCGAGACCTACCGCCACGGCGCCTACGCCAAGAAGTACAGCCGCTGCCTCAGCCGCCTCTCCGAGCTGTTGCAGGAGGCGCGGGCGGACCTCGCTGCCGTGTAAAGGCCGCCTCACCCCTCCCCGTGGCCTGACCCGCTACGGTCGGGGCATGACCCAGGCTCAGAACCAGGACTTCACGATGGTGCTGCCCGGCGGCAGCGTGCCCGCCCGCTTCGTCGCCCTGCCCGACGGCACCCCCGGCGTGGAGGTCGAGGGCGTGCAGTTTCCCCATGTCCAAGACGAGGTGCCCCACGGCATCAAGGGGGGCACCGACGAGCAGCGCCGCGTGATCGACAGCCTGCGCCTGCGCTTCCGGATCACGTCCGAGGCGGGTGTGCTCGCCTTCGACGTGGAGTGATCGCCCAAGCCATGAAAAAGCCCCGCCCAGCGCGGGGTTTTCTCCTGGTGCCGGGAACGGGACTTGAACCCGCAAGCTCTACGAGCGGCCGATTTTAAGTCGGATGCGTCTACCGATTCCGCCATCCCGGCACGGGGCACGCGCCCCGGCAGTATAGAAAAAACCCCGCCGTGGGGGGGCGGGGCTCTGTGGTGGAGGTGGGCGGAGTCGAACCGCCGTCCAAAGGTCCGTTCAGTGTGCGTCTACGTGTGTATCCCGCTGTTTGATTGTCGGGTCGCAGGCCACCAGCGGGCGGGTTTCCTTTGACCGTAGTTCCATTCAGTTTCGCCGTGGGCTATGAAACGTCGCTTTGGCTAGCCTTCTTTTGTTACAGCTCGCGCGACGCCAAAGGCCGGGCTTCGCGGTCACCGTCTCACTTAAGCAGCGAGAGCGTAGTTCTGGTTGCCAATTAAAGGCTTTGCCGTTTTTTTACGAGGCCAACGGCACCTCGACACGCAACATCACCTTCAGTTCCCCTGTCGAAACCGGGTCACCCCCAGTGCGTCGCCGGATGGACCGGCGAACAAGAGTGTAGCAGAGGGCGCCCCGACGCGCCCTGAACGTTCGCACGTTCCGCCCTCATCCACCCGTCAACCGTGGGGAGATTCAGTCCGCCGCCAGTTCCGCCCGCTCGGGCAACTCGGCGTGCTGGGCCCAGCGTTCCAGGGCGTCCACGAAGCTCGGCATCACCTCGCCGCGCTCGCTGTCCAGGGCGCTGAAGGCGGGGCGGGCGGCGGGCAGACCCAGTTCGGCGGTGGGGACCCCCCGCACCAGTTCTGCGTCCAGCCCGGTCACGTCCGCCACCCTGCGGGCGAAGTCGGCCCAGCTCACGGCGCCGGGGTTGGCGAGGTGCCACACGCCGCGCTCGCCGTCGATCAACAGGTCGAGCACCGCCCGCGTCAGGTCGGGCACGTAGGTGGGCGAGACGACCTGATCGGCGGCGGCCCGTAGCACCCGCCCGGCCCCCAGTTCGCGGACCACGTGCGCGGCGAAGTTGTGGGAGTCCCACGGCCCGAAAAAGGCGCTGGTGCGGATGACCAGGGCTTCCGGCAGCGCCCCCAGCACCGCGTCTTCGGCGGCGCGTTTGCTGCGGCCGTAGGCGTTCAGCGGGTTGGGTTGATCGGATTCCACGTAGGAGATTCCCTTGCGGCCGTCGAACACGAGGTCGGAGGAAAAGGTCACCAGCCGCACCCCGGCCCCGGCGCAGGCTTCGGCCAGCAGGCGCGGGCCGTCCACGTTCTCGCGGTCGTTGCGGGGATCACGCTCGGCGTCGTCCACCCGCACGTACCCGGCCGCGTTCAATACGGCCCACGGCTGATGCTCTGCGAGTGCCCGCGCCACCGAATCCGCGTCCGCGATATCGCAGTCCTGCCGCCGCAGCAGCCGGTAGGGAAGGCCGCGCCCCTCGCACTCGCGGGCCAGCGCCTGCCCCAGCGTGCCCGTCGCCCCGGTGATCAGGATCGGCGCCCCGGCAGGGTCCGCCGCCCGCACCCGGCCGTCAGGCGGGAAGGTGAGGCGCTCGGGCCGCTCCCACCACCCCGGCCCGGCGAGGACCGGGTGCGAGGGCGTCTGCCCCGTCGCCAGTTCGCGGGCCAGGGTCACCAGCGCGGTGGGGCGCGGCTCGGGAGCGCGGATGTCCCACAGGCCGCTCTCGTAGTGCCCGTCGCGGCGGGTCAGCAGGCTGTCCCATTCCCAGGCTCCCATCGCCGCCCAGACGGTGATCGCCCGCACGTCCGCTCCCTCGGCACGCACCTCCTGCGCGGCCTGCCACGCGCCCGCCAGCCAGCGCAGTTGCTCCTCGCGGGTGCAGCCCAGGTGGACTTCGGTGACGGCCAGCGGCAGGCCGTAGCGGGCGTGGGCCTCGCGCAGGCGGTCGCCGGGCCCACCGACCCCCTCGCCGCGCACCCGCACGGCCTCCACGTCGGCGTAGCGGTCGCGCCCGTTGCCGCCGTGGGTATGGGCCGGGTAGCGGCTCAGCCGCTCGTCGAGAAAGCGCTCGCTGGTCACGTACACGTTCAGGCCCAGCACGTCGGGCGGGCAGGGATTCTCGGCGAACCAGCGGACCTCGTGCTCGGGGGCGCCGATCCAGCGCAGGTACTCCCACATCGGGTGCCCCTCGTCCACCCGGCCCAGCAGCAGGTCGAGGCTCAGCCAGCGCCGCTCGTTCTCGAAGCTGGCCTGGTAGCGCATCCGGGGGGTGCTGTAGGTCCGGCCCAGGTCCTCGGTCTGGATCAAGCGGGCCGCCGGATTCACCGCCCGGATCTCGCGCATCGCCAGCACCGTCGCCTGAAGCTGGTGAAAGAGGGCCGTCCAGAAGGAGCGCTCATCCCGCGCGTGCGGATACCAGTGGCCGTACAGCGCCGAGAAGCGGGCCGTGGTCAGCGGTTCGTTGACCGGCGTGTAGGCGCCGAGGTGCGGATACCGCTGGGCCACCGCCCGCGCGTAGGCCCGCACCCCGTCCACGAAGCCGGGGTCCAGCAGGTGGGTGTGGCGCGGTCCGCTGCCGTGGTGAACCAGCCCCACGATAGGTTCGACGCCCCGCTCTGCCAGC
The DNA here is from genome assembly GCF_030271215.1 of Deinococcus rhizophilus. Lineage (GTDB taxonomy): Bacteria > Deinococcota > Deinococci > Deinococcales > Deinococcaceae > Deinococcus > Deinococcus rhizophilus. Next base: position 20,067 of record NZ_JASNGB010000002.1, on the reverse strand, counting down.
CGTGCGAGCCGGGTGTCGGCCCAGCGCCAGTCGGCCTGAGCCGGGCCGTGCGGGGCCGTACGCTCCCACAGCAGCGGAAAGCGCAGCGCCGTGATGCCGAGGTCCGCCAGGCGGTCGAGATCGCTCAGGCGGTGGTCGAAGCCCGTCAGAACATTCTGGTCGAGGTAATCATTTCCCACGCGGCTGACGGTCGGTTCGACCCCCGCCCACAGTTCCAGGTTGTGCATGCATCCTCCCTCTGCTCCCGGAAGCGGGGCCGGAACCTTTCCAGATGACCCAGAGGGCCACGAGTCGGCGTCCTGGAAGTACCCCGGCGGCACTCCCGCAGACAGGAAAAGCGCGGCGTCCCGCCCGGCCTACCGAGCAAAAGACCCTCGGGCATTGTGCTCGCCGTGGCCACGAACAACCTCTCACAAAGGGCCGGGGGGACTTAATGCGTTTCCCAGACCCACCCGGAACCTGCCTTCAAGTTCTCCAAAGAGGCGGGGACAAGGCGCCCCTCTCCCGGCAACCGCTGTTTCCTGCTCGCTCTGCTCGGATTGAACAGTTGTTGCAACCATTCAATCGGAATCCATATCAGCGGTACTCGGCCAGCAGCGCCCGGTGGTCACTGCCCGACTCCGGAAAGACCCGCGTCCGCGTTGGCGTGAGGCCCCGCGCCATCAGGTGATCGATGCGCAGGAACAGGCCCGGAAAGGTCCACCCCGGCCCCCGCCCGGCGAGGCTGTGGGCGTCCGGCCCGGAGGCCCGCCGCAGCTCCCGGTAGGCCAGCCCACGCGGGGGCGTGTTCAGGTCGCCGCCCAGCAGCAGCGGCTCCGTTCCCGCTCCCTCTTCCGCGATGGCCGAGAGCCGCGCCACCTGCGCCGTCCGCACGTCCCGCGTCTGCCGCACGCGGTCGAAGTCGCCGCGCAGTGCACTGGACACCAGCACCGTCCCCAGATGCACGTTGAGCACCCGCACCTCCCGGCCCTGCCAGCGCACCCGCGTTTCCAGGAAGGTGCGCTGAGTGCCCGGCGCGGCGTGGTTGGTGGCCGACAGCACCGGCAGCCGCGAGAGGGTCGTCACCTCATACCCGTCCCGCACCGCGTAGCCCGGCAGCCGCGCGAGCAGGGTTTCCCGGAAGCCGGGGCGCACGAAGTTCGTCTCCTGAAGCAGCAGCAGGTCCGCGTCCGCCGCCCGCAGCGCCGCCGCGATCTCCTCCGGCGAGCCAAGCAGCCCCTGCGCCACATTGAAGGTGATGACCTGCAGCGCTCCGTCCGTCTGGGGCCGCCAGTGCAGCAGGCCCGCGCCCCCAGCCGCGAGAAGGGTTCCCGCCAGTGCGGTCGCCACCCCGCGCCGCCGCCACAGCGTCCACCCCAGCACCAGCGGCGCGGGCAGCAGCCACAGCAGCGGCGGCGCGTAGGCCAGCAGCAGCGTGGGCACCGTCCGTTCCCCGACGAACTCCCCCAGTGCCCAGACCAGCGCGACTGTCAGCAGGTACAGCCAGGCGAGGCGCGAATGAACCATGCCCGCGAGTCTGCCACGCAGGCTGGTCGAAGCGCGGGAGGGCCGACCGCGTCCACCCGCCCGTCACGTCGGAATGGGGGGGTCCGCCCGGTTGCCCCATCCGGAGCAAGAGAAGGCCCCCAGCCGTGAAGCCGGGGACCCCGTTTTGCTGACGGCTGAGAGCGGGCGGCGGACCGCCCTACCGGTACTCCGCCGCCCGCTCCCGCGCTTCCTCCCGCAGGGCGAGTTCCTGGCGCTGCACCCCGGCGACCGCGTCCGCGACGGCGTCCTTGAGCTCATTGAGTCCCAGGGCTTTCAGGGCACTCACCGGAATGCCGCCCGTGCGCTCCACCTCGCGCTCCAGCACGTCCGGGTCGGCGGCCTCGGCCTTGTTCAGGGCGATCACGGTGGGCATCTCGCGGAAGCCGAGGTCCTCCAGAATGCGGTTCACCGCGTCCAGGCGGGTGTCGGCCCCCGGCGCCGCCACGTCCACCACATGCAGCAGCACGTCGGCGTCCCCGATCTCCTCCAGCGTGGCGCGGAAGGCCCGGGCGAGGTCTTTCGGCAGGTCGCGGATAAAGCCCACCGTGTCGGTCAAGACGACCGGGCCGATGCCCTCGATAAAGCCCTGGCGACTCGTCGGGCGCAGGGTGGCGAACAGCTTGTTCTCGGCCAGCACCCGGCGCGGTTCCTCGGCGGCGTGGGTAAAGGCGTTCAGCAGCGTGGATTTGCCCGCGTTGGTGTAGCCCACGATGGACACGACAGGCACGTCGTTGCGGGAACGGGTCTTGCGGCGCTCCTCGCGCCGGACGGCCACTCCTTCCAGTTGCTTTTCCAGGAAGGCGAGGCGGTCGTTGATCCGGCGGCGGTCGAGCTCCAGCTTGGTTTCACCGGGGCCGCGCGTGCCGATCGAGCCGCCCGCCGCGCTGCCCGCCGAGCCGCCGATGCGCGACAGGGCCGCGCCCGCGCCCAGCAGCCGGGGCTTCATGTACCGCAGCTGCGCGAGTTCGACCTGCAGCCGCGACTCGACCCCCTGCGCGTGCAGGGCGAAGATGTCCAGAATCAGCTGCGTGCGGTCCAGAATCTTCAGCCCGGTCGCCGCCTCGATCTCGCGGGCCTGGGCGGGGCCGAGTTCCTGCCCGAAGATCAAGAGGTCGGCGTCGAGGTGATAGGCCCGGCTGGTGAGTTCCTCCAGCTTGCCCGCCCCCACCAAGGTCCCGGCCTTGAGGTGACGGCGGAAGACGAGTTCCCTGTGGACGACCTCGGCCCCGGCGGTGCGGGCCAGCTCGGACAGTTCGTCCAGCCGCTCCTCGGCGTCGAACTCGCCCTGGTCGATCTGCACCAGGATGGCCCGCTCGCGGTCCTTCTTCGACTCGCGGGTGCGGGCAGCGCGGGCGATCTCCTCCTCCAGCGCGGAGACCTGTGCCCCCAGGTCGAACTCGTCGATCTGGAAGCTGGGCACCGGGTCGAGGATGCGCCAGTCCTCCTCCTCGCCGACCGTGCCGGGCGGGGTGAGGTGCGCGGTGTGGACCAGGCCGGGCTGACCCTCGTTGCGGACCTCGATGGCCGCCACCGCGTCCAGCCGCTTCAGGAACAGCGTGGAGAGGTCGCCCTTGCTCAGCGGCCCGCCGCGCGGGTGGGTGTGCAGGAGGTGAAAGCCCGCCAGCCGGTTCTCGCCGAGGCGCAGGTCGGGGAGTTCGGCGCCCTTCGCGTCTGCCACGCTGACCGAGAGCACCCGGCCCCGGCGGTCGATCAGCACGCTGATCTCGCGGCGGATGGCGTGGGAAAGCTCCGCGAGGTTGCGGGCGAGCTCGGGCGACCCGACCCGCCCCGGCTCGATGCGGCGGCGGTAGAGGTTACTCAGGGACTTCAGTTGCGCCGGGCGCAGGCCCGAGGTGTTGCCAAGCACTTTATCTATGTGAGGTCACATCCTTCGCAGGGGGGAGAGGGGAGAGGGAAAACGCACTCCGGGCCGCGCGGAAGGGGTCCGGGCGGCGGGTGTGGAGGCACGTTCCGGCATCACCCCAGGGTACGGCGGGGGAGCAGTGGAAAAGGTGTGCCTTTACTTCAGGAGGTTGATCATCGTGGGGCCAGAGTGACACGCGGGCGGGGCCGGGAGCATCCGCCGGGTGGCCTACAGAACGGGTGATTCCAGCAGCACCTGCGACAGTGCGTAACGCGACCGCGCCACCATCGCCGGGTTGGTGTGGAGGTAGTAGGGAATCTCGGCGGCGGCGATGGAGAGCGCCCACCCGCGTCCCCTGTCCCATGTCGCCCCGTCGCAGGCCACAGCCTCACGGAACACCCCCCGCGACTCAGCGTCCAGCCAGTTCCAGGCCACCGCCAACTCACACGCCGGATCGCCTGCCCGCAGCGCCCCGAAGTCGATTACGGCGCTGAGCCGCCCGTTCTCGGCCAGCAGGTTGTCGGATTTCAGGTCGCCGTGAATCCAGACGGGGGCCTTGTCCCAGACGGGCGCCTGGAGAGCGGCCTCCCACGCTGCTGTGAGGGTCACCCGGTCCAGGTCGTCGGGCAAGGCGGCGATGTTCTCGCGGGTGAAGGCGTCGCGGCTGAGCAAAGGCGCCCCGCGTTCTCCGCCGGTCGGGTCCGCCACCGGCCCGCCTGCGGTGTCCACCCCTTGCAGCGCCCGGAGGAAGGCGGCCAGGTCACGCGCCGCCTGCGGAAAGTCGGTGAGATGCTCCCGGAAGGCCGGTTCACCCGGCAGCCAGCGGTACACGCCCCAGGTCAGGGGGTAGCCCTCTCCCGGCTGACCCAGGGCCAGCGGCACGGGCACCTTCAGGGGGAGGCGCGGCGCGAGTCTCGGCAGCCACGCCAGCTCCTTTTCCACCTGCCCGGCGGCCTCGGGAATCCGGGGGAGGCGAACGGCGAGGTCGTCGCCCAGACGGTAGATCGCGTGCTCGCTGCCCGCCGAGGCGAACACGCGCACAGGCAGGTCGGCCCACTGGGGGAACTGCGCGGCGAGGAGACACCTCACCAGGTCGGTGTCGGTCTCCAGCTCGTCGGCGTGCAGGCGGACAGGGCGGTTCGTCATTCCCGCTGAGCGTAGAGGCTCGTCCGGGCGTGCCGCGCCCGCCAAAGGGCCTACTGAACATCAAAAACGCCAACCCCGGTTCAGGGCTGGCGTCCTTTTGGCGAAGAGGGTGGGATTCGAACCCACGGTAGCCTTGCGACTACTTCGGTTTTCGAGACCGACCCATTCAACCACTCTGGCACCTCTCCGCGTGTGGCTTTCCGGCTGGGGCCGGTGGGCGATCGGGAGCATAGCACGTCGGCGGGGAGTTGTGGACTCGGAGAGCTGCGGAGCAGAGGGGGCCATCAGATTTGCGGCCCGGACCCGCTCCCGGCTGCGGCACAGTGAGGGCATGAACCGACCTCTCCTTTTGCTCGCCAGCCTGGCCCTCTCCGGCGTGGCGCTGGCGGCCACCCGTGTGCCCGGCACCTTCACCTACTACTCGGCGGCCCGCGATCCCATCACCGACGCGAACACGGGCAGCGTGGTCATCGACGAGGTGAACGACACCTCCGGCCAGACACGCTTTGCCCTGCGCTGCGCTGACCGCGACCGCCCCGCGCTGTGGGCCACCCTGACCACCAAGAACGCCCTGCTGAGCGAGGACGAGGCTTACGCGGGCCTCAAACCTGCCGTGACCATCCGGCTGGGGGACGACCCGGCGGTCGTGCTGCGCGACTCGGACCTTGTGAGCGTGGTGGACACCCGTGAGAACGTGCTGACACGCAACATCGGCCTTCAGGGAGGGGTCGTGCGGCAGATCGCCGCCGGGCTGAACGCGGGCAAGCGGCTGGTGGTGCGGGTCAACCGCCGGACGGGGGGACAGGCGCTGACCTACACCTTCCCGGCGCGGGGCTTCGACGTGGCGTGGGCGGGCGTGAACGGGTGCCAGTCCTACGGCCGGGCAGCGACGGCTGCCGCGCCGCGTGCGACACCCCCAGCTTCTCCGGCGACCCCGGCGGCCGGTGCCCCCAAGTTCACCGAGTGGTACTTCACGGCCTGCCGCGACACCGTGAGCGGGGCCTCGCGGGCCGGGCTGGTGGCGGGGCGGGCGCACCTGTGCGACCTCGTGATCGAGACGGTGCCCAACGGGGCGCGGCCAGTGGCCGCCGAGTTCCGCTACGAGCTGGAGTACCGCGAGGGCGGGCGCACGGGCAAGCTGACCCTGCCCGGGGTGGACCGCTGGCCCTCCACGGGCGGCACCGTGACCCGCTTCCGGCAGGAGGGAAGCCGCCTGACCTTCACCCTGCCGCTCAACGTCCGCGCCCGCGCCGAGCGGGTGTACACCAGCCTCAACGTGACGGGCAAGGTGACCTTCGACAACGGCAGCGTCAAGAGCGTCTATGAGCCGCTGCCGGTGCGTCCGGGGAACTGAGGGCCGGGTGACCAGGGCTGGTCGCTGGAAGCTGGCGGCTGGCCGCTCCCCCGCACTACAGTTGGCCGCGTGACCGTCCCGCCCGCCGCTCCCGATCCCAGCCCGCCGCCCCAGGGCCCGGCCAACCCCGCCCCGGCCCCCCGGCGCTCGCTGCGGGTGAACACCCTGATCGTGATGGCGGGAACGCTGGGCTCTAGGCTCTCGGGCATCGTGCGGCAGCAGATCATCAACCTGTTCGATACGACCCTCACCGACGCCTTTAACGTGGCGATCAAGGTGCCCAATCTCATGCGCGAGTTGCTAGCGGAGGGGGCGCTCGTCAACTCCTTCATTCCGGTGTACAAGACGCTGGACGTGGCCGACCGCAAGAAGCTGGCGCAGGCCTTCAGCGGCGTGCTGATCGCGGTGAATCTGCTGCTGATGGCGCTGGGCATCTTCGCGGCCCCGTGGATCGTGGACCTGCTGACCGCCGCGAATTCCAACGTGGACCCGGCGCTGGCGACCTACATGACCCGGCTGGTGATGCCCTTCCTGATGCTGATCAGCCTCTCGGCGGTGGCGATGGGCCTGCTGAACGCCGACGAGCACTTCAAGGAGAGCAGTTTTGCGCCGGTCGCCTTCAATCTCGCCTCCATCGTGGCGCTGCTGCTGCTGCCCAACACAGCGACGTGGCTGGCCTTCGGGTGGCTGATCGGCGGGGTGGCGCAACTGGTGGTGCAGCTTCCGGCGCTGGCCCGCTTCGGGGTGCTGCCCACGCCCGCGCTGCGCGGTCACCCGGCGCTGGGGCGGGTGCTGCGGCAGATGGCCCCCTTCACCCTGACGGCGGGGGCGCGGCAGTTCCTGAACGTGTACGTGACCCGGCTGCTCACGAACAGCAGCCAGTTTCCGGTGGGCACCCAGACGGGCTACGGCAACGCCGAGGCCCTCTTCACGATGGCGAACGGCCTCTTTGTGGTGTCGCCCGTGCTGGCCCTCTTCCCGCGTTTCTCGCAGCACGCGGCCGACCGGGACTGGGGGGCGTTCCGGGCGCTGACGGTGCAGGGACTGCGGATCACGACCTTTTTCGCCGCCCCCATGAGTGCGCTTCTCTTCGCACTGGCCCCCTACGCCGTGAGCCTGTTTAACCTCAGCCGCGACTTTGAGGTCGCCAAGTTCCAGGCCGGGTCGGGCATCCTGACCGGGTGGGCGCTGGCGCTGGTGCCGTGGGCGGTCGTGACCGTGCTGCTGCGGACCTTCTACGCCCGCGAGCGCACCCGCGAGGCCGTGGTCGTCAGCGCCGCAGGCTTCGTGCTGGAGGTCGGGCTGTACAACCTGCTGGTGCCCCGGCTGGGGTTCCTGGGCTTTGGGCTGAGCACGGCGGTGAGCGGCGTGCTGATGGCGCTGACCCTGGGCTATATGTACCGCCGCGCCCTGGGCTTCCCCACCCGTGAGGTCGCCGCGCACCTGGGCCGGGTGGTGCCCCTCGCCGCCGCCGCCGGACTGGCCGCGTGGCTGGTGTCGCTCGTGATGCCTGGTCCCGGCTTTATCGTGCCCGGGCTGGTGGGGCTGGCGCTGGCGGGCGGGGTGGGGCTGGCCGTGTACCTCGCCGGGGCGCTGGCGCTGCGGCTGCCGGAGGTGGCGGGGGTGCGGCGGCGGCTGGGGCGGTAAGACCTGTGGTCCATACAGGAAGGTGGGAGGCGCTCCAAAGTGCCTCCCACCTCCCTCTTTTCCCCACAAACCACCCGCTACAGGCCCCTTACCGCACCCCCACCACCGCGTACGCCACCAGCGCCAGCCGTTCGCGCAGCAGGTAGCGGCGGTCGGGGCGGGCACTCAGGGGGCTGGGATCGGCCGCAGCGTCCATCTCCAGGGCGCGGGCCAGAGCCAGGGCGCGGGGGGTATGGGCCGCGTCGGTGACCAGGGTGACGGGGGTGCCGGGGGGCAGCAGGACGCGGGCGCCGCGCAGGTTCTCGATGGTCGTGCGGCTGCGCGTCTCCGCGATCAGGGCGGACCCAGGTACCCCCGCCGTCCGCAGGTAACCCACCCCGACCCCGCCCTCGGAGTGGGGGTCGCCGGGACGCCGCCCACCCGTCACCACGATGCGGCGCACGCCCCCCGCCCGGTACAGCGCGAGGGCATGGTCCAGCCGCCGGGCAAAGGCGGGGCTGGGGGTGCCCGCATACTGCGCCGCACCCAGCACGATCAGCGTGGGCCGGGGGGCCTCCGGGCGGGCGGCACTTCCGGGAGGCAACAGCACGAAGCCCAGGACCAGCGCCGTCAGCACCAGCAGCGGCAGCAACGAAGCGGAGGACCCCCGGGCACGCATGGAAAGTGAGCGTAGCACGGGCCATGCCTGCCGTCCTGCACGGTGAGGGGGCGGGAAGTGGGCCCACCGCCCCTGAAGGAAAGGCCAGAAACTGCGTTTCCAATATCCCACCCTCCCGGCTCCCTCCGAGGGAAGCTGGCCGCGAAGCGGACTGATACGGACTTCGATGGAATCGTCTACGAAGTGATTCCATCCGAGCGGAGGCGAGCAGGAGAAAGGGCGGGTTCCGGGAGATGGAGTTCCTTCCGGTGGGGTCCCGGAAGGAAAGGAAGTGGACGGCAGTCCGTATGGGGGGTCGCTTCCCAATCGCAGCCCCCGCCGCCGTGCGTCCCGGAGAGTGCGTGCTACGCTCGGCGCACTTCGCCCCGGTGGAGCCCCCCCCTTATGCCCAGAACCCTCGTGATCGTCGAGTCGCCCGCCAAGGCGAGAACCATCGAGAAGTACCTCGGAAAGGGGTACGCGGTGGAGTCCTCCATCGGGCATATCCGCGACCTGCCCAGGAGCGCCGCCGACATTCCCGAGAAATACAGGGGCAAGGCCTGGGCGCGGCTCGGCCTGGATGTGGAAAACGACTTCCAGCCCCTGTACGTCGTCTCCCCGGACAAGAGGCAGCATGTCGCGCGGCTCAAGAAGCTGGCCGCAGACGCCGACGAGATCATCCTGGCGACCGACGACGACCGCGAGGGCGAGAGCATCGCGTGGCACCTGTATCAGGAACTCAAGCCCAAGGTGCCCGTCAAGCGGATGGTCTTCCACGAGATCACCAAAGAAGCCATCCAGCAGGCCATCGCGCACCCCCGCGACATCGACACCAACCTCGTGGAGGCGCAGGAGGCCCGCCGCGCCCTCGACCGCCTCTACGGCTACGAGGTCAGCCCGGTCCTATGGAAGAAGGTAGCGCCCAAGCTCAGCGCGGGCCGCGTGCAGTCGGTGGCGACCCGGATGCTCGTCGAGCGCGAGCGCGAGCGGATGCGCTTTGTGAGCGCCCAGTGGTGGGACCTCGTGGTGACGGGGCGCACGGCGGCGGGGGCCACCTTCCCGGCCCGCCTCACCGACGTGGACGGGGTGCGGCTGGCGACGGGCAAGGACTTCGATCCGCTGACCGGGCGGCTGAAGGACGGGGCCGGGATGCGCCTGCTGGACGAGGCCGCCGCCCGTGCCCTCGCGGACGGCCTGACCGGGCAGCCGCTCACCGTCACCTCGGCGGAGGAGAAGCCCTTCTCCCAGCGGCCCTACGCGCCCTTCATCACCTCCACCCTCCAGCAGGAGGGCAGCCGCAAGCTGGGCTTCGCGGCCACCCGGACGATGCGGGCGGCGCAGCGGCTCTACGAGGGCGGGTACATCACCTACATGCGCACCGACTCCACCAACCTCTCCTCGGAGGCGGTGAACGCGGCCCGCAGCCAGGTGAAGGCGATGTACGGTCAGGACTACCTCTCGCCGCAGCCGCGTGTATACGCGAAAAAGGCCAAGAACGCGCAGGAGGCGCACGAGGCGATCCGGCCCGCCGGGTCGAGCTTCCGCACGCCCGACAGCCTGCGCGGCGAACTGCAGGGCGACGAGTGGCGCCTCTACGACCTGATCTGGAAACGCACGGTGGCCTGCCAGATGGCCGACGCGCGGGGCCGCAGCCTGCGGGTCCGGCTGGCCGGGAACGCGACCACGGGCGAGGCGGCGGGCCTGAGCGCCTCGGGCCGCACCATCGACTTTCCCGGCTTCCTGCGGGCCTACGTGGAGGGAAGCGACGACCCCGCCGCCGCCCTGGAGGACCGCGAGACGCCGCTCCCCCCGCTGAAGGAAGGCGAGCGCGTCAGCGCGGAATCGGTGAAGGCCGAGGACCACGAGACCCAGCCCCCCGCCCGCTACACCGAGGCTTCGCTGGTGCAGGCGCTGGAAGGGGCGGGCATCGGGCGGCCCTCGACCTACGCGAGCATCCTGGGGACCATTCAGGACCGGGGCTACGCGGTGAAAAAGGGGCAGGCGCTGGTGCCCACCTGGACGGCCTTCGCGACCTCTGCGCTGCTGGAGGGGCACTTCGGCAACCTGGTGGACTACGACTTCACCGCCCGGATGGAGGAAGACCTCGACGACATCGCGGGCGGGCGGGCGCAGCGGGTGCCCTACCTGCGGCGCTTCTACCTCGGCGAGGGCGGCGAGGGGATGGCCCTGCGGCCCCTGATCGACTCCAAGATGGGCGAGATCGACGCGCGGGGCATCGCCACCATCGGGGTGCCCCGGCTCGCGGGGAGCAGCATCGAGGTCCGGGTGGGCCGCTACGGGGCCTACATGCAGCGCGGCGAGGAGAAGGTGAACCTCCCCGATGACCTCCTGCCCGACGACCTGACGCTGGAAAAGGCCGAGGACCTGTTCAACCGCCCTACCGGGGACCGGGTGCTGGGCGAGGACCCCGCGACCGGGCACCCGGTGGTGGCGCGGGCCGGGCGCTACGGCCCCTACGTGACGCTGGGCGACGAGACGCCGCCCATCCGCTCGGCCAGCCTCTTTCCCGGCGACGACCCCGCCACGCTCACGCTGGAGCGGGCGCTGCGGCTGCTGAGTCTGCCCCGGCTGGTGGGCGTGGCCGAGGGCGAGGAGATCTGGGCGCAGAACGGCAAGTTCGGCCCGTACCTTAAGCGCGGCAACGACTCGCGCAGCCTCGCCACGCACGAGCAACTGTTCACGGTGACGCTGCCCGAGGCCGAGGCGATCTTCATGCAGCCGCGTTTCCGGGGTCGGGGGACGGCTGCCGCACCGCTGCGAACCTTCGAGTACGAGGGCCGCGCCCCCATCCTGCTGAAGTCGGGCCGCTTCGGACCGTACCTCACCGACGGCGAGAAGAACGCCACCCTCCGCAAGGGCGAGGAGGAGGCCAGTCTGACCGCCGAACGCGCCCTGGAGATTCTGGAGGAGCGCGGCAAGGAGCCCAAGAAGAAGCCGGGACAGAAGAACTCGGGACAGAAGAACTCGGGAACGCGGGCCGCAAAGACGGGTGCGAAGGCCGGGGCCAAGGCGGGCACAGCGAAGAAGGCCGCACCGCGCAAGACGACGGGGAAGACCACGGCCAGCAAGACGGCCGCGAAGAAGGCGCCTGCCAAAGCGACTACCCCCAAAGCCCCTGCCCTGACGTGGGCCGACCTCAAACCGCACCTCGGCGTTCTGAGCGACACTGAGCGGACGCTCGTCACCGCCACCCGTGACCAGGGGCGCAAGGTGGAGGACGTGGCCCCGGAACTCGGCCTGGACGTGAAAAAGGCCAAGGGCATGGCCCTGCAAGCCAGCAAGAAGCTCAACCAGGCGGCGCGGGGGGGCTGAGCCTTGCCCCCGCGTCCCGCCCGCCCCGAGCCGCCCCAGGCCCTGCACCTCGCGCGGCTGGCGGGGGGCACCCCGGGCGAGTGGGTGGCCCTGCCCGGCGGTGGGCTGCGGGTGCTCGCGCTGCCCGGCAAGGTGAACGGCCCCTCCGTGACGGGCTGGCTGACCTGCCTCGCGGGGGAAGCGGTGCTGGACCTTCCGCACGGCGAGTTCGTGCGCCTGCGGGCCGCCGAGGGCTACCGGGTCACGCCCGCCGAACCCTGGACCGCCCTTCCCGTCAAGGCGGGAACGGTCCTGCTGCTGGTCCCAGAAGGAGAGTCCCGAGGGTGAGGCCCGGGACGCTTGACGCCCCCGCGCGGTGCTAGCGTGCGGGCATGACGGCGGATGTGCGCGTAGATGTCGGGGTGCTCGATAAGGCCGCCTCCGGGGTGCGGCTGGGGGCGGAGGAGCTGGAGGCGCTTTACGCCCTGCCCCTCCCTGAGGTGGCGGCGGTGGCGCACGGGCTGCGGCTCTCGCGCTCTCCCGCCGAGGTCGTCACCTTCCTGATCGACCGCAACATCAACTACACCAACATCTGCAACGTGGGCTGCAACTTCTGTGCCTTCTACCGCACCCGCCGCCAGAGCGACAGTTACGTGCTGGATTATGCCGAGATCAGCGCGAAAATCCGCGAGCTGGAGGCGGTCGGCGGTACCCGCATCCTGCTGCAGGGCGGCGTGAACCCGGCGCTGGGGCTGGAGTACTACACCGGGCTGCTGCGGCATGTGCGCGGGCATCACCCGACCATCCGCATCGACGCCTTCTCGCCCGAAGAAGTGCTGTTCATGGAAAAGAGCTTCGGCCTGAGCCTCGACGAGTTGCTCGACACCCTGATCGACGCCGGGCTGCACGGGTTGCCGGGCGCGGGCGGCGAGATTCTGGAGGACGAGGTGCGGGCCAAGGCTGCCCCCGCCCGCATCCGCAGCGCCGACTGGTTCCGGATCATCGACGCGGCGCAGCGCAAGGGGCTGTACACGATCGCCACGATGGTGATCGGCTTCGGCGAGACGGTCGCGCAGCGGGTACGCCACCTCACGCGGTTGCGCGAGCAGCAGGACCGGGCGCTGCGCGAGTACGGCGGCAACGGCTTTTCCGGCTTCGCGCTGTGGACCCTCCAGACCGAGCACACCCGCCTGCATGGCAAGGCCCCCGGTGCGTCCGCCCACGAGTACCTGCAGCAGCTCGCGGTCGCGCGGATCGCGCTGGACAACTTTCCCAACTTGCAGGCCTCGTGGCCGGGACAGGGGTTCAAGGTCGCGCAGGCCGCGCTGTACTACGGGGCGAATGACCTCGGCTCGACGATGCTGGAAGAGAACGTCGTCTCGGCGGCGGGCGGGCACGGGCGGCATCAGGCCACCGTGCGCGAACTCGTGCGGATCGCCGTGGACGCGGGCTTTACCCCGGCCATCCGCAACAGCCGCTTTCAGATTATCGACTGGCCCGACGCGGAGGCTGTGCTGGGCCGGGCAGAGAACAACCCCGAGGCCGAGCGGGCGGTGGGGGCGTAGGGGGCAGGGGTCTTTTGAGGTCCCCTCACTGGGTCAGGCGGGCTGTCCGTCCCGCTGAGGGGCCGGGCTGCGGCGGGGTTCCCCGTTGCCGCCATCGGCGCCGAGATTCAGCCGGGCCTGCCGGGCAGCGGCGTGGGCCACGAGGGCGAGCAGAACCATGACAACGAGCAGCGCGAACATGTCTCCACGGTAGGCGGTGGGCAGCTCATCTGCCTTGCCGGGGTCTGAAGGTCATGGGGGGTCCCCCGGGGGGAGGCTCGGTGAACCCCCCCCGAACGCCCCCTCATGCGGCGCCGGGAAGTCGCCCGCACACTGACCCCTGTGAACACGCGTATTGCGGGAAAAAAGGTCCTTGCCATCGTCCTCGCGGGGGGCAAGGGCAGCCGCCTCGCCCCCCTGACGACCGAACGGGCCAAGCCCGCCGTGTCCTTTCTGGGCACCTACCGCCTGATCGACTTCTCGCTCTCGAACCTCGTGCACAGCGGCATAGGAGACGTGTGGGTGATCGAGCAGTACCTCCCGCACGGTCTGAACGACCACCTCTCGGGCGGGCGGCCCTGGGACCTCGACCGCACGCGCGGCGGGCTGGTGGTGATGCCGCCCTTTTCCAGCCCCGAGAACGAGGACGGCGAGTTCGCGCAGGGCAACGCCCACGCCCTCGCGCAGCACGTCGGCCTGATGCGTGAATTCGCGCCCGACGTGGTGGTGGTCATGAGCGCCGACCACATCTACAAGCTGGATTACTCCGACGTGATCCGCGAACATGTCCGCCGGGGGGCCAGCGTCACGATGGTCACGACCGACCTGGAGGACGAGGCGCAGGCCACCCGCTTCGGCAACGTGCGGGCGGACGGGGAGGGCCGGGTCACCGAGTTCGCCTACAAGCCCGACGAGCCGCTGGGCAAGACCGTGACCGCCGAGGTTTTCGTGTACGACGCGGCCATCCTGATGGATACGCTGGATGAACTGGAGCGGCAGGGTGACCTGGGCGATTACGGTGAGGAACTGCTGCCCGCCCTCGTCGCGCGGGGGGACGCCCACGCCTTTGGGCTGGAGGGCTACTGGATGGACGTGGGCACGCTGGACGCCTACATGCAGACCCATCAGGACTTTCTGGACGGCAAAGGCTTCTTGCTGGACACCCCCGACTGGCCTTTCATCACCAGTTCCATCGCCCGGCCGCCGACGCGGATTCACGGCTCGGCGCGGCTGGACCACGCCTACGTGTGCGGCGGCGCGGAGATCCGGGGCGAGGTGCTGCGCAGCGTGATCGGCCCCAACGCGGTGGTGGAGGAGGGGGCCAGCGTGCGCGACAGCATCGTTCAGCCGGGCGCGACCGTGCGGGCCGGGGCCAGCGTGAGCCGCGCCATCGTGGATCAGGGGGCGGTCGTGGAGGCGAACGCGGTGGTCGGGGGCCAGAGCGCCAACAGCCGCCTGAGCGTGATCGGGGCACACAGCGTCGTGGAGTCGGGCGCGAGGATCGGCCCCGGCCTCATCGTGGAGCCGCGTCAGACGGTCCGCGCCGGGCGGGAAGACGAGGTCGCCCGGCCCGCCGAGCGGGACAGCAAGGCCGGGAAGTAAAGGCAGAGGAGCCGGAGAGCCGGGGAGCCGTGGGCGGGGGCCTGCGGTTCCCTTCCCATTTGCCCCACGCCTACCCCGTACACTGCCGGGCGATGAGCGCCGCCCCCCGCCCTCCCCACACCCTCTCGGTCGCCCCGATGATGGACTGGACCGACCGGCACTGCCGGGTCTTTCACCGCACCCTGACCCGCCGCACCCTGCTGTACACCGAGATGGTCACGACCGGGGCCATCCTGCACGGCGACCGCGAGCGCCATCTGGGGTTCAGTCCGGTCGAGCATCCCGTCGCCCTGCAACTCGGCGGCTCGGACCCGGCGGCGCTCGCCGAGTGCGCCCGCATCGCGGGGGACTGGGGCTACGACGAGGTTAACCTCAACTGCGGCTGCCCGTCGGACCGGGTGCAGAGCGGCGCGTTCGGCGCCTGCCTGATGGCGACCCCCGACGTGGTGGCGCGGGCAGTGGAGGCGATGCGGGGCGCGACGAACCTGCCCGTGACGGTCAAGCACCGCATCGGCATCGACGATCTGGACCGCTACGAGCACCTCACCCGCTTCGTGTCCACCGTCGCGGCGGCGGGCGGCGAGACCTTCATCGTCCATGCCCGCAAGGCGTGGCTCTCGGGCCTCTCCCCGAAGGAGAACCGCGAGATTCCGCCCCTGCGCTACGAGGTGGTGCGGCAGCTGAGGGCCGACTTTCCGGGCCTGACGGTGGTCCTCAACGGCGGTGTCCTCAGCCTGGAGGCCGCCCGCGAGCACCTGTCCTGGGCCGACGGCGTGATGATCGGGCGGGCGGCGTACGGGGAGCCGTACCTGCTGGCGACCGCTGACCGCGACGTGTTCGGGGAGGCTGTGGCCCCACCCACCCGCCGCGAGGCCATCGAAGCCTTCCTGCCTTATGTCGCCGCGGGGCTGGAGGCGGGCCAGCCCCTGAACCGGATGATGCGGCACACCCTGGGCCTGTTCGCGGGCCAGCCGGGGGCCCGGCACTGGAGGCGCACGCTCAGCGAGCGCGGGCACCTGCCGGGGGCAGGGCTGGACGTGGTGCGCCGGGCGCTGGCAGGGGTGCCCGACAGCGTGCTGGACGCGCGGCCAGGGGTGGGAGAGGGTCAGCCCGCCTGACCGCTAACTCTGCCGCCCCGCCCGCCGCAGCACCACGCCCGCCACCACCGTCCCCGCGAGACTGAACAGCGCCGCCATGTAAAAGGCCGCGCCGGGTTCGTGGTACGGATTGCCGGGCCGGGTAAACGCCGCGAACACGCCCGTGGCGACCAGCGGCCCCACCACCCCCACCAGACTCTGCACGCTTGTCAGCGCCCCCTGCACCCGCCCCTGCTCGGTCGGATCGATCCGGCGGCTGATCAGGCCCTGGATCGCCGGACCCGCGATGCCCGCCAGCGACCCCAGCACGATGGAGGCGTACAGCATGGCGTCCGTCCGCGCCGCGCCCAGCAGCAGGTACTGCACCACGCCCAGCAGCAGCCCGGTGATGATCGCCCCCCGCTCGCCCAGCACCCGCACCGCCGTGCCCACCAGCCCCGCCTGCACGATCGCCGACAGCAGACCCACCAGCGCGAGCGCCAGCCCGTTCTGGGTGGCCGACCAGTCCAGCACCCGCTCGGTGAACAGCACCCAGGTGCTGAAGATCACCTGCTGCGCCATCCCGATCAGCACGAACGCGGCGGCGAGGTTGCGCACCAGCGGGTAGCGGCCCAGCACGGTCAGCGGTGCGAGCGGATTGAAGCGGATGCGTTCGGGTGCTCCCCGGCGCTCCGGCGGCAGCGACTCGGGCAGGATGAAGAAGCCGTAGGCCGCGTTCAGCAGCGCGAGCACCGCCGCCACCAGAAAGGGCAGCCGCACGTCTAGATCGCCCAGCACCCCACCCAGCGCCGGACCCAGGATGAACCCCACCCCGAAGGTGGCCCCCAGCAGTCCGAAGGACCGGGCGCGGTTTTCCGGCGCGGTCACGTCGGCCAGGTACGCGTTCGCCACCGTGATGCTCGCCCCGGTGACGCCCGCGATCACCCGGCCCACAAAGAGCCACCACAGGTTGGGCGCGAAGTACAGCAGCAGGTAGTCCAGCCCCAGCCCCAGCAGGCTGAGCAGCAGCACCGGCCGCCGCCCGTAGCGGTCTGAGAGTGCCCCCAGGATGGGCGCGAACACGAACTGCATCAGCGCGTAGACGGCCGTGAACACGCCCAGCAGCCGCGCCCCCTGGGTGGGGTCCCCGGCGAGGTCGCTCACCAGCCCCGGAAACACCGGGATGATCAGTCCGATGCCCATCACGTCCAGCAGGACGGTCAGCAGGATGAAGGGCAGCGCGGCACGCCGGGCCGGGGTGGGGAGAGGGGGTGAGGTCACCCGCAGAGTGTAGGCGCGGGTTCAGCCGTCGGCCATCCGCCGAAAGGCCATGTGGCGGCGGGGCTGGTGCCTGCCCTCAGCGCAGGAAGTCCTCGCCGCCCTCCAGCCGCCGAATCCACGCCGCGAGGATGTCGGTGCAGGCCTTCACGTCGCGGGCGTCCACCATCTCGGAGGGCGAGTGCATGTAGCGGTTGGGAATACTCACGACCGCCGTGGGCACGCCCGAGCGCACCAGCGTGAGCGCGTCGGCGTCGGTGCCGGTGTAGCGCCCGCTCGCGCTGAGGGTGTAGGGGATGCCCTCCTCGCGGGCGGCGTCCTGCATCTGCCGCAGGATGGCCGGGCTGGTCATCGGCCCCACGCTGAGGTTCGCGCCCGAGCCGAAGGGCACGGTGCCGTACTTCTTCTCGGAGACGCCGGGCTGCCCCGTCTCGTGGGTCACGTCCACCGCCACGCCCGCGACCGGGTTCAGGCGGTGGCCGCTGACGTGCGCCCCGAAGACGCCGATCTCCTCCTGGCTGGTGCCCACCGCGACCACCCGGTGCTTCAGGTCGGCGTCCTTCAGCGCCCGCAGCGCCTCCAGCACGATAAATCCCCCCACCCGGTTGTCGAGCGCCCGCGCCACGATCTTCTCGCCCACCCGGATCGGCCCCTGCTCGATGACGCCGTAGGTGCCCACCGGAACGCGCTGCTGCACTTCCTCCTTGCTCAGGCCCACGTCGATCCAGAGGTCTTCGAGCTTGGAGGCGTTCTTGCGGTCCTCGGGTTCCATCACGTGAATGGCCTTCTTGCCGATCACGCCGAGGATGTCCCCGCCCGGCGCGAGCAGCCGGATGCGCTGCCCGACGAGCACCTGCGGGTCCCAGCCGCCCACGCCCAGCACGCTGATCAATCCGCCGTCCCCGACGTGCGACACGATCAGCCCGATCTCGTCGAGGTGGCCCATCAGGGCGATCGTGGGGCCGTCTTCCGGGCCGAGTTCGGCGTACACGTTGCCGTAGTGGTCTTCCGAGACGCGGGCAAAGGTCGCCGCCTCGCGCTTCCACACGTCGGCGGCGCGGCGCTCGCAGCCGCTGGGGGCCGCCTCGCGCAGCAGGGCGAAGAGGAAGTCCTCGTTGATAGGGGCCTCGTTGATGGCGGCGGGGGTGCTGGGGGCCGGGTTGTCCTGGGTCACGCGGCCCAGTCTAGGCTGCCCCGGCTATCCTCGCCCCATGAGCCATCCTGCTTATGCCCCGGCCCCCGACCTGCGGGTGGGCGTGGAGGTGAGTTACCTCGCGGCGCACTCGGCCCCGGGGCGGCACCTCTTCGGCTACGTGATCCGCATCGAGAACCACACCGACGACACCTGGCAACTGCTCGCCCGGCACTGGGACATCGTGGACGGCTCGGGGCGTCATACGGTCGTGGACGGCGAGGGCGTGGTGGGCGAGCAACCGGTGCTGGCGCCCGGCGGCGTCTTCGTCTACGACTCCTTCGTCACCCTGGAAGACCCGCCCGGCCAGATGAGCGGCCACTACGTGATGCAGGACGCCTGGGGGGTACGGGCGCGGGTGCCCGTCCCGGCCTTCGGGCTGGTGGGGGAGACGGGAGGGCGCACGCTGAACTAGAGCATTTGCCATAAGAATGCGGTGGGTTTCCGCAGTCGTTGGCCGAGCGGAGCGAGCGACTGGGACAGGAACATGGGGCAGAATAGAGGCACCTGGGGCGCCGTTCCCCGGGGGCCGTCATTCTGTCAAATGCTCTAGTCGCCAGCCGTCAGCTCTCAGCTTTCAGAGGCGGGAGCTTCAGCCCGAGCCTCAGCACCTGACGGCTGACGGCTCCCTCACGCCTGCGGCAGCTCCGCTTCTACCAGCGTGCCGTGCCCCGGCTCGCTGAGCACGCGGTACTTGCCGCCCCGGCTCTCCACCCGCTCGCGCATCTGCATCAGGCCCAGGCCCCCGGCGCTGCTCACGCGGCCCGAGACCTGCCCCGGATCGAAGCCCGCGCCGTCGTCCTGCACGCGCAGGGTGACCCGGTGGCCCCCGTGCAGGCTGACGGTGACCTCGCGGGCGCGGGCATGCTTGGCGACGTTGTTGAGGCTCTCCTGCAGGATGCGGAAGACCACCGCCTCGTCCCCCGGCGCGAGGTGGATGTCCCCGGTGACGGTCAGGGTGGTCCTCACATTGTTCTGTTCCCCGAAGTCCTCCACGTAGCGCCGCACCGTCTCCAGCAGCCCGTAGCGTTCGAGGTCGATGGGCCGCAGCGCGAAGATCGAGCGCCGCACCTCCTTGATCTGCTCGCGCAGCAGCACGGTGGCGGCGCGGACCTCGGCCTCGGCCTTCTCGGGGTCACTGGGAAGTTGCCGCGCCACCACATCGAGCTTGAGGGCCGCGAACGCCAGCGACTGCGCCACCCCGTCGTGAATCTCGCGGGCGATGCGGGCGCGTTCGTCGCTGATGGCGAGTTCTTCCGAGTACAGGTAGGCGCGGGCGTTGCGGACCCCCAGCGCGGCCTGCGCCGCCAGCAGCGCGAGCAGGGGCAGCCGGGCGTCCTCGAAGGCCCCGGGCCGCTCGTCGCCGAGGACCAGCACCCCGACCAGCCCCTGCTCGTCGCGCATGGGAAAGCCCAGGGCGGAGGTCGCGCCGGGAAAGACCTCGGCGGCCTCGCCGTCCCCGGCGACCAGGGGCGTCCCGGCCTCGGCCACCCGCTCCACAAAGGCCGGAGCCAGCAGGCCCTGCCCGCCGCGCTCGCCGGTCCAGTCCTCGGCGTATTCCAGCCGCAGCAGGCCGTCCTGATCGCGCAGGTAGGCAGCCTGCCCCCCGGCGTGCACCCGCTCGGCCATGTTGCGGGTCACGCGGGCCAGCAAGCGGCGCATGTTGCGCTCGGCGCGGATGGACTGGTCCACGCTGTAGACCGTCATCAGGTCCAGGGTGCGCTGCCGGGCGGCCTCCACCCCGGTGGCGACCTCGGCGGCGATGGCCTGCGCGAGCCCCTCGGTCCCGGGCGTCGGGGGTTCGGTGAAGTGCAGCGCGAGCGCCCCCCCGCCGGGGATGGGGACCCGCAGCGGAAAGCGGGCGACTGTGGCCTCCCCCGCCGCCGCC
>NZ_JASNGB010000199.1 GCF_030271215.1 Deinococcus rhizophilus | reverse complement strand
GCCGCTCCCCGCCCCGCGACCCCGGCGGGCGTGGTCAGGGGCGAGCCCTACGTGCTGGGCAGCGACCTCGTGGGCGTGGTCAACGTGACCTCGCTGGGAAGCGGCAAGTTCCGCCTCGCCCGCAGCGGGGGCGACCCCCTCACCGTGACGGTGGGGCAAAAGCCCGCGCAGCTGGGTTCGGGCACGGTGCAGCTGCCGCTGGTGCCCGCCAGCGACGGCCGCAACCTGATCTTCCCGCTTGCGGGCCTGCGGGCGCTGGGCTGCACCTTCACCCCGGCGGGAAGCAACGTGACGGTGGCCTGCGGCGCGGCCAGCGTGGGGCTGCGGCCCATCGTCTTTTAAGTTCAGACCCAGCTGTGGGGGGAGGCGGCCGCGTGGCTGACCTCCCCCGTACTGCTGCACCGCTGCCGGGGAGCTGCTGGGGGGCTGCTGTGGGCGGGTGCCGTCCGCATTCATCCGGCGCTTCACGTCCCCTTGAGGCTTCGGCCCGGTCGCAACCCGCGTGGCCGCCCCTGCGTAATCATGACTGCAAGATCATTTCCAGCGGATCACTGCTGCGGATCACTGCCAAGGAGGAACCACCCATGAGCATTCTCGACCGTCTGTCCCGCCTGCTCCGTGCCAACGTCAACGACATGATCAGCCGCGCGGAGGACCCCGCCAAGATCATCGACCAGGCGCTGCTCGACATGCGCTCGGCCTACACCGAGGCCCGCACCGAGGTCGCCGACGCGATGAGCCAGAACGCCCGCCTGACCCGCGAGTCGGGCACCAACCGCAAGCTCGCCGAGGAGTACGAGAAGAAGGCCGAGGAAGCCCTGCGGGCGGGCAACGAGGAGCTGGCCCGCGAGGCGCTGCGCCGCTCGCAAAACCACAAGGACCTCGCCCGGGGGTTCGAGGAGCAGGTCGGCACCCAGAGCGCCATGGTCGATCAGCTCAAGACCCAGCTGCGGGCGCTGGAAGCCAAGATCGACGAGATGGAGTCGCGCAAGTCGCTGCTCGCCGCCCGCCAGAAGACCGCGCAGGCCGGGGCCACCCTGGAGCGCGTCAGCGGATTCGGCAAGGCCGGGGGCGCGATGGAAGCCTTCGACGCGATGGAGCAAAAGGTCATCGGCATGGAAGACCGCAATCAGGCCATGACCCAGCTGCGGCAGGAGGGCGACCTCGACGCCCAGCTCGCGGACCTGGGGCGTGACCGCGAACTCGACGACGCCTTTGCCGCGCTCAAGGCCCGCGTGCAGGACGGCGGCACCTCTGGCACCTCCGGGGGCACGACTTCCGGGAGCAGCACCTCCGGGGGCAGCAGCCGGGGCTGAGGCTCACCCGACTCTGTGGGGGCACCGCCGGGTGCCCTCTTTTGCGGCCGTGCCTGCCCTGGCCGTCAGCGCAACTCCGTGATGGCTGACAGAATGGAGGGGATGCCGAGCCTTACTGTGTCCACCATGTCCGGCCACCTCCGAAGGTCTCTCCTCCCAGCCGTGCTGGGCGCCGCGTTGCTGGTCAGCTGCGCTCCCGCTGCTGGTCCGCAGGCGCAGGGAGCGCCCGTGGCGTCGAGCACGCCGGTCAGCCGCGTTTCCTTTTACCCGCTGGAGACGGGCCTGACCTGGAGCTACCAGCCCGAGGGCGAGGCGGCGGGGGCCCAGCCCTACGTGCTGCGGGCGCTGGGACCGACGGTGTTCGCCGGGCAGACGGCGCTGGCCTTTGAACTCACGGGCCGGGGCGCCCAGCAGACGTGGTTCCGGCAGATCGGCGCAGAGGGCGTGCGGCTGCTGGGCTTTCGCAAACCCGGCGTGAGCGTGCGGCTGGACCCCGCCTGGCTGGAGGCCCCTGCCGAGAGCGCGTGGCGGGTGGGCCTGAGCTGGGAGGGCGTCAGCCGGGTGACCCTGACCGGGGATGATGGCCGGGTGCAGACCCAGGGCACGCTGCGCTACCGCTACGACGTGCAGGACCGCCGCCGGGTGAGCACGCCCGCCGGGACCTCCGAGATCTGGGTGGTGACCCGCCAGATCGGGGACGACGTGGGGGGCCTCTTCTCGCCGCAGGTGCAGCAGCTGTGGTTCGCGCCCTTCGTGGGCGAGGTCCGCACCCCGGAGGGCCTGCTGCTCACCGCCCGCAACTTTGGGGGGAAGCCGTGAGTCCCTGCGCCCGCTACCGTGGGGCCATGACCGGCCCCGTTTCCACCCGCCAGGAGGTTTTCTATGTCTGAGCCGCTGACGCCCCTCCTCGACCGCATCCACAGCCCGCAGGACCTCAAGGGGCTGAGCCGCGAGGAGCTGCCGCAGCTGTCGGCCGAGTTGCGGGGCGAGATCGTGCGGGTCTGCTCGGTGGGCGGGCTGCACCTCGCCTCCTCGCTGGGGGCCACCGACCTGATCGTGGCCCTGCACTACGTGCTCGACTCGCCGCGCGACCGCATCCTGTTCGACGTGGGGCACCAGGCCTACGCCCACAAGATTCTGACCGGCCGACGGGAGCAGATGGCCACCCTGAAAAAGGAGGGCGGACTCTCCGGCTTTACCCGGGTGAGCGAGAACGAGCACGACGCGATCACGGTGGGGCACGCGAGCACCAGCCTCGCCAACGCGCTGGGCATGGCGCTGGCCCGTGACGCGCAGGGGCAGGACCACCGGGTCGCCGCCGTGATCGGGGACGGCTCCCTGACGGGCGGGATGGCCCTCGCCGCGCTGAACACCATCGGGGACCTGGGACGCCCCATGCTGATCGTCCTGAACGACAACGAGATGAGCATCTCGGAGAACGTCGGCGCCCTGAACAAGTTCATGCGCGGCCTGCAGGTGCAGAGGTGGTTCCAGGAGGGCGAGGGGGCCGGGAAAAAGGCCGTGGAGGCGCTGAGCAAGCCGCTGGCCGACCTGATGAGCCGGGCCAAGAGTTCCACCCGGCACTTTTTCGACCCCGCCAGCGTGAATCCCTTCGCGGCGATGGGCCTGCGCTACGTCGGCCCGGTGGACGGACATGACGTGCAGGAACTCGCGTGGCTGCTCGAACACCTCGTGGACCTCGACGGCCCCACGCTGCTGCACGTGGTCACCAAGAAGGGCAAGGGCCTGAGCTACGCCGAGGCCGATCCGATCTTCTGGCACGGCCCGGCCAAGTTCGACCCCGCGACCGGGGAGTACGCGCCGAGTCAAGCCTACTCGTGGAGCAGCGCCTTCGGGGACGCGGTGACCGAACTCGCGGCGGCGGACCCGCGCACCTTCGTGGTCACGCCCGCCATGCGCGAGGGCAGCGGCCTGGTGCGCTACAGCCAGGTTCACCCGCACCGTTACCTCGACGTGGGCATCGCCGAGGACGTGGCGGTCACGGCGGCGGCGGGGATGGCCCTGCGGGGGATGCGGCCCGTCGTGGCGATCTACTCGACCTTCCTGCAACGGGCCTACGATCAGGTGCTGCACGACGTGGCGCTGGAGAACCTGAACGTGACCTTCGCCATCGACCGGGCGGGCATCGTGGGGGCGGACGGCGCCACCCACAACGGGGTGTTCGACCTGAGCTACCTGCGCTCGATCCCGAATGTCCGCATCGGGCTGCCGAGGGACGCCGCCGAGCTGCGCGGCATGCTGAAGTACGCGCAGACGCACCCCGGCCCCTTCGCCATCCGCTACCCGCGCGGCAACGTGGGGCGCGTGCCGGAAGGCACCTGGCCCGAACTGGAGTGGGGCACCTGGGAGCGCGTGCAGGAGGGCGACGACGTGGTGATCCTGGCCGGGGGCAAGGCGCTGGAGTACGCCCGCAAGGCCGCCGGAGGCCTGCCCGGCGTGGGCGTGGTCAACGCCCGCTTCGTCAAGCCGCTGGACGAGGCGATGCTGCGTGAGCTGGCCTCCCGCGCCCGCACCCTGATCACCGTGGAGGACAACACGGTCGTGGGCGGCTTCGGAAGCGCCGTGCTGGAAGCGCTCAACGCCCTGGGGCTCCGGGTGCCGGTGCGGGTACTGGGCATTCCCGACGAGTTTCAGGATCACGCGACCGTGGAGAGCGTCCACGCCCGCGCCGGACTGGACACGGCGGCGATCCGCACCGTGCTGGCCGAGCTGGGGGTGGACGTTCCGCTGGAGGTGTGAGGGCCCGCCGTTCATGGCGTGTCCCCTGTGGACAAAAGAGCCGGTGGAGCAAAGAGGCCAGGGCTTTCGCTCCGGCCTCTTTCCCCATTTTCCCCCTGACCTCCGGCTGACGGAAGGCAGTCATCTTGAGGGCGTCCCTCAACCCGTCACTCTCCACCCGTCACTCTCCATAGGAGGCTGTATGCGACTTTCCCCTTTCACGAAGGTGCTGGTGGTGGCCGTGCTGTTCGTCGTCCTCGGTGTGCTGTGGAGCTGGACAGCGGCCGGAGTGCTGTCCATCGCCGCGCTGCTGCTGCTGGGAGCAGGTGGGTCTGGCAGCAACTCGGGCGGCCAAGGTGGCCGACATACCTCCGACGGTGCGGCGGCCGGGTTAATGGTCGGGAACCCGGGTGACTGCGCCCCGGGCGGCGGGTTCGACGGAGGCGGGGGCGGAGGCGGAGGCGGAGGCGGGGGCTGCGACGGCGGCTGACGTTCAGGGAACGTCCTGTCCGCGNAGGTGGGTCTGGCAGCAACTCGGGCGGCCAAGGTGGCCGACATACCTCCGACGGTGCGGCGGCCGGGTTAATGGTCGGGAACCCGGGTGACTGCGCCCCGGGCGGCGGGTTCGACGGAGGCGGGGGCGGAGGCGGAGGCGGAGGCGGGGGCTGCGACGGCGGCTGACGTTCAGGGAACGTCCTGTCCGCGCAGCCGCACCGCCTGAAAACTCTGCCGCAGCAGCCGCGCCGCCTCCGCCGCCCGCACGCCGCCCGTCACCCCCGGGCGGTGGCCCCAGTGGTGGGCCAGCAGGTCGCCCACGCCGCCGAGGGCTCCGGCTCTGGGATTGGCGGCGCCGTACACGATGCGGCCCACCCGCGCCTCCAGCGCCGCGCCCAGGCACATCGGGCACGGTTCCAGCGTCACGACGAGGGTGCAGGCGGTCAGGTAGGGCCCCAGGGTGCGGGTCGCCCCGCGCAGCGCCCCCAGCTCGGCATGGCGGGTCATGTCGCCGTGCTCGCGGCTGGTGTTGCGGCCCCGGCCGACCACCGCGCCGTCC
>NZ_JASNGB010000198.1 GCF_030271215.1 Deinococcus rhizophilus | reverse complement strand
CACGGGTATCCGCGCTCGCTGGTGGGGGCGGCGCTGGAGGGGCCGTGGGTCACGGCGGGCGGCCGCCCACAACTGCTGCAAGACCGCGACCTCTACGCTGGCAGCCCTCCCGAGACCCTGGCCCGGCTGGAGGCGGCGGGAGCGCGGCAGGCCCCGCTGACCTTCGTGGTGCCGCTCACCGACCACGGGCGCACGCTGGGAGCACTGGTGCTGGACTGCCCGGCGGGCACGGTCCTCAGCCCGGCCGCGCAGTCGGCGGTGACTGCCTGGGCGGCGGCGGTCGCGCCTCTCGTCGCCGTGCTGGAAAGCAGCCGCGAGTGGCGCCAGACCGCCCGGCAGATCGCCTCCGCCGTCGTGGAAGCCGTGGAGAGCCTGGAATTCGACGCGCTGGGGCACGGACAGGCTGTCGCGGAGACCGCCGTGCGGCTGGGAGAGGCGGCGGGCCTCTCGCCGCGTGAGCGCGAGGAGCTGTGGTACGCGGCGCTGCTGCACGACCTCGGCAAGATTCACGGCGGGCCGGGGCACGCGCAGCTGGGGGCAAACTTCCTGCACAGCGTCTCCCACCTCGCCGAGGCGCAGCGGGCCATCCGGCACCACCACGAGCGCTGGGACGGGCAGGGCGATCCCGACGGTCTGGCGGGCGAGGCCATCCCCCTTTACGCCCGGATTCTGGCGGTGGCGAACGCCTCGGCCCACGCGGAGGGCAACCTCGCGGCCGTGCAGGGGCAGTCGGGCACGGCCCTCGACCCCCAGCTGGTCGAGCTGCTGGCCGGATTGCCCCCCGCCCCGGCGGGGACGGACGCCTGAACGCGCCTGAACGGTCCCGCCCGGCCGGGCGCGGCCCCGCTATGATGCCCGCGTGACCCCGGGCGGCCTGCCAACCCACCGTTTTCCCGTGCTGGAAGCCCGCTTCGGTCCCCTGACCCCGATGGACGCGGGCATGCAGAGCCGGGTGTACGCGGCGGCGGGCGGCGACGTGGTCGTGAAGGTGTACCGCACCCAGCGCGGCGAGCACCGCCTGGAGGCGGGAAACATGCGCCGCGCTGACCTGGGGGCCTGGGTGGTGGACGCGGTGGAGGCCGACGGCGTCGAGGCCCTGATCCTGCGCCGCTTTCCGGGTCGGCCCCTGACCGCCGCCGACGTGCCCGCCGCGCTGCCCAGATTGCGCGAGATTCTGGGGGCGCTGCACCACGAACACCGGGGCACGGTGGACCTGCGCCGGGTGCGCGAGCGGCTGCGGCGCTTCCGCTCGGCACTGGCCGCCTACCCCCTCGACGACCTCTTCGACGCGGTCGAGGAACCGCTGGAGCGTGGGTTGCTCGCTCAGCCCGCCGCGTTCTGCCACCTCGACCTGTGGCACGACAACATCCTGATTGAGCCGGGCCTGATCACGCCGCCGGACGGGAGAGAAGCCCCGGAGCGCGAAGTATTGGTGATCGACTGGACGAAGGCGGGCTGGGACGATCCGCTGCGCGACCTCGCCCTGTTCAAGACCGGCACCCTGGACCTGCTGCCGCCCGGCGAGAGCCTGAACGCGGCGCTGGGCTTCCTGCCCGACCACGCCCCCACCACCCTGACCCGGCTGCGGGCGTACCTCGCGCACACCTACCTGCACGACCTGTACTGGTTCCTGATGAACGAGCCCTACGAGTTCGACCGCCAGCGGCCCGTCAAGGAGCGGCTCGCGCGGCACGTGCTGGCGCGGCTGCCGGGGTAGGGCCGGGGCCGCCCGCCGCTAGGCGGGTATCGTGGGGCCATGCTCACGGCTGTCACCCATCCCCTTATCCAGCACAAACTCTCCCTGATGCGCGACGTGCACACCGGTGTCAAGGAGTTCCGCGAACTCGCCGCCGAGGTGTCCATGCTGCTCGCCTACGAGGCGATGCGCGACCTGGAGGTGACCCCCACCCGCCTCCAGACCCCCATCGAGGAGGGTGACTTCCCGATGCTCAGCGGCAAGAAGCTCGCGCTGGTCGCCATCCTGCGGGCCGGGCTGATCATGACCGACGCGATCGTGAACCTCGTGCCCGCCGCCAAGGTGGGGCACATCGGGATGTACCGCGACCCCGGAACCCTGCAACCCGTCGCCTACTACAACAAGCTCCCGGCTGACATCGCCGAGCGCCGGGTCTTCCTGACTGACCCCATGCTCGCCACCGGCGGCAGCGCGAGCGCGGCGATCACCGCGCTGAAGGCGGCGGGCGCCCAGAGCATCAAGCTGATGTGCATCCTCGCGGCCCCCGAGGGCGTCGCCGTGATCGAGCGCGATCACCCCGACGTGGAGATCGTGGTCGCCGCCGTGGACGAGCGTCTCAACGACCACGGCTACATCGTGCCGGGGCTGGGGGACGCGGGCGACCGGATTTACGGGACGAAGTAGGGAAGGCGCGGGGAGAGGGAGGGCAGGCTGCACCTTTTGTCGGTCGCCTTCCTCATGCCTGACCCTTACAATCCCGTCAGCTTATGGATTTCTTGAGGGACCTCGCCGCCAGCCTGGGCATCGCCAACGTGACCGGGCGCGGCTTTCTGAGCGTGCTGCTCACCTTTCTGACCGCGTGGCTGTTCACCTGGCGGTTCATTCCGCGCGTACGCGAGTTCGCCATCAAGGTGGGCTGGGCGGACCAACCCAACGAGCGGCGGCTGAACAAAGAGCCGCTGCCCAACGCGGGCGGGCTCGCCATCTTCGCGGGCTTTCTGATCAGCGTGGTCGTGGCGTGGGCGCTGCGGCCCATCGTGATCGAGCAGGTCAACATTCAGGTGCTGGCGATCCTGCTGGGCGCCTCGGTGCTGGTGCTGACCGGCTTTATCGACGACCAGTTCGGCCTCTCGCCCCTGTTCCGGTTGATCGTGCAGACGCTCGCGGCGGTGCTGCTGGTCGTCAATGGGTTGACCCTCGACTTCAATGCGATTCCCTTCCTGCCCGTGCTGCCGGACGCCCTGAACGGGCCGCTCAGCGTGGGCCTGACCATCCTGTGGGTGGTCGGCCTGACGAACGCTGTCAACCTGATGGACGGGGTCGACGGCGTGGTGGGCGGCGTGGGCTTTGTCACGAGCATGGTGCTGCTGGTCACGGCGGCGCAGTTCTCCGACCGGGCGGCGGCGGTCGTGCTGCTCGCGGGACTGGCGGGGGCCGCGTTGGGCTACCTGCGGCACAACTTCAACCCCAGCCGGATCATCATGGGGGACGCGGGCGCGTACCTGTTCGGGTACACGCTCGCCGCCGTGAGCCTGCTGGGGACCCTGAAGTTCAGCGCGGGGGCCAGCCTGCTGGTGCCGCTGCTGGTGATGGCGCTGCCCATCCTCGACACCACGCAGGTGGTCATCGGGCGCTTTGCGCGGGGCATCCGCAATCCGCTGGGGCACCCCGACAAGACCCATATCCACCACCGGGTGCTGGCGCGGACCTCCAACGCCCGGCAGACCGCCGTGATCCTGTGGATCGTTGCGCTGTGGTGCGGCGTGATCGGGATGCTGGCGCAGGGCGTGTCCCCCGCCGCCATCGCGGGCACGGTGGCCGCCTGCGCCGTGTGCCTGTGGTTCGTCGCCCACCGCCGGGTGCGGGCGCACGGTCTCGAACAGGGGCGTGAAACGGTGCGCCCGGTCCCGCCCGCCCCGTCGGGCGATCACCGCTGAACCTCCACCCTTCGCCCCGCCCCCGACGGGGCGCTGTCCTGACCCCTGGAGCCTCCATGACCCACCCCGCCGCCAAACGCATCGTCCTCGCCTTCGGCACCCGCCCGGAAGCCACCAAGATGGCCCCGGTGCATTCGGCCATTGGGGCGCACCCCGGCCTGACGCCCCTGATCCTCTCGACCGGGCAGCAGCGGCAGATGCTCGACGAGGCGCTCGCCGTCTTCGGCCTGACCCCCGACGAGGACCTGCAGGTCATGACCGACCGGCAGACGCTGGCCGACCTGACCGGGCGCATCGTGCCGCAGGCGGGGAAGATGCTGCGCGAGATGGGGGCGGACATGGTGCTGGTCCACGGGGACACCACCACGTCCTTTTGCGTGGCCCTCAGCGCCTTTTATGAGGGGATTCCGGTGGGACACGTGGAGGCGGGGCTGCGCAGCGGCAGCATGCGCGAACCCTTTCCGGAGGAGGCCAACCGCCGCCTGACCGGGGTGCTGAGCGACCTCGATTTCGCGCCCACCCCCGGAAGCGCGGCGAACCTGCGCCGCGAGGGCAAGGGCGAACTGGGTCTCTTCGTGACCGGGCAGACCGCCGTGGACGCCGTGCGCGAGGTGGCCGGGCGGATGTCCCTGCGGCCCGAGTGGCAGGCGAAGTTGGACGGGGGGCAGCGGCTGGTGACCGTCACCATGCACCGCCGCGAGAACCTGCCGATGATGCCGGAGATGGCGCAGGCCCTCGCGGACGTGGCCCGTGCCCACCCCGACACGCATTTCGTCTACCCGGTCCACCTCAACCCGGCGGTGCAGGAGGCGGTGCGCCCGGCGCTGTCGGGGCTGCCCAACTTCGAACTCACCGATCCCCTCGACTACGCGCAGATGGCCCCCTTGATGGCCGCCTCGGCCCTGCTGGCGACCGACTCCGGGGGGTTGCAGGAGGAGGGCGCGGCGCTCGGCGTTCCGGTGGCGGTCCTGCGCAACGTCACCGAGCGCCCCGAGGGGCTGGAGGCGGGCGTGCTGACCCTGGCCGGGAACGATCCGGACCACCTCCGCGCGGTGCTGGACCGCCTGCTCTCCGACGAGGCCGAACTGCTCCGGATGCGCTCGGCCCGCAACCCCTACGGGGACGGGCAGGCGGCGCAGCGCATCGCGCAGGCGGTGGCGTGGCACTTCGGGCTGGCCCAGCGGCCCCAGGACTGGGCGTAGGGCACTGCTGGCGGCCGCCCGCTCGCCGGGGGTGGCCTCTGCGCCTTATCCTGCCCCTAACGTGACCCAGGCACCTTCTTCCCTTGTCTCCCCGGTGGCCCCGCCCGCCCGTTCCTACGCCGTCGTCCTCAACCCCACCGCCGGGCGCGGCCTGGCCGGGCGCTCCTGGCCCCGACTGGAGGCCGAGTTGCGGGTGCGCGGGCTGGAGTACGCGGTCATTCAGGAGGCGAGCGGCGCGGCGGCGCTGGCGCAGGTGCAGGCGCTGCCCCCCGGCGT
>NZ_JASNGB010000197.1 GCF_030271215.1 Deinococcus rhizophilus | reverse complement strand
TCGGCGCTGCTGGGACCGTCCTGACGGCCCGCCGCCTCTTCCCGGCGGGGCTGCTGCGCTTCGGGGGCGGGCTGCCCAACGCGCTCGCGGTGCGGGGACTGGCGGCCTTCGCGCTGCTGGGGGCCAATTCCTTCCTGCCGCTGGCGCTGCACGAGCTGCGCGGTCTGTCGCTGACGGCGGCGGGGTGGGTCCTGAGCCTCGGCGGGGCCACCTGGACGCTGGGGTCGTGGGTGCAGGCGCAGGCCGAGCGCCGTCTGGGGGCCGGGTCCCGGCCGCTGCGGGTGCGGGTGGGCCTGGGGCTGATGGCGGCCGGGCTGCTCGCCAGCGCCCTGGCAGTGCTGGGCGGGCTGCCGCTGTGGACCGTCTACCCGGCGTGGGTCCTGGCCTGCCTGGGGATGGGCGTCGGCTACAACAGCAACAGTCTGTACGCGCTGGCCGCCGCCCAATCCGGCGAGTCGGGGCGGCTCTCCGGGCAGCTCGCCAACACCGAGGTCCTGATGGTGGCCGTCGCCGCCGGGGTGGGCGGGGCGCTGATCGCCCGGCTGCCGCTGGAGCAGGCCTTCACGCTCGCGTTCGGGGTGACGCTGCTGGCGGCCGCGCTGGGGTGGCTGGCAGCGGGGCGGCTGCGGCGGTAGGGCGCGAGTCGGAGGCAGCAAGGCTCCCGAGAGATCACGTCCCGGGGGCCCGAGACTCTCTCCAACAGCCCGGGGTTACTCCGGCTGGGTCGTCACGTCGATCGTCGGGTGCCGCTTCTCGAAGCGCACGTTCAGGACTCCTGCCGCGAGCTGCGCCTCGCCCGAGCCCGGCACGACGGCCTCGGGAAAGTGCAGGGTCCGGCTGAAGGTGCCGCTGGGGCGCTCGCCGCGCAGCAGCCGGGCGGGGGCCTCGCGGCGGCCCGCGACGGTCACGGCCCCGCCTTCCTCGTGCATCTCCAGGCTGGCGGGGTCCACGCCGGGCACGTCGAGCAGCAGCCGCAGATGCGTGTCCTCGTCCACCCAGTCGGCGGGCGGGGTCCAGGGACCTTCCAGGGCACCCAGCGTCTCGACCTCCTCCCGCAGGGTCATCAGCTGTTGCAACCGGGCGAGGACGGGTTCGTTCATGCCTTCCACGGTAGCACCGGGCCGTAAACTCGCGCGTGTGAACCCCTACGCGGTGAGCCGCAGATGCCCCCGACTTATAAAGCTGCGGAGAGTCGGTAGACACCGGCTGGCAGCGCTGGAAGACCGTCCGGTGGGTTGTTCGGGTGGTCTGGAACCAGAGCAGGTCGGGATGACGTCCGCCCCGCCCCGCCCCATTCCCGTCCTGACCGCCCCCACGGCGGCAGGAAAAAGTGCCCTGGCCCTCGCGCTCGCGGCCACCCGCCCGGTCGAGATCGTGGCCGCCGACGCCTTCACTGTGTACCGGGGGCTGGATATCGGCACGGCCAAGCCGGGGGCGGGGGACCAGGCCGCCGTGCCGCACCACCTTCTCGACGTGGTGGGCGTGACCCAGAGCTATGACGTGGCCCGCTACGTGCGGGAGGCCGAGGCGGCCATCGCCGGAATCCAGGCGCGGGGCCGGGTCCCGCTCGTCGTGGGGGGCACGGGCTTCTACCTCTCGGCGCTCTCGCGTGGCCTGCCGCTGACGCCGCCCGCCGACCGCGCGGTGCAGGCGGGGGTGGAGGCCGAGTTGCGGGAACGCGGCCTGGACGCGCTGCTGGCCGAGATCGCCCGCGTCAGTCCCCAGGAGGCCGGGCGGATGCAGGGCAATCCCCGCCGGGTGGTCCGGGCGCTGGAGGTCTACCGCCGCACCGGGCGCTTTCCGGGCGAGTTCGGCCACAGCCTGCCGCGCTTTTCCTACCGGGTCTTCGCCTTCACGCGGCCCGGCCCGGAACTGGAAGCCCGCATCGCGGCGCGGGTGGGGGAGATGCTCGCGGGCGGCTGGCCGGGGGAAGCGGCGTGGCTGGCCGCCCAGGTGTCCCCGGACGTGGAGCCGCGCCCCACCGTCTGGCAGGCGCTGGGCTACCCGGAAGCGCTCGCGGCCGCGCGGGGCGAGCTCTCGCTGGAGGAGGCCGCCGCCCGCATCACCCTCGCCACCCGGCGCTATGCCCGGCGGCAGCTCACCTGGACCCGCACGCAACTGGGCGCGGGGGTCGCCGGGCCGGAGGAGACGGCGGCGGCCCTCGCGGCGTGGCTGGACGTGGAGGTCCTCTAAAGTCGGCGCCTGCGGGACCGGGCGGCTAGACTGGAGGGGATCACTTCTTTCCCCATCCCCTCTGGACCCGCAGGAGGCCTGCCATGAAACCACGCGTTCTGGGAATGATTCTGGCTGGGGGGCAGGGCTCGCGCCTCGCTCCGCTGACCCTCAAGCGGTCCAAGCCCGCCGTGCCCTTTGGCGGCAAGTACCGCATCATCGACTTCGCGATCAACAACTTCATCAACTCGGGCGTCTTCTCGATCTACGTGCTGACCCAGTACAAGGCCCAGAGCCTGACCGAGCACATCCAGCGCGGCTGGCGCTTCGGCACCTTCCTCCAGGACTACTTCATCACGCTGGTCCCGGCGCAGATGTACCGCTACGAGGAACTCGGCGCGGTGTGGTACCGAGGCACCGCCGACGCCGTGTACCAGAACCTGCACCTCGTGGACAACTTCGGGGCCGACTACGTGGCGATCTTTTCCGGCGACCACATCTACAAGATGAACGTCGAGCATATGCTCCAGTCGCACATCGACGCCCGCGCCGACGTCACCATCGCCGCCTACCCGATGCCCCGCACGGAAGCGCACCGCTTCGGCGTGATGCATGTGGGCGACCGGGGCCGGGTCACCGAGTTTCTGGAAAAGCCCGCCGACCCGCCCGGGATGCCCGGCGACCCCGACATGACGCTGACGAGCATGGGCAACTACATCTTCTCGCGCCGGGCGCTGGAAGAACTGCTGCACACCTCCATCAGCGGGCAGGAGGACGGCTTCGATTTCGGGCAGGACGTGATTCCGAGGGCGCTCGCGGACGGCTACTCGGTGCAGGCCTACGACTTCCACCGCAACCCGATTCCCGGTCAGTCGGGGCCGAACCTCTACTGGCGCGACGTGGGGACGCTGGACGCCTACTTCGACGCCAGCCTCGATCTGGTCAGCGTGAACCCCGAGTTCGACATCTACAACCCGCAGTGGCCGCTGCGCACCAGCAGCGAGTTCTCGCCGCCCGCCAAGTTCGTCCACGAGGCCGAGGGGCGCAAGGGGCAGGCCTTCAACAGCTCGATGGCCGGGGGGGTGATCGTCAGCGGGGCCACCGTGCGCGATTCGATTCTCAGCCGCAACGTGCGGGCGCACTCGTACTCGCTGATCGAGAGCTGCGTGCTGTTCGACAACGTGGTCGTGGGGCGGCACTCGCACCTGCACCGGGTGATCGTGGACAAGGACGTGACCATCCCGCCCGGCACCACGATCGGCGTGGACCCCGAGGAGGACCGGGCACGCGGTTTCACGGTGACCGAGAATGGCGTGGTGGTGGTGCCCAAGAGTTACACCTTCTGAGCGCAGAGTCCCCGTTGACCTCTCCGCTCAACCCCTCCGCCCCTTCGGGGCACCTCTGCGGCGCAGCTGTGCAAGTCCCCTGAGGAGGGAGGCTTTCGTGGGAAACGTCCTCCAGTCCCGTGCGCTTCAAGGCTCCCTTTGAGGGGAGCTGGCCGCGCAGCGAACTGAGGGGTTGAAACGANGAGGAGGGAGGCTTTCGTGGGAAACGTCCTCCAGTCCCGTGCGCTTCAAGGCTCCCTTTGAGGGGAGCTGGCCGCGCAGCGAACTGAGGGGTTGAAACGAAGAGGTTCAGGAGTTGTCCCCCCCTGCCCTCCGCTACACTTTCCCCTGATGGAAGTCGGCGCGGAGGTGGGGGGGCGTTACCGCTTGCACGCCCTGCTGGGCGAGGGCGGCAGCGCCCGCGTCTACCGCGCCGAGGACACCCGGCTGGGGCGCGAGGTGGCCGTCAAGGTGCTGCACCCCCACCTGCCCGACGGCGACCGCGCCCGCTTCCTGCGCGAGGTGCGGACCCTGGCCCGCCTCTCGCATCCCGGCGTGGTGCCTGTCCTCGACCTGGGGGAGGCGCCGGGGGAGGGGGGAGGCCCCGCCCGCGCCTTTTTCACCATGCCGCTGCTCAAGGGGCCCGTCACGGCGCTGGGCCCGCTGGAGGACTCGCCCGCCTCGTTGACCCCCTTCCTGACGGCGGCGGGCTTCGCGTCGCGGGCGCTGGGCTTTATCCACGCGCAGGGGATCATCCACCGCGACCTCACGCCGGGCAACGTGCTGCTGGACGAGGCCCGGATGCCCCGGCTGATGGATTTCGGGCTGGTGGCGCTCTCCGAGCATTCGCAGCACCTCACCCGCAGCGGGGTCACGCTGGGCACGCCCGCCTACATGGCGCCCGAGCAGGCGCGGGGAGCAGGGGTGGGGCCGCGCAGCGACCTGTACGCGCTGGGCGCCGTGCTGTACCGGGTGGCCTGCGGGTCGCCCCCCTTTGTCGGGGACAGCGACCAGAGCGTGCTGTTTCAGCATGTCTACGAACCGCCCCCCGATCCGCGCGACCTCAACCCCGCCGTGCCCGACGCGGTGGCGCGGGTGCTGCTGGCGCTGCTCGCCAAGAACCCGGAGGAGCGCCCCGACAGCGGTGAGGCGGCGGCGCACCTGTGGGCGCTGGCCCGGCGCGAGGTCTGGACGGCCCACGCGCGGGGCCAGTACCGGGGTGGCCGCGCCCGCACGGGCGAGCACCCCGACGGCCCGGCCCGCGTCGGCACCCTGACCGAAGCCTGGAGCGTGCCCCTGCCCGGCGAGGTGACCTGGCCCGCCGCCGTGGTCGGCGAGGGTGACCTGCTCGCGGTGGGCACCCGGGGCGGACAGCTCGTGCTGATGCACACCTCCGGGCGGCCCTACGCCACCCACGCCGCCCGCGACGAGGTGACGGCCCCGGCGACCTTCGTGGGCGGGGACATCCTGTACGGGGCCTGGGACGGCACCCTGCGGCGGGTGCGGCTGCGGGGCGGCGAGCAGGTCTGGGAGCATCAGGCCCGCGCCGAGTTCACCGGGGCGCCGACCCTGTGGGGGGGCCGGGTCCTGGCCGCCAGCCGCGACGGGCACCTGCACGCGCTGAATGCCCGCACGGGCGACCTCGCCTGGGCGT
>NZ_JASNGB010000196.1 GCF_030271215.1 Deinococcus rhizophilus | reverse complement strand
GCCGCCGCCGTCGCCCGCCCGGCCAGCGCGGCAAAGGTCACGCGCCCCCGGGTGGTGCTGGACGCCGGGCACGGCGGCAACGACCCCGGCATGCAGAGCCGCTGGGTCAAGGAGTCGGCGGTCAATCTGGACGTGGCCCTGCGGGTGCGCCGCGAGCTGCAGGAACACGGGGTGGACGTGGTGATGACCCGTGAGACCGACCGCCACCTCCACGCCAGCAAGGGCCCGGACCTCGACCTGCGTTCCAGGCTGGCAAAAAACGACGACACGGCCGCCTTCGTCAGTATCCACGTCAACGCCTCCACCAACCCGGCGGCGCATGGCGTGGAGACCTACTACTTCGGTCAGCCTATGCCGGGGCGCAGCCGCAGCCTCGCCATTCAGGAAAACGGCGGCGGCGCGGTCGGGCAGCAGCTCACCCGGCAGGCGACCAACAGCGCCCAGAGCCTGCTGGGCGACCTGCTGGTGCAGGCCAAGCTCGCCTTCTCGCGCCAGCTCGCGCAGAAGGTGCAGGCCAACCTCGTGAAGGCGACGGGTGCCCTGAACCGGGGCGTGCTCACCGACGCCTTTTACGTGATTCGCAATCCCACCACCCCCGCCATCCTGATCGAGATCGGCTTCGGCTCCAACCCGGTCGAGGGAGCCAAGCTCTCGCAGGAGGCCTACCGCGAGCGCATCGCGGTCGCCATCGCGCGGGCGATTCTGGACTTCCTGAACACGAAGTAGCGTGTGGCCGGTGGAGGACCCGCGCGGCTGGTGGAGGGCCCCGGCATCCGCTTCGGTCCCCGACAGGCCACACGCCACGCGCTACCTGCGGCCTTTCACCATCCACGCCTGTTCGCCCAGCCCCGCCGCCTGGTTCGCGGCGCGGGCCATCACGAACAGCAGGTCGGAGAGGCGGTTGAGATACACCTGCACGTGCTCGTTGATGTCCTCCTCGTGCGCCAGCCGGATCACCTCGCGCTCGGCGCGGCGGGCGACCGTGCGGGCCACGTGCAGGGCAGCGGCGGCGGGCGTGCCCCCCGGATGCACGAAGCCGGTGAAGGGCGGCGCCTCCTCCTGGTAGCGGTCGATCAGCGCCTCCAGATGGGCCACGTCCTGCGCGTCGATGCGGCTGAGCTTCTGGCCGTAGGGACTCTCCTGCCGGGTGGCGAGGTCGGCCCCGAGGTCGAACAGCGCGTTCTGCAGGTAGTCCAGGTCGGGGTCGAGCGGTCCAGCGCCCAGCGCCCGCGCCAGCCCCACCGCCGAGTTGAGTTCGTCCACGGTGCCGTAAGCCTCGACCCGCACGTGCGCCTTGCTGACCCGGTCGGCGCCGTACAGCCCGGTGGAACCGCCGTCGCCCGTCTTGGTGTAGAGCTTCATGGGAGACAGGATAGGGCGCGGGCACAGGGAGTCTCCGGTCCCGCGCCCCGCCCGCGCCGTTCGGTCTAGCCAGTCCGCCCGGTCCGACCCGTCAGCTCGCGCACCCGCGCCGCCAGCTCGGGCGTCAGGTCGCCTTCCCCGAAACGCCACGTCCAGTTGTGCGGCCCGGTCGTGCCCGGCAGGTTCATGCGGGCCCCGGTGCCCAGGTTCAGCAGGTCCTGCAGCGGCACCACGGCGAGGTCGGCGCGGCTCCCGAAGGCCAGTTCGGTGAGCTGCCACGCGAACGTCTCCTCGCGGGGATCACTGCCCGTGTACACCCGGAAATTGTGCCGCTCCTGCTCGGACGCCGCCGCCCACCACCCGCGCGAGGTGTCGTTGTCGTGGGTGCCGGTGTAGACGACCTGGTTTTCCCGCAGGTTGTGCGGCAGAAAGTCGTTCACGGAAAAGTCCCCGCCCCCGAAGGCGAATTGCAGCACCGCCATCCCCGGCAGCCCGAGGTCGTCGCGCAGCGCCTCCACGTCCGGGGTGATCACGCCGAGGTCCTCGGCGATCACGGGAAGGCCGCCCAGTGCTCCACGCACCGCCTCCAGCATCTCCCGGCCCGCCGCCGGGACCCACTCGCCCCCGATCGCCGTCTCGGCCGGAAAGGGAATCTCCCACGAGGCCGCGAAGCCCCGGAAGTGGTCGATGCGGATCAGGTCATAGAGCTTGAGGCTGCCCTGAAAGCGCCGAATCCACCACGCGTAGCCGCTTTCCGCCATCACGTCCCAGCGGTAGAGGGGATTGCCCCACAGCTGCCCGGTCTCCGAGAAGTAGTCCGGCGGCACGCCCGCGACCACCGTGGGTTGCCCGCGGTCGTCGAACTTGAAGCCCCCGCGCTCGGCCCACACGTCGCTGGAATCGAGCGCCACGAAAATCGGGATGTCCCCGATCACCTGCACGC
Source organism: Deinococcus rhizophilus (assembly GCF_030271215.1). GTDB lineage: Bacteria > Deinococcota > Deinococci > Deinococcales > Deinococcaceae > Deinococcus > Deinococcus rhizophilus. Next base: position 2,990 of record NZ_JASNGB010000196.1, on the reverse strand, counting down.
CCCTCGCGCGGGCGTACCCCCGCAGCGCCCCCCACTGCCGGAAGAACAGGAACTGCCCGAAGGCCACCCGCTCGGCCTGGGTCGCCAGCCGCTCGCGGGCCGCCGCCAGTGCCCCGGCGTCGCGGTCGCGCAGTTCGGGCGCCCACTCACTCCAGGCCGCACCGCCGTGTTCGGCCTTCAGCGCCATGAACAGGGCGTAGTCGTCCAGCCAGTCCGCCTCCCCCTGCCGGAAGGCGGCGAACTCGGCCCGCAGCCCCGGCACTTCTCCCGCCGCGAACCGGGCGTGGGCGCGGTCCAGCATCCGGTTGCGCCACACGTACTGGAGGCCGAAGTCCACCCGCTCAGCGTCGAAGGCAGGCAGGTCCGCGAAGTCGGCCCCGGTCAGCAGGCCCTCCTCCCGCAGGGCAGCGAGGTCCACGAGGTACGGATTCCCGGCAAAGGCACTGAACGCCTGATACGGGCTGTCGCCGTAGCCGGTGGGACCCAGGGGCAGCACCTGCCAGGACCGCTGTCCGGCTGCCGCGAGCCAGTCGATAAAGGCGCGGGCGTGGGCACCGAGTTCCCCGATGCCGTGGGGACCGGGCAGGCTGGTGGGGTGCAGCAGCACGCCGCTGGAACGTTGAACAGTCATGAATCAGGCCTCCGGAAATCAGGGTGGGCATGGGCTGGAAGTGGTTCCAGCGGTGCGGGCCGCATTGTACCCAGTCGTACCGGTGCGGGCGGCAGCAGGGGGCGGGAGCCGATGTGCAGCCCCCGCTCCGACGTTCGACCGCTGAGATGGACTCCGGTGGAGAGGTTGACGCGTCAACCGGAACTCCAAGCGGACTTGAAAAGCTGCGAAGGAGTGCGGAGCAGAGTGAGAAGGAGAGAAACGGGTGCCGGGCCTGGAGTGAGCAAACTGGCGTTCTTCCGGTTTGTTCGCGGAACAGACGGAAGCCGTTTTAGCTGTACGTCACTTCCAGCACCTCGAACCGGGCGGTCCCCTTGGGCAGCGGCACGGGCACCACGTCGCCCTCGTGGCGGCCCAGCAGGGCCTGTCCGATGGGGCTGGCGTCGCTGATCCTGCCCTTCAGGACGTCGACCTCGTAGGTGCCCACGAGTTCGAACTGCCGCTCCAGGCCCTTCTCGTCGCGCACCCGCACGCGGGCCCCCAGGCCGATGCCGCCGGAGGAGTCTTCCGCCACGATCAGGGCGCGTTCGAGCTGGTCCTCGATCTCGACGATGCGGGCCTCGTTCTCGCTCTGCTGCATGCGGGCCTCGTCGTAGGCGGCACTCTCGCGCAGGTCGCCGTCCGCGATGGCCGACCCCATGTACTCGCTGATCTGCTCGCGCCGGGTGGTCTTGAGGTGTTCGAGCGTCTCGCGCAGCTTGTCGTGGCCGCGCTGGGTCATGGAAATGCGTTCCCTGGTCATAGCGGTCCAGTATAGGAAAAGCGGCGGGGGTGTGGGGTACGGGTTCCCGGACGCCGGGTCGAAGCCCTTTGTGCGGCTGGACTGCCCCCTGGCACGGACTCTGGAGCGTTTGACAGAAGAGCGACAGAAGAGAACAGAAGAGAGAGGGCTGTTCTGACCCTCTGCCCTCGTGGGTGACGCGTAGAGCTGCTGGCAGAGAGGGCCCTGCGCAGCCGAGGGGTGAGGGGTCTTTGCCGCCAACCGCCCTAGAACCCTGCCCCCGCCCGCGTCACCATCAGCCGGACCTCGTGGGGGCTGGTCGCCGCCGCGAGCGCCTCGTCCATGTGGATCAGGCCGTGCTGGTAGAGCTGCACAAGGTGCTGGTCGAAGGTCTGCATGCCCCGGATGTTGTCTTCCATCAGGGCGCTCTTGATCAAGGGGGTCTTGTCCTCGTCCTTGATGTAGTCGCCGATCAGGGGCGTGTTCAGCAGGATCTCGGTGCCCAGCACCCGGCCCGCACCGTCGGCCCTGGCGAGGAGCCGCTGGCTCACGATGCCGACGAGCGACTCGGCGAGCTGCACCCGCACCTGATCGCGCTCGTGCGGCGGGAAGAAGTCGATGATGCGGTTCACGCTGCGGATGGCGTCCTGGGTGTGCAGGGTGGACAGGACGAGGTGCCCGGTCTGCGCCGCCGAGAGCGCGGCCTCCACCGTGTCCTTGTCGCGCATCTCCCCGATCATGATCACGTCGGGGTCCTGGCGCAGCGCGTACTTGAGCGCCGTGCGGAAGTCGCGCGTATCGGGGCCGATCTCGCGCTGCACGACCAGGCTCCTGCCGTGGCGGTGCAGGTACTCGATGGGGTCCTCGATGGTGATGATGTGCCGGGCGTGGGTGCGGTTGATGTGGTCGATCAGGGCGGCCAGCGTGGTGCTCTTGCCGCTGCCCGTGGGCCCGGTGACCAGCACCAGGCCGCGCGGCGCGTCCGCCAGCGAGCGCAGCACGTCGGCGGGAAGGCCCAGCGTGTCGAAGCTGGGGATGCTCTCGTTCACGGTCCGCATCACGATGCCCACCACGCCGCGCTGCCGGAACACGTTGCAGCGGAAGCGGCCCAGCCCCGGCACGCTGTAGGCGAGGTCGATCTCGTGCCCGTAGCCCACGTCCTCCCACTGGTCCGGCGAGAGGATGGTCTGCGCGAGCGCCGCCGTGTCGGCGGGCATCAGCACGTCCTGACCGAAGGGCAGCAGGTCCCCGTCCAGCCGCCCGACCGGGGGACTGCCGACCTGCAGGTGCACGTCCGACGCCCGGCGGGACACCATCTCGCGCAGCAGCTCGTCGAGGGTCAGCACGCGGGGGCTGCCTCCGGCTCGGGAAAGAGGGCCATGTTGTCGATCAACCGGACGCCGAACATCCGGGCGGCCACCAGCACGCGGGTCATGGGGTCATTCTCCACAGCGGGTCTTTCGCGCATGTCACCGTTCACCACCGCGAGGTATTCGAGACTCAGCTCCGGCTCCTGGGCCAGCACCGCCAGCCCCGCCTGCCGCAGCGCCGCCGTGTCCCGCTCGCCCGAGGCCGCCGCCGACTGCACCGCCCGCAGCG
>NZ_JASNGB010000195.1 GCF_030271215.1 Deinococcus rhizophilus | reverse complement strand
GTAACTGTACCGGAAGGTGCGGTTGGATCACCTCCTTTCTATAGGTCACGTCACGCACCAGCGATGCGAATACACCCCGGGTCATCTGGCTCGGGGTGTTTTCCATTGAAATGAGAGGGAGCGACATCCATGGGCGTCGGTCCCCTTTTCAGTTGGTCCTTTGGCGCCGCCTGGCATATACCAGCGTCCGCACCAACCTTTCCAGTGGCCCAGTGCCCCACGTCCGCAACATCCAACCGCTGAGGGGAAGCTGGGCGAGAGCCACCCCCAGGGCCAGTACCACGGCGGGAGCAGCTCCCCAGCGGCCAAACTGTGCCCCGGCGTAGGGGTAAAAGACTGTGGTCATCACCAGGCTCTGTAGGACGTAGTTCGTCAGGGCGACGCGCCCGCTGGCGGCGAAGGCCCGCAGGGGGCCCAGACGGTCTCGCGCAGCGAGCAGCCCCAGCACTCCCACATAGCCCAGCGCACTGGCGATGCCGCCGCCCATGCGGACCGGAATGGCGATCAGCCCAGCGGCGAGCCCACTCTGGGTGTTCAGCCACGCGAGCAAGGCCCCCAGCGGCAGCCCCAACCCCAGCCCCCAGACCATCATGCGGCGCAGCAGCGGTCGGTGCTCGTGCGGGCGGGTCAGCAGGCCGCTGCGCTGCGCCGCTGCCCCCAGCAGAAACAGAGCGATCAGCCACGGGCCGTTGTAGAGGCTGCCCCCGATCAGGTCGTCGAGGAAAGTGGCCGCCCGCCCGCCCACCACCTCCACGTAGGTCATGCCCGGAGCGAGGTCGGGGAGCCCTGGGGTACGGACGCGGGGACTCGTCCAGTAAACGAGGGCCAGCATCACGCCCGACACCAGCCAGTAACCCCCCAGCACCCCGGCGAGGCCGAGCAGCGCCCGCATGGAGAGGCGCACCGTGACCAGCAGGACCAGCGCCAGCGGCGCGTAGTTGGAGATGATGTCGCCGTGCCACACCAGTACGCCGTGCAGGGTGCCGAGTCCCAGCAGCACGAGCAGCCGCCGGGTCAGGAGACCTGAACCGTGCCGGGTCAGCAGCCCCGCCGCCCCCCAGCCGAACAGCATGGCGAACAGGCTGATGGAACGCCCGTTGAAGAAGATGTCGGTGAGGACCTGCACTGCGCGGTCCACGCCCGTCTGCGTCCACTCGCGGAAGCCCGCGAAGTCCTGCACGTTGACGACCAGGATGCCCAGCAGTGCCAGCCCCCGCAGCACGTCGGGCAACGGCGAACGGTCCCCCACGGTCACCGGATGCAGCGGCCCGGACTCCGGCGCAGGGGGAGGTGTGGGCTCAGCGGGGAGGCTCATTCGCTCAGGCTAGCGCGGGCAGACCACCTGAACGGAGCCAAAAAAAGCCGCCTCCTCGGGCGGTGATAGAACCAAGGTAGCGCGGTATGCAGGATGCGTCAACCTCAACCGGGCCATTCCGGGGCAGGTCACGGCGCCGACTCCCCGGCCGGCCGCACCCGCACCGGTCCCACCGGCCCCAGCGTCACTCCGGCCCAGGGCACGGGGTCGTCGCCCACAGGCGCGAGTGGGGGCAACGCGGCGAGCGCTTCCAGGATGATCAGGTGCGCGAGGTGCATCCCCAGGCAGATGCGCTCGCCGCCGCCAAAGGGCAGGTAGGTCCAGGCCGGGGGCGGCTTCTGCCAGCGCTGGGGCCGGAACTCGCCGGGGGCCTCCCAGCGCTCTGGGTCGCGGGCACTGACGTAGGGGCTGTAGAGGACCAGCGTGCCGCGCGGGAGGTGCGTGCCGTCCCACTCCAGCTCTGCCCCCAGGCGGCGGCTGCCCATCCAACCGGGGGGGTACAGGCGCAGGGTTTCTTTCAGGGCAGCGGGGTGGCCCTCCCGCGTGTGCCACTGCGGATGCCGGGCGAGGTGCCACATCGTCCAGGCCAGCGCGTGCGTGGTGGTGTCGTGGGCGGCGGCGAGGCTGATGCGCACCTCCTCCAGCCCGCCGGGAAGGGGAGCGAGGACCCCGAGGAGGTCGTCCCCGCTGCCTGCCGCCCGTCGCCGCAGGGCCAGCCACTCCAGCTCGGCCCGGACGCGGGCAAAGAGCCGGGGCCGGGGCAGCGCCGGAGACGGAAAGGGCCGCCGCAGCGGGGCGAGAAAGGCGTGCAGCAGGTCTTCCGGAAACTCGCCGCTGAAATAGGCCGCGTTCAGCATCCGCAGCACGGCGCGGTCGGCCCACTCCAGTGCGTCGAACTCGCCCGTGGGGACGGGGGGCCGGGCGAGGCGGACCCGCTCGCGCAGGGCCTCCAGCTCTGATCGGCCGAACGCCGGATTCAGCACCCCCCGGCGGGCGCGGTGCCCCGGCGCATCGGTCAGGACGATGCCGCCCGCAATGAAAGGCACCAGGCGCGGAAAGGTGCCCGCGCTGCGAAAGGTTCCCAGGTCGGTCAGCACCCGGCGGTTCCACTCCGGACTGAAACCCAGCACCGCCGGAAGGCCCAGCCGCAGCCGGAAGAGGCTCCCGCCGCCGTCCCGCGCCCGCCGCGCTCCCTCCTCCAGCAGCGGCAGCGGTGCCCGCGCCCAGTCCTGCAGGTGGCCGGAGCCGGGGCGGGGCGGGGGTTCGGGCAGGGCCGCGAGGGGGGTCAGCCGGGCCACGTTTCCCCCTCGCCGGGCACGTCCCGGCCACCGAGGTCGTCGTAGGGCAGGCCCAGCAGCCGTCCGGCCCCGTTCCAGCCCGAGAGCAGCGACAGCGGCACCCCTCCACCCGGATGCACCGTGCCGCCCACCTGCACCAGATTCCGTGCCCCGGGCAGCGTCCAGCCGGGGCGCAGGCTCCCGGTCAGGCCGTGCGGCGCCTGCCCGTACAGCGCTCCCCCCACCCCGGTGCGGGCGTAGTCGGCGGGGGAGAGGGGCCGCCATGCCGAGACCTCCAGCGGGAAGCGGGCCTGAAGCTGGCGCAGCAGGAACTCGCCGTACTCCTGCGCCTTCCCGGCAGCCTCCGGGCGCGGCGGCGCGTTGACGAGCAGGAAGGCCCGGTCGCCGTCGAGGTGCAGGTAGAGGGTGGGGTCTCCCGGCAGCCGCCCGGCGCGGATGTCGCGCCACTCCTGGGCATACGCGGCGGGCCAGAAGATGTGGTGGGCATGGCCCCGGTTTTCCGAGAGCCGCAGTTGCAGGGCAAAGCCGCTCAGGCCGCGCGGGGCGGGGTCGGCCGGGAGCCCCAGCCACCCGCGCGTGAGGGCCCGGTCGGCCGCGCTGACCCAGGCGTCGGCGGCGAAGGCTCCCCGGCTGGTGTGGGCGCCCAGCACCTGCCCGCCGTGGGCGCTCAGAAGCTTGATCCGCGTGCCGAACTCGAAGCGCACCCCCAGCGCCGCCGCCCGCCCGTGCAGCCGCCCGGCGAGCGCCCCCAGCCCCCCCTCCAGATGCCAGACCCCGTAGCCCAGTTCCACCCAGGAGATGTTGTGCAGGACGGCGGGAGCGCGGTAGGGGTCGGCCCCCAGGTAGGTGGCGAAGCGCAGCCAGAAGGGGGTGAGAAAGGGGCCACTGCGCACGAGGCGGGCCAGGCTCTGCGTCGGCGCGGCCCGGTGCCCCCGCGTGAGGGCGTAGCGGGCGAGCGCGGCGCGGCCCGGCGGCGGCCCGAAGATGAAGGTGGGCGCGGCGTCTTCGTACATCTGCCGGGCGGCCCCCAGCAGCCGGGCATAGTCGCGGGCCTCCGGCGGGGAGAGCTGCGCTAGCGTCGGCTCCAGGCTCCCGGCCACGTGCAGGGCCTGGGGCGCGAAGGTGCGGCCCGACAGCGCGTGATAGGTCGTGGTGGGGCGGGCGGGTTCCAGCGGGGGCAACTCCAGCCCCAGCCGGGCGTGCAGGCCCCGGAAGACCTGCGGCATGGTGACGACGGTGGGACCGCTGGAAAAGTCCTCGTAGCCCAGCGCTGCCTTGCCGCCGGGCCGTTCCAGGGCGTCCAGCACGGTGACCCTGGCCCCGGCCTGTGCCAAGCGCAGCGCCGCCGCAAGGCCCGCGAAGCCCGCCCCGAGAACGGCGATGTGCCGGATGCGGGGGCTCATAAGCTCCTGCCGGGAGACGCGGCATAGGTTCTCACTGTTCGTATTCCCGGCCCTTCCAGGCCACCTTGCGCCGCATGGCCCGACGATACACGGGCAGCGCCAGCAGCGGTGTCAGGGGCGCGAGCAATCCTTCGGCGAGGTCGGCGGGCCTGCGTCGCCCGGTCAGGAGGTTGACCGCCGTGCGCTCGGCCAGCCCCGCGAGGCGCAGCGGCCACACCCCGCGCACGCGGCCCGGCAGCAGCCACGGCAGCGTGTACGCCGCGAGGTGCCACCCCAGCGAGGCGGCCAGCAGCGCCCGCGAGCGCCCGTGAAAGGAGCCCGCGTTCTTCCCGAAGCCCGCCACCGAGTCGGGGTAACTGCGGTACATCCGCACGCTCAGGACCTCCCGGCCCAGCGCCAGCCCCAGCCACCCGCCCCGCGCCTTGACCCGGCTGGCAAAGGCCACGTCCTCCAGCAGTTCCGAGCGCACCAGCGCGTGCCCGCCCACCCGACGGTACGCCTCGCGCCGCAGCACGATCAGTTGCCCGTTGGCGGCGGCGGCGGCGTGGTGCGGCAAGCGCAGCAGCGGATGCGGCAGAAAGGTCAGCAGCGCGGCGTCCACCAGCGGGGTGAGCAGCCGCTCGCCGGGCGTCACGTTGCGCTGCCGGGGATAGACGCTCAGGAAGTCGGCCCCCGAGCGGCCGAACTCGTGCAGCACGGCGCCCAGGGCTCCGGGGTGCCACTGCACGTCCGCGTCGGTGAAGACCAGCACTTCGCCCCGCGCCGCCGCCCCCAGTTGCTGACAGGCCCAGGGCTTGCCGTGCCAGCCGGGGGGTAGAGGGTCACCCGCCAGCACCCGTGCTCCCAGCCGCGCCGCGATTCCGGCGGTCCCGTCGGTGCTGCCGTCGTCGAGGACCAGCACCTCCTCCGCCCCCTGCGCGAGCAGGCCCGGCAGCGTGTGCGGCAGGTTGTGGGCCTCGTTCCGCGCAGGCACCAGCAGCGACACGCGGGGCCGCTCCGGAGGCAGGGGCCGGGGCCGCAGCCGGGGGTAGGTCAGCGCGTTGACGAGCAGGGTCGCGGCCTTGTACCCGAAAAAGCCCAGCGCCGTGAGCCGGTAGGCGCGGGCGAGATCGGGCCGTTTCACCTCCGTCCCCTCGCGCCGGGTTGGGTCAGCCGGGCGAGCAGGCGGCTGGGGAGGTCGGGCCGCGCCGGATCGGGCAGCGGCGTGCCCGAGACGTGGAGGTACCCCGCCAGCGGCCGTTCCGGGTCCCCCGCCGCGAGGTCGGCGTCCAGCGCCCCGAGTTCGCGGGCGAGGGCCTGGGCCAACTCCC
>NZ_JASNGB010000194.1 GCF_030271215.1 Deinococcus rhizophilus | reverse complement strand
GGCGGGCCTCGCGGCGCTGGGCGGTCCCGGCGGCTCGGGCACCGTGCTGCTCGCGCCCGTGGGCACCAGCTTCGACAGCTTCCGCGACTACCGCGAGCGGGGCCTGACCTTCGCGCGGGTGGCCCGTGAACTGGTGGACGTGGCCCGGCCGGAGGCAAAAGCATGAGCCTGCAACTGGTGATGGCGCAGGTCATTCTGCTGACGCTGGGGCTGATCGGGGTGGCGACCGTCAGACCGGACGACATTCTGGATCATGGGAGCAAGGCGCTGGTCGCGCTTGCGGCGACCTTTCTGGTGGCGCGGCTGCGGCCCCGCTTCTTCCTGAGGCTGGCCCCGTACTTCTGGGGCTTCACGCTGCTGCTGCTGGTGCTGACCCTCTTTATCGGGGAGGGGGCGCCGGGCAGCGAGGGAGTCAAACGCTGGCTGGACTTCGGCGGTCCATTCAGATTCCAGCCGTCGGAACTCGCCAAGCTGGGGCTGGTGCTGCAACTGGCGTCCTTCTTTTCCCGGCGGGGCGTGCAGAACAAGCTGATCAGCGCGACGGGAATGATCGTGCTGACCACCGGACTGATCCTGCTGGAGCCTGACCTGGGCACCTCGGTGCTGACCTTCGGGCTGGGCATCGTCCTGATGTACGCCGCCGGGGTCCGCATCACCAACATCAGCGGCTTCGTGCTGGCGCTGGGGCTGCTGAGCCTGCCCTTCCTCAACAAATATCTGGAGACGCACCCTTATATCCTCGAACGCCTGTTCGGGCACGTGAACCGGGCAGAGACGGCGGAAGTTGGCCTTGACCAGATCGGGAAGGCCCACCGCGACCTCAATTTCGGCGGGCTATGGGGGCAGGGTCCAGACGGGCCGCGTTACCCGTACTTCGCCGACAATACCGACCTGATCGTGGCCTCGGTGGGCTTCTCGACCGGGTTGCTGGGCGTGACGATGCTCTTTTTCGCCTACTGGCTGGTCGTGTCCACCGCCCTGCACGTCTCGCAACTCGCCACCCGCGTGCGCCCCATGACTCCGGACATCCACGGCGCCACCATCCTGGCGACGGGTGCCATGTTCATGGTCGTGGGGCAGGCGTTCGTGAATCTGGCGGTCGCGGCGGGCCTCTTTCCAGTGACCGGGGTGCCGCTGCCGCTGGTGAGCTACGGCTTTTCCTCCATGCTCACCATGAGCCTCGCCCTGGGCGTGATCCACAGCGCCATGCGCGAGGTGCGGCGCCAACTTCCCGCCGGGGAGGAGTCGTCCGACATGGTGGCGGTCGCGGCCGACTGACCGCAGGAAAGAGCGACTGACCGCAGGAAAGAGCAAGGCCCCGGCACAGCGCTGGGGCCTTGCGACAGGGCTGCCTACCGCTGGGGATACAGCCAGCCGCGCAGCAGCCGCGAGAGCAGCGGCAGCACCGGCCAGTTCAGAAAGACGGTCGCCAGAAACGCCGAGGGCAAGATCGCCGCCCACCACGGCCAGCCCTGCACCAGCGGGCGCGAGAGCCAGCTGAACAGCAGGATCAGCGGGTAGACCCCCACGAAGCCCAGCACCACGTTCTTCCAGAAGGGGGGCGCGGCGGCGGCGCGGGCCGGGCGGTCGAACCACGCCTCCAGTCCCACCGACTCGCGGTAGTCCACCTCGCCCGCCGTGAACTCGGGCAGCCGGGCCAGGGCCGAGCGGTACGCCGGGGACTCCCGCCACGCCGCGAGCGCTTCCGGCGAGGCGAAGCGCAGCAGCGTCACGTATTCCGGCGTGCCCCCACTTTCACCGCGCAACACGTGCAGCCCCAGGAAGCCTGGCTGCTGCCCCAGCCGCCCGTGCAGCTCCCGCGCCCACGCCTCGTACCCGGCCACCCGCGCGGGCCGCACGAGTTCGGTGATGACGAGGGTGACGCCCTCGGGCGCGGCCGGACTGGGGGAGGGGGAGGAGGAGGTCGGCATGGGGGAAGCACTGTAGCGCAGAGCGGACGGGGGCAGAACGCGCGGGGGGCGGAAGGCTGGGGATGCCCCCGTGCCCTTCCGCCCCCGTGCTGGCCGTCCGGTTTACATGTTGTGCAGCACGTTCATGATGTCGCCGTCCTGCATGACGTAGTCCTTGCCCTCGGTGCGGACCCAGCCCTTGCTCTTGGCATTCGCCCAGCCGCCCGCCTCGACCATCTTCTGCCACTCGATGACCTCGGCGCGGATAAAGCCGCGTTCGAGGTCGGAGTGAATCTCGCCCGCCGCTTCCGGGGCCTTCTCGCCCCGGCGGATGGTCCAGGCCCGCACTTCCTTCTCGCCCGACGTGATGAAGGTGATCAGCCCCAGCGTCTCGTACCCGACCTTCACGAGCTGGTCGAGGCCGCTTTCCTCCACGCCGAGGTCGCTCAGAAACTCGCGGGCCTCGTCCTCGGGCATCTCGGCGAGTTCGCCCTCGATCTGGGCACTGATCTTGACGACCGAGGCTCCCTCGCGGGCGGCGTACTCGCGGACCTGCTGCACGTAGGCGTTGTCCTCTCCCAGATCGTCCTCGCCCACGTTCGCCACGTAGATCACGGGCTTGGTGGTGATCAGACCGAACTCCTTGGGAATCCTGCCCTCGTAACTGCCCGCACGGGCGGGTTTGCCCTCGCCCAGCACCTTCAGAATCTGCTCGGCCATCTCGGCCTGCTCGCGGGCCTCCTTGTCGCCGCCCTTGGCCTTCTTCTGGAGGTTCGCCAGCCGCTTTTCCAGCCCGGCGAGGTCCGCGAGGATCAGCTCGGTGTTGATCGTCTCGATGTCGTCGATGGGATCGACCTGTCCGGCCACGTGAACCACGTTGGGGTCCTCGAAGCAGCGCACGACGTGGGCGATGGCGTCCACCTCGCGGATGTTCGCCAGGAACTGGTTGCCCAGGCCCTCGCCCTGGCTGGCCCCCTTGACCAGCCCGGCGATGTCCACGAACTCGACGAAGGTGGGGATGATCGGCGGCACGCGGTCGCCCTTGGTAAAGACCCGGCTCAGCGCGGCGAGGCGCTCGTCGGGGACGGTCACCCGGCCCACGTTGGGTTCGATGGTGGCGAAGGGGTAGTTGGCGGCGAGTGCGCCTGCCCGCGTGATGGCGTTAAACAGCGTGCTCTTGCCGACGTTCGGCAGCCCGACGATTCCAATGGCGAGTCCCACAGTGTCCTCCTTGACTCCGCATAGGCGCGGCAACCCTGACAGTGTAGGGGAAGGGGGAGCCCAGGGATGAACACTTGCCCACCGCCCCCCGGGTACGCTGCCGGGCGCGGGGGGAGTAGCGTGGGCAGATTCATGACCCCGGCTTCCCCCCACAGCGGTCCCCTGGCGCACCTCCTCGCCTTTTCGCGGGAGCACTGGCGAAGGTTGCTGCTGCTGTTTTTCGGGCTGCTGGTGCCCCTCTTGATCTTCGTCTCCATCGCGGAGGACGTGTTCAACAAGGAGCCGTTCGCCTTTGAAAAGCCGCTGATGCTGGCGCTGCACGCGGGTGCGTCGCCCATGCTCGACCGGGTGGCGGTCGCCTTTTCGCTGCTGGGGAGTGCGCGGGGCATGGTGCCGGTGACGCTGGTGCTGGCTTACGTCTTTTACCGGTTGCGGCACCGCCTGGGCTACTTCCTGGCCCTCAGCCTGGGTGGGGTCGCACTGATCAACGTGCTGCTCAAGAACGTCTTCGAGCGTCCCCGCCCCGCCTTCTGGACCCCGATTCTGCCCGAGCCCGACTCTTCCTTTCCCAGCGGCCACGCGATGTTCGCCTCGGCGCTGGCGACCTCGCTGGCAGTCCTGTTGTGGCCCACGCGCTGGCGGGTCCCCGCCTTGGTTCTGGGCGGGCTGTACGTGCTGGGCATGATGTGGTCCCGCGTCTATATCGGCGTCCACTACCCGACCGACGTGCTGGGCGGGGCGCTGTTCTCGCTGGCCTGGGTGATCGCCCTGACGCGGGCGCTGCGGATTCATCCGGCCTTTCCGGTGCAGTCGCGCGAGGGGTAATACGAACTCCGATTGAGAGGTTTACGCGTAAACCTGAAATCCGAGCGGAGCGAGAAGGAGAACAACGGGTTCCGGGCGTGGAGTGAACAAACCGGAAGAACGCCGGTTTGTTCACGAAACAGACGGAATCCGTATGAGGGGGAAGCCCGCTGGAGGCGGGAACAGCGCCCGTTCCCGCCGGGCAGACTGGCCCACCCCCGCAGGAGAGCAGGAGCAGGCAGGACAGAACGGGCTGGGAGAGAGGCGGAGGAGAGGCCCTGCGTCGGCGCTTTCCCGGTGAGAGAACGGACCGGACACAGACCGCGAGAGGGGGCCACCCGTCACGGCGCCCCCTCCCTGCCTCCCCCCGCCTCAGCCCTGCGGGTGCGCCAGCGTCTGGCCCACGCCCAGGCCATGCCGGTAGACCAGTTGCCCCCCCAGGAAGCCGCCCAGCCCCGCCAGCCCCAGCGCCGTCCCCGAGAGCAGCTTGCCCAGCCGCCGCTTGTGCCGCCTGCGGGCCAGCAGCGAGGCCACGTTGAGCACGAAGGCGGCCTCGTTGACGGCCCCGTGGATCAGCCCGGTGCGCCGCGCCTCGCCGCGCGTGTTGGCCCAGTCGGTCCAGCCCGCCGCGATGGCCGCGACCGAGCCCACGGTGCCCAGCAGCAGCGCCCGGTCGGCCGCCGCCTCGTTCTCCGGCGAGTGGCCCGGCAGGAAGTCCAGCAGTCCCGCGACGATCCAGCCCCCCAGCGGCAGGTGAATCAGGATGGGGTGCAGGGGGTGGCCCAGCGGCTGCCCGTGCAGGGTGGCCTCCACCCCGTCCGGCAGGGCGTCCAGCCACTCGCGCAGCTTGGGCTGCAACGTGTCGGCCAGGGCTTCCAGCCGGTCGTGCTGGCTGAGGGTGTCCTCGAAGCGGTCGTTGATCTGCGAGTCCATAGGCGAACCTCCCTCCCGATTGTGTGCCCTGGGGCGCGGCGGGTCGGGGAGGGTTAAGCGAGGCTCTGGGCGGCGTTGGGCCGGGCGGGGGCCGGGTGCTACCTTCGCCCCCATGCCCCGCCCCGCGCTCCTCGCCGCCGCCACGCGCCTGCCCACGCCGGGGCGGTACGGCCTGCTGGTCCTCGGGCTGGCGCTCTACAGCCTCGCCCTGCGGCTGATGCTGGACGCGCGGGTGGGCGTGGCGCCCTGGGAAGCCTTTCACCTCGGCGTGACCCGGCACCTCCCGCTGACGCTGGGCATGGTCAGCATCCTGACGGGCGTGGGGATCGTGGCCCTCAGCGCCCTGTGGCTGCGCGAGCGCGTCGGGCCGGGAACGGTGCTGAACGTCCTCCTGATCGGCCTCTTTCTGGACGTGCTGGCCCCGCTGGTCCCCGACCCCGCAGGCCTGCCCGCCCGCTGGGTGCAGTTCGGCCTCGGCGTGGGCCTGCTGGGGCTGGCGACGGGCACCTACGTCGCGGCGGGGCTGGGGG
>NZ_JASNGB010000193.1 GCF_030271215.1 Deinococcus rhizophilus | reverse complement strand
CCAGGCCCGTCACCGTGCCCCCGGTGTCATCCGGCCTGCCCCGACCGGGCGAGTTCGTCCACGAACAGAGGCGGCGTGGTCGCCTCCACCCGCGCCCACACGCCCGCGAGCGCGTCGGGGTCCAGCATGGGCGCGGCCAGGGTCAGGCAGCTCAGGTGGTGGGCGCAGACCAGCCGCACGCCCGTGTCGCCCAGCCGCTCGCGTTCCTCCGGGGTCAGCAGGCTGGCAAAGGCCTGGGGGTCGCCCAGCGCCGGGTGCCCGCCCTGGCGCAGCGCGGCCCGCAAAAAGGCGGCCACCTCCGCCGGATTGAGCCAGAAGCCGAACATCAGCTCGCCGGACAGCGCATCGAGTTGGCCCATCCCCCCCGGCGGCAACCCGCCGCGCACCAGCCGCCGGGCGAGGTCCTGCCGCTCGATGCGCCGCGCCGCGTAGCCTGCCAGGGTCAGCACGTCGCCCGCCGGGGCCACCCGCCCCCCGACGGCCCGGCGCAGGCGGTGGGCCAGGACATAGCCCTGGTACTCGCGCAGCATCTCGGGCACACCGCCCGTCGCGTGGTGGGGTGGGGTCACCGCGCCATTGTGCCGTCCCCGCCTCCCGCCCGACCGTGAGCCAGACTGCCGCCGCGCGGGCAGGGGCAGCAAAGCCTCAAGCCCCTTCCACACCGGAACCCGTATGAAACGATGACTTTTCCCGCTGCTGGAACACGCGGACGGGACAAAGGGCACTCGCCTGGCCCGTCCCCGGCCCTTACCCTGGGGGGGTACCCCAGCGTCGTGGCCTTCAGTCCGGCCATCCGCCCCCGACCACGTGGCCTCACGCGGCGGACGACTTCTCTCCCCTTCTTTTCCTGGAGCGTGATTCCACGATGCAGCTTGTGCGGCAGGCCCACCCCTTCGAGTACCGCGACCACCACGGCGTCGACCGCCTGGGAAGCGCCGACCTGTGGCGCAGCCGGAGCGGTGACCGGGCGGTGCTGGTCCTGCGCGGCCTGCCGCCGGGCGAGCTAGGGGCCCACGGCGTGCGGGCGCTGCGGACGCTGGACACCACCCTGCTGCCCTACCTGCTGCGGCCCGACGTGCGCCTGAATGTGCTGGTGCTGCACCGGGAAGCGGGCGGCACCGCCAAGGCGCGGGCGCTGGTGCTGCCGCTGAGCGCCTGACGGCGACCCGGCAGGACTACTCCAGCACGTACCGCACGCCCTCCTCGAAGGGCACGCGGTCTGCCTCGGCGCGGGGCAGCACCACGGTGCGGCGCCAGGGCATCCACTCGGTCTGCCCCGCCCCGGAGCGCAGGTAGCCGTGCAGCCCGACCTCCACCGTGCGGGCCTCGCCGTGCAGCCAGGCGGCCAGCACCGCCCGCAAGGCGTCGGGGTCGCGCAGGGGACCGGTCAGGCGGGCCGACGGCACCGGGGCGCCGGGCTGGTCGTGCCGGGCGTAGAGGTCCACCGTGAAGCCCTCGGCGGCGGCGAGTACGGCGAGCGCCTGATCGCGCGGCAGGGCCTGGGCAAAGGCGACGTGCAGGTCGAGGTCAAAGCCGCGCACGCCCTTGTCGGTGCGGGTGGAGGTGGGGGGGCGGGTCATGGGGCCAGGGTAGCGGGTCGGCGGGCTAGGCTGGGGGCCGTGCCCTCACGATCTGGACCGGTGACTCCCGACCCCTTCCCCCTGCTGACCCGGCTGGAAGGCGTGCGGATGCTGGGTCTGGGGGAACCCACCCACGGCACCGCCGAGAGCATTTGACAGAATTACGGCCCCCCGGGAAGGGCGCCCCAGTNACTCCCGACCCCTTCCCCCTGCTGACCCGGCTGGAAGGCGTGCGGATGCTGGGTCTGGGGGAACCCACCCACGGCACCGCCGAGAGCATTTGACAGAATTACGGCCCCCCGGGAAGGGCGCCCCAGTTGCCTCCATTCTGCCCAATGCTCTTCTTCAATTCGCTCGCTCCGCTCGGCCAACGAATGCGGAAACCCAGCGCATTCTTATGGCAAATGCTCTAGGCGTTCCGGTGGAAGGGCGAGGTCATCCTGGCCCTGGCCCAGTCCGGGCGGCTGCGCGTGCTGGCCTGGGAATGCGGCCTCGCCACCGGCCGCCTGCTGGACGCGGCCCTGCGTGGGGAGGGCGACCTGGAGGCCGCGCTGCGTGCCCAACGCTTCTGGACCTGGGAGACACGGGAGATTCTGGATGCGCTGACCCGGCTGCGGGCCTGGAACCTGTCGCAGCCGGGCGAGCGGCGGGTCCGTTTCGTCGGCGCGGACGTGCAGGAGCCGTACCTGGGGGTGGCCGACCTGATCGCCGCCGGACACGCGCACCCCGCGCTCGCCGGACTGACCGCGCGGGGCCGTGTGGAGGCCGGAAGTCTGGAGGCCCGCGAACTCCACGAGGTGCTATGCGAGGTGGAGGCCGCCGAACTCGACCCGGAGCGCCGCAGCCTCGCCCGCAGTGCCCGGCGGTACGTGGACGCCTACCTGCTGGAGGCCGGGCACACCCGCCTGGGCCTGCGCGACCGCTTCATGGCCGAGACGCTGCTGGAAGAGGGGCTGGACCCGGCTGGGCTCACGGTGTTCTGGGCGCACAACGAGCATGTGGCCGTCAACCCCAGCTTCCACGGCTCGCCCGCCGCCGGGTTCGTGCTGCGCCAACAGCTCGGCCCGGCGTATCTGGCGGTCGGGATGATGATGGGGCAGGGCATCTTCCGCACCCGCAACCATGACGTCCCCGGCCACCCGAAGCCGCTGGCCGACCTGCCGGTGGGGCCACCCGCCGCCCACCACTCGGAAGACCTCTTCGCGGGGCGGGGCGACGGGCTGTACGGCGCCCGCGACCATCCCCATCCCGGTCCCCGGCGCTTTCTGGGTGGGCAGTACGGGACAGAGTGGGCGCAGCGGGAGCCACAGGTCTTCGAGCTGGCCCGGCCCCTCTCCGACTTCGACCTGATCGCCTTTCAGGAACGGACCAGCGCCGCGCAGCCCCTGCCCGCTACCGCCCCAGCCCCTCGCTGAACGCCACCGCTGCCCCCCACTCCGGGCGGTCGATCAGGGGGTTGCGGTTGCCCTGCTTCTCGAAGATGGCCGCGTTGCGGTGCCGTTCCCAGTCGCCGGGCGGGTCCTGTTCGTGCCACGCCAGCAGCGTCTGCAGGTGCCGCTCGCCGTACTGCCGCACCACGCCGGGGTAGCGCAGCAGAAAGTAGAGGGTCGCCCGGGCCGCCGCCCCCTTGCCGTGCGCGGGCTCGAACTCGCCGGGCTCGCGCCGCCCGCACTCGCTGCGGATGGCCTCGCCGTAGTCGGGAAAGTCGAAGTAGGGGGTATTGCCCCGGAACGAGTTGCAGTCCGGCTCGCACGCGAAGAGGTGGTGCAGGTCCCCGCGCATGGGCTCGCGCTTGCCGAACCACGACTGCGGCACCACATGCTCGCAGTTGTAGGGCAACGCGGCCTCCAGCGCCTCCGCGTCCAGCCCCTCGCGGGCGGCCAGGGCTATGCGGCGCTCCTGCGCGGCGCGGTCGGCGGCGATGAATTCTTCGGGCGTATGCTCGCGGGCCGAGTACAGGCTGCGCAGCTTGCCGTCGGGCCACAGGTCCACCCAGGGATAGAGGTCGTCGGCGGGGTCATAGCTCAGCGTGCGGGTGTGGGTGCGCGTCACCCGCTCGGAGAGGGCCTGAAAGCGGGTCTGGGGGGTGCCGCCCTCCGGCAGGTCCGCGTAGTACGCCGCCGCCCGCTCGCCGTCCGCCGGGTCGAGGTAGGGGCGGGTGGGGGCCGGGGCCGGGCGACCCGCTTCTCCACTCCCCACCCGCAGGCGCAGGGTCACGGGCACCGTCGCGACCCCGTCCGCCCCCACCGTCACGCGGCCGAGGTCGAGAACCGGGGCAGTCCCGGCGCTCTGACGTTCGGTGCCCACCGAGGGCCGCTGGGCCGACAGCACGCCCGCCAGCAGGGGACTCGCCGCACCCTCGGCCCGCGCCCGCAGGTCCTCCACGATGCGGCTGATCCGCACGCCCTCGTTGGCGACCCAGTCGATCAGGGTGTCGGGGTCGCCGGGCTGCACGGGCTGACCGCCCCGGCGCAGGGTCCGTCCGCCCGCGTCCTTGCGCGGCACGCCGCTGTGGTGCAGGGCCACGACCTCCCAGGCGTCGTTGAAGACCGGGCTGCCGCTCGACCCCGGCGCGGTGTCCGTCTCGTAGTGCAGAAAGTCGGGCAGCAGGTCCACGAGGCGGTTTTCGCGCAGGGCGACCTGCTTGGGCTCGCCGGAGGGATGCTGGATGATGCTCAGCGCCTCGCCCACGAGCACCTTGCCCACGCTGCCAAACAGGGGCAACCACCCGAAGGCCGACGTGTCGCCACCCACCGCGACGAGCGAGTAATCCAGCCCCTCCGAGGTCACGAAGAGGGTGTCGGGGTCGAGGTCCAGCGTCACCCGGTCGCGCAGGGTGCCGTCGGGCCGCTGTTCATAGTCGAACTCGACGACGGCAGTGCGGGCCGAGGCCGCGTCCTCCAGCACGTGGTTGTTGGTGAGCAGGGCGCCGGGGCCGCACAGCCAGCCTGTGCCGTAGCCCCGCGTCCGCCCCCGGCTGTCGCGCAGCACGACGCGCCCCACCGCCCGCGACGCTGCCCGCGCGAGGTCGAGATACGCCACGCCGACCAGATCGTTGGCCCCCAGCACCCGCTCCAGCGGCAGCCGCGTGTCTTCGGGAAGCTGGGCGGCGACATCCCGCCCATCGGCCTGCCCCGTGGCCACCGCCCGCGCTTCGGGCAGCGGCACGCCCAGGCGGGTCAGGCGGGCCTCCACCCGCGCCTCGGTGTCGGCGGCGAGGGGGCCGCCCGCCTCCAGCCGCGCCCGGCACTCCTGGCGCTCGGGGTCCCGGCGAATGTAACGGGCCTGCGTCTGCTCCAGCAGCTCACGCGGAATGTCCATGCGGGCCAGGGTAACGGGTGGGGGTGAGGGCGGTTTACTGCTGCCTCCACCCGGCCCAGACGCCCAGCGGCCCGGCGCCCGCGACACCGCAACGCGCCTTGTAAGGCAAGCCCGCCGGAGTGGCCCACTGGCTCAGGGGACGGTCGGGGCCGTACACGTCTGGATTGCGCTGCTGAGTGGCCAGACCGGCGGTGATGCAATCCGCCACCGCCTGCGGAGTGAAGCGCCGCCCGGTCGCCAGCTTCAGGAACTCGGCACCCAGCCGACGCTCCCGCAAGGTCAACGAGCTGCCCAGCCGTGCCCCGTACTTCAGCAGGAAAACGTTGCTGACCCAACCGCCCGGTTGCACATAAGCCTCCAGGGTCCACCCATCCGGCAACCGATAAGCGTATCCGATTCCTTCCGGCCACCCCATCGGCGTGAATTGCCGCTCCAGCCTGCAACCGTTCGCCTTACAAAACGCCGTCTGAGTCACGTCCACCCGCTGGCCCAGCCAGGAGGTCGGGGGGTCAGCACCGCCAGCGAGAGTCCCTCCACTCAACAACGCACCCAGTGCCAGCACCGACCGCAAACGCCCTTTCATACCCGGCAAGCTACACAAAAAAAACTATGACGGCAAAGGGGGCTTGAGGAGTAGGCTGGGAG
>NZ_JASNGB010000192.1 GCF_030271215.1 Deinococcus rhizophilus | reverse complement strand
CTGCTGAGCTACTCCGGCCTCACTCAGGTTAAGTTGCCAGAACCCTCCCGGGGCTTCCTTGATCTGCTTTCAGCTGTGGCTGGATCCCTTCTC
Source organism: Deinococcus rhizophilus (assembly GCF_030271215.1). Lineage (GTDB taxonomy): Bacteria > Deinococcota > Deinococci > Deinococcales > Deinococcaceae > Deinococcus > Deinococcus rhizophilus. Next base: position 5,543 of record NZ_JASNGB010000192.1, on the reverse strand, counting down.
CAGTGCCCCGGGCTTGTCGTGTACCGCGAGGCGGTCAATCAGGGTCGCCGATGCCTCATTGAGCCCGACCAGCTCAGCGGGCGTGCCCCGGCGCATGAACTTCAGCATCACCTTGTCCAGCGCCCCCACTGCCGACCCGTCCCAGAAGTGTGCGTCCGTCAGGTCGATGACCACCCGGCTCGCGGGATGCGCGAAGTCGAACTGGTGCAGGAAATCGTGGGTGCTGACAAAGAACAGCTGCCCCCGCACCCGGTAGGTCCGGGTCCCGTCCGTGAGGTCCTCAGGTGTGACCTGCGAGAGCTGCGACACCTTGCGTGCGAAGAACAGGGCACTCAGCAACACGCCCACCAGCACGCCCATCGACAGGTCATGCGTCAGCACCGTCACGCCCACGGTCGCCAGCATCACGAGGCTCTCGCCCCTCGGAAAGACCGTCAGCGTCCGCAGGCTGCTCCAATCGAAGGTGCTGACGGACACCACGATCATCACCGCCACCAGCGCAGCCATCGGGATCTGCACCAGCAGCGGTTGCAGGGCAAGAATCAGGATCAGCAGGCCCAGCCCGGCGACGAAGGTGGAGAGCCGCCCGCGTCCCCCGTTGGTCACGTTGATCATGCTCTGGCCGATCATCGCGCAGCCTGCCATGCCCCCGAAGAAGCCGGTGACGATGTTCGCCACGCCCTGACCGCGCGATTCGACGTTCTTGTCGCTGGTGGTGTCGGTGCGCTCGTCGATCAGTTGTGCAGTGAGCAGGCTTTCGAGCAGGCCCACGATGGAGAGGGTCAGCGCCACCGGGAAAATGATGCTCAGCGTCTCGAAGGTCAGCGGCACCTGGGGAAGTTGAAAGGGCGGCAGGGCTTTGGGGAGCTCCCCCATATCCCCCACGGTCTTCACGTCGGCGCCCGTGAAGACGGATACCAGCGTCAGGGCCACGATGGCGACTAGGGCGCTGGGGATGGCCTTGAAGACCCGGGGGAGCAGGTAGATGATCGCCAGACCAGCGGTGACCATCGCGTACATCTGCCAGTTCGCGCCCGCGAACTGTGGAAGCTGCGCCATGAAGATCAAAATTGCCAGGGCGTTCACGAAGCCCACCATCACGCTGCGGGGCACGAACTTCAGGTAGCGAGCCAGTCTCGCCCAGCCGAAGACGATCTGAAGCAAGCCGGTCAGGACCGTCGCGGCGAACAAGTACGCCAAGCCGTGGTCCTTGACCAGGCCGATCATCAGCAGCGCCATCGCGCCGGTCGCCGCGCTGATCATGCCGGGCCGCCCTCCGATGAAGGCCGTGACGAGGGCGATGATGAACGAGGCGTAGAGACCCACCTGGGGATCGACGCCCGCGATGATGGAAAAGGCGATGGCTTCGGGGATCAGAGCCAGGGCGACGACGATCCCCGCCAGGATGTCCCCGCGCGGATTGGCGAGCCATTCCTGGCTGTATTGCTTGAAGTTGAAGCGGGCGGTTGGAGAGGGGGTTGCGGTCATGTGCACCTCGGAGGGCGCCGTGACAACCGGCAGCGGGAGGAGAGCCCGCTGGGGAGGCTGAAGGATCGGGAGACCACTTCGGTTCGGTTATCGTCGGGGGCGTCACTCAGACGGGACGCCGCGCCCGCGGCTCCGGCAGTATGCCGCAACCCTTTCCCTGGGACAAGGGAAGCAGCGCCATTCTGGACGGACCGGGTAGGCGGATCCTGACCTGGTCGGCCACTCACACCAGCACGGGATCGCCTGTAACGGAGGAGAGCGGGCTGGCAGACCGGGCGGCGCTGGCGACTGCCTCAGGCTGCTCCAGAGAAGGAGAATTCAGGCGTTGGGTATACCCCAATTGGACGAACGTCTCCTCTTTGCAGCTTCACAGGCCAGGAATCTGCCCGGGTAGCCTTCGGGGCCGCCACAGGACCATCCGCCAGGCGAAGGCCAGCGTCAGTCCCGTCAAGACCAGCACCACCACCCACGCCACGCCGGGAAGCTCCCCTACCAGCGTTACCCGGCCCAGCGACGCCGCGGCCGACATGAGGCACAGCAAGTTCCCCAGGCCCAGCGGTCGCCCGTAGATCCCGCCGATGGGGTTGCCGCGCCCCCACCAGTTGATGACGCCCAGGCCCAGCAGCCCACTCGCGGCGAGTTGTGCCAGCGCCTCACCGGCCACGGAGGGCGCGCCGAGCCAGGCGGCGGTTAGGTCGGCCGCGAACAGCAGAGGCAGACCGAGCGTGAACAGCAGCGCGGCACTCGCAGTCAAGAGCCAGCGTCCGGCAGCATCCTGGGGCATGCAGGCACCTTGCCGTATCCTCAACTTGCTGTGCAAGACGTCCCAGAAAGTAGGCCTTACCGCGTCGACAGCGCCCTCCAGGCGCGATTGCTTATGGACCGCGCGTGGCTGCGGCTGCTCGATGTGTTCACGCCCGAGGCGCGGGGCATAGCCGACGCCGCCCGCACGCTCGGTGTGACAACCGAATGGCTCTTCAAGCGCGTCCGGCGCCTCGAGCGTGCCGGACTGCTTACCGTGCAGGACAGCCGACCGCGAGCGGGCCGCGCGGTGCGACTGTACCGCGCAACCTCGGACACTTTTTTCGTGCCGTTCTCGCTGGTGCCGCCCGAGACGGTCGGTCGGCACAACCGCGCGCAGCACCTCGAGCTGTTCGAGACAGCGATTGGGCGGACGTTCCAGCGCGCACCGTTCGACCAGCATGGGTGGGGCTTCGTCACGGCCCATGCGCCCAGCGGCGACGTGTTCTTCCGGATCATGCGGGAAGACGGCGTCCTGTGGACCGACCTGGGCGAGGCGGCGCCGGTGATGGTGAGCGGGTGGCACCTGCTGCACCTCTCGCCGGGCGACGCACGCGAACTGCAGGGGGAACTGCGCGCGTTGCACGATCGGTACGCGGGCCGCGCGGGCGAGGTGCCGTTCCTGCTGGGCATCTTCCTGGCCGACACCACGAACGTCCCTGGACTGGAGCACGCCCGCGAGGACAGCGGCGACGCCTGAGAGTCAGGATAAGGGTGTCAGCGGGTATACCCGAGCCTGAGGTCAGAAGCAGGACTCTTTCGTCGGTCACCGGATCAACGGCCGTAGGGTGTACGGGCAGGCATCAGGGATTTGGGACCAGTCAACGGTGGCCAGCCCCACTGCCTCAGCTCCCGGAACAAAGCTTGCGAACGGATGCAGCATGCAGTCGGCCAACGCGATTTCGCTACGCCGAGTGATAGAATCCAGTTGATGACTGCCGCGGCTTCCCCTGAACCACAGACCCTGACTGTCCTCAAGGCGCTGGCGAACAACATCCGCTATGAGATCGTCCGGATCCTGGCGCGGGGCGAGCGCTGCGTCTGCGACCTGGAGGCCGCGCTGAATCTGCCGCAAAGCAAGGTCTCCTATCACTTGGCGGCTCTGCGCGACGCTGGCCTGATTGTCGGGGAACAACGCGGTAAAAACAGCTTCTACCGCCTGTTGCCGGAGCCGCTGTACCTGCTGGGTGGCGAGCTGCTGCGCGACATCTACCTCGCTGAACTACCCCTGACCTATCAATCTGGGCCGGTGTGTTAGGTTGCGAGTATGCTCCGTGTCCTGATTCTCTGCACCCACAATTCCGCCCGCTCCCAGATGGCCGAAGCCCTAACCCGGGCCGCTGCCCAGCGCCTCGGACTTGACCTCGAAGTGCAGTCCGCCGGAACCGAGGCCACCCGGGTCAAGGATGACGCCAAGACCGTCATGGCTGAGATCGGCCTGAACCTCGACGGACAGACCAGCAAGACGCTCTGGGACGTGCCGGACTGGCAGAACTTCGATTATGTGATCACGGTCTGCGACTCCGCTGCTGAAGCCTGCCCGGCCTATCCAGGCAAGACGCACCGCTTGCATTACCCCTTTGTCGATCCCTCGGGCGGGAGCTTGGACCGCTGGCGAGAGGTCCGTGACCAGCTTGAAGGGCAGTTCGGCGCCTTCGTGCAGGCCCTGGGGGACGGGCAGCCCGTGCCCGCGAGCTACGACGACAATCCCGCCGTGAACGCCCAGTAAGCCTGATGCTGCTCGCTGTTCTGATTTTCCTGCTGACCCTCGTCCTGGTCATCTGGCAACCCAAGCTGAAGTGGCAGCCTGGAGGCCTGGGCATCGGGTGGAGTGCGTCCCTCGGGGCAGGGTTGGCCCTCCTGACAGGCGTGGTCAGCGTCTCCGACATCCCGGTCGTCTGGGACATCGTCTGGAACGCGACCATCACCTTCGTCGCCCTGATTATCATCAGCCTGATTCTCGACGAGGCGGGCTTTTTCAAGTGGGCCGCGTTGCATGTCGCCCGCTGGGGAGGCGGACGTGGACGGCTGTTGTTCCCGCTGGTGATCCTGCTGGGGGCGGCTGTCAGCGCCCTGTTCGCCAACGACGGTACCGCGCTGATTCTCACGCCCATCGTGCTCGCGATGTTGACAGCTCTGGGTTTCCGGCCAGCGGCCACCTTGGCGTTCATCCTCGCCACGGGCTTTATCGCAGATAGCGCCAGCCTGCCGCTGGTGATCAGCAACCTCGTGAATATCGTCAGCGCCGACTACTTCAACCTGGGCTTCGGGGAGTACGCCTCGGTGATGGTCCCGGTCAACATCGCGGCGGTCCTGGCTAGTCTCGGCATGCTGTACCTGATGTTCCGGCGGGACCTGCCGGGTCGCTACGACCCGGGCACGCTGGAATCGCCGGGCAGCGCCGTCCGGGATCCGAAGGTGTTCAAGGTCGGCTGGGTGGTCCTGGGGGTGTTGCTGGTCGGGTATTTCGCGGCTGGTCCCCTGGGGATTCCGGTGAGCGCGGTCGCCGTGCTGGGTGCGGTGCTGCTGTGGTTCGTTGCCGCCCGTGGGCACGTCGTAAGCACCCGGAATGTTCTCAAGGGCGCCCCCTGGCAGATTGTGGTCTTCTCGCTGGGGATGTACCTGGTCGTGTACGGCCTGCGCAACGCGGGGTTAACCGACCTGCTGGCCGGAGTGCTTGACCGCCTCGCTGCCGGGGGCCTGTGGACCGCCACCCTGGGCACCGGCTTCCTGATGGCCTTTCTGGCCAGCGTGATGAACAACATGCCCAGTGTGCTGATTGGAGCGCTAGCCATCGACGCGAGCCAGGCGACCGGAGCCGTTAAACAAGGCATGATCTACGCGAACGTCGTGGGCAACGACCTCGGCCCGAAGATCACGCCCATCGGCAGCCTCGCCACGCTGTTGTGGCTGCACGTGCTGGCCAGCAAAGGGGTGCGGATCGGGTGGGGCCAGTACTTCAAGGTCGGCCTCGTCCTGACCCTCCCTGTCCTGCTGGTTACCCTGGCCGCCCTCGCCCTGCGGCTCTCGTGATGAAGGAGGAAGGCATGAATGTCCCATCGGTTCTGTTCATCTGCACCGGCAACACCGCCCGCTCCCAGATGGCCCAGGTCCTGCTCGAACACCACGGCGCGGAGCGCTTCCGGGTCATGTCCGCGGGGCTGGAGCCGGGCGAGGTCAATCCGCTCACCCGGCAGGTGCTGGAGGAACTGGAGTGAACCCAATCGGGCGGACCGCGGGGCAAGTCACGTCTG
>NZ_JASNGB010000191.1 GCF_030271215.1 Deinococcus rhizophilus | reverse complement strand
GCGAGCGGCGCAGGCGCGGGGGCGACCTCAGGGGCGAGGGCTGCTCGCACGGCCTGGGCAGCGACTGCCGGAGCGGGCAGCACGGGAGTCGCGGCGGCGGAGGCGAGGGTGGTCAGCAACGCTGCGGGCAGCAGATGGGTCAAGTTCAACATGCAGTCTCCTGTGGCCACGCACGCGGAGCGCGGCCAGGTGGGTCAAGTCTGAATACGTGGGAGCCGCAGGGGGCTCTCTTCGGCACTGAGACTAGAGACGGGGCATGGGAGCCGCCTGTGAATGGTGGGGCATGACTCTCATTTCCAGGTCGATCTTGGGGCTGCCAGAATTTCCAATATGCTGTGAGGTCGCGTCAACTCCTCAGAAAACGCCATGAGATGACTTCTAATGCTCTCATCTATTTTCTCATGAAGATGCCCGGATTTTCCTCTTTCTGAGGCACGAACTGACCTGCGGCCGGGTCATCCGGGAGGAAAGAGTGGGCAGGCTTGCATTTCGTCCAGGACGTAAGGAAAGCCAGCTCACGGTAGGCTGGCTTGCAGGCATCTGACGGGTTTGGAAAGACTCAGGAAGTGCTCAGGGTTTGGCCTCTTCATCCTTTTCGGGTGGGGGCGGGGTGGGGGCGGCGCCCCAGCGGGAGAGGATGTCGGAGGCGATGTCGCGGTAGATGGGGGCGGCCAGCTGAGAGCCGTGGTGGCCGCGCTTGGCGCCGTGGGCCATCACCGCGATGGTGACGCGGGGGGTGTCGGACGGGTAGGAGACGATCCCGGCGAAGGTCGAGTCGTAGAGGCTGCTGGAGTAGCCCTGGGCGCCCAGCGACACCTGCGAGGTGCCCGTCTTGCCCATCAGGTCGAAGCCCTCCAGGCCCGCCTGGGTGGGAATGGCCTCCTTGACGACCTCCCTGAGCATGGTGCGGATGGTGCGGGCCGTCGCCGGGCGCAGCACGTCGCGGCGCTCCCCGGCGGGTTCTCCTTCCACGAGGCGGGGAGCCACGTAGCGGCCGTCGTTCGCCATGACGTTGTAGGCGGCGGCGAGTTGCAGGGTGGTGCCGCTCATGCCCTGGCCGAAGGCGTTGGTGGCCCGGACCAGATCGTTCCAGTTGCGCAGGGGTTGCAGCCGCCCGGTGCTGCTGGTGACGGTGGGCAGTTCGGCATAGTCCCCGAAACCGTAGTCACTGAGGTAGTCCCGCATCCGCTCGGGCTCGAACCTCTCGACGATATGGCTCATGCCCACATTGCTGCTGTAGCGCAGGATCTGCTGGGTGGTCAGGCGCTCCGGGTGGTCCACACTGTCCCCGATGGTGCTGCCCCAGCGTTCGCCCACGTAGCGGCGCATGGGCGTGTCGTACACGGTGTTGGGGGTGGTCAGGCCCTCGTTGAGGGCGGCGGCGACCACCAACGCCTTGATGGTCGAGCCGGGTTCGTACACATCGAGGAAGGGACGGTTGCGCCGGGTCTCGGGCGAGTAGACCCGCCACCGGTTGGGGTCGAAGGGGGGATAGCTCGCGGCAGCCAGAATGCGCCCGGTGCGCGTTTCCAGGACCACCACCGAGCCGTACTGCGCCTCATGCTCGGGGACGTAGCGGGCGAGCGCGGCCTCGGCTGCCGACTGGGTCGCCGGGTCGAGGGTCAGGCGCAGGGGCTGGCCCGCTTCCAGGCTGCGGTTGTAGGCGGCCTCCAGCCCCTCCAGCCCCTCGGTGGCGCCCATCATGCCGAGAACCTGCCCGGCGAGGGCACCCTGGGGATAGACCCGCTCGCCGTCCACGCTGCGGGCCAAGACGGTGCCGTCGCGGGCCACAATCGGGCCGCGCGACTGCACGACCGAGCGCTTGACCCCCTGCGGCACGCCCCATTCGAGCTGCGCGTAGGCCCACACCAGCGTCATGAACAGCACCAGCGCGATGAGCTGCATCCACCGCGAGCGGGTCTGGATCTTCACTTCCATTGGGTCTGCACCTCCAGGGTGGTCCGGGGAACCAGGGGCGGGGGCAGCGGGACGCCCCCGAAGCGCCCGGCGGTCGTGTTCGACCCGGCAAAGCGGCGCATCCCGTTGGCAAAGGCCCAGTCGCGCACCCGCGCCGAGCCCATCAGGGTCTGCACCTGCAACTCCAGTTCGTCGCGCTCGGTGGTCAGCGCCGCCTCACGGTCCTGCGCGGCCCGCAGGGTAGGGCGCACGTCCTGGGTCAGGGCCCGCGCCCCCACCAGCAGCAGCGCGAGCGCGAGGTAGATGGCGAGGTACCGCACCGCCCGCGCCCGCCAGGTGGCGACGCTCACGTCCAGCCGCGAGAAGTCGGGCAGACGCCTCCACGCGGTCACCGGGCCACCTCGCGGCTCGCCGCCGCCCCGGGGCTGAGTTCGTCGGGACTGAGCTTGCGGGCCGCACGGAGCTTGGCGCTGCGGGCGCGGGGATTGCGGGCCTGCTCGTCCTCCGACGCCTCGACCGGGCGCTTGGTCAGGGCCTCGAGGGTCGCCGACCCCCGCAAGAAGCGCTTGACGATGCGGTCCTCCAGCGAGTGGAAGGAGATCACCGCGAGGCGGCCCCCCGGCGCGAGCACGGCCTCGGCAGCGGCGAGCCCGTCGCGCAGGGCGCCGAGTTCATCGTTGACGTGGACGCGCAGGGCCTGAAAGGTCCGCCGGGCCGGGTGGATGCCCCGCGAGAACCCCGGATAGGCCCGCTTGACGAGGTCCGCGAGGGCCACCGTCGTCTCGATGGAGGCCTTCTCGCGGGCGTGCACGATGGCGCGGGCGATCCGGCGCGAGTGGCGGTCCTCGCCGTACTCGTAGATGATCGCGGCGAGTTCCTCCTCGGGCAGCGTGTTCACCACGTCGGCGGCCGAGAGGCCCGACTGGCTCATGCGCATGTCGAGGGGAGCGTCGGTGTGGTAGGAAAAGCCGCGCCCGCTGTCGTCGAGCTGAAAGCTGCTCACGCCGATGTCGAGCAGCACGCCGTCCACCTGCGAGACGCCCAGGCCGGAGAGCAGCCCGGGCAGGTCGCGGTAGTTGCCCTCCACGGCGGTCAGGCCGGGCAGGGCGGCCTCGCGGGCGCGGTTCAGGGCGTAGGGGTCCTGATCAATGCCGATCACGGAAGCCCCGGCCTCCAGCAGCAGCCGGGTGTGTCCGGCGCCGCCCAGGGTGCCGTCCACGATGACCCGGCCGGGAGCGGGCACGAGCGCTTCGATGACCTCGGCTGCCAGGACCGGGATGTGGGAGAGGGCGGGGGCAAAGGCGTCGTCGGGGGGCAGGTCAGGGGTGGGAGTTGTCATGTCAGTTACGCCACGAAATGGGCGAGAAGGTCAGGGCTGGGCGGGTCCTGCTGCACGGCGGCGATGGCCGCCTCCCAGCGGGCCGGGGTCCACAGCTCCAGGCGTCCGGGGGCACCCGCCACGATCACGTCACTGTCCAGCCCCGCAAAACCGCGCAGGGCCAGCGGCACCGAGACGCGGCTCTGGTTGTCCAGCCGCGCCTTGCTGGCGCCGGAATAGAAAAACCGCACAAAGGCGCGGGAGGCCGCGTCGGTCAGAGGCAGGCCCTCGAGCTGCTCCTCGACCCGCCGCCAACCTGCCAGCGGGAAGACGTACAGGCAGCCCTCCATGCCGCGCGTGAGAATCATCCCGTCCTCGACGAATTCCCGGAAGGCCGGGGGCAGGACCAGTCGGCCCTTGTCGTCAATGGTGTAGGGGTACTCTCCGAACGGCACCGTTTCTCTCTTTCCACCTGCCTCCCACCAGAGCCTCCGGCGGGAGCACGTGACGCGCAGCTGTGCAGCGACGTACCAGACGCGACTGTGAGCTGCTGCCCGGAGTGTAACAGCCCCCCCCACGCTTTACCACCGGCTCCCACTGTCTCCCACCTCTGCACCCCAGTTCATTCCCTTTTTCCCACCTGACCTGCCGGGGCAGCTGCCTCTGTCCATCCGGCACCGCCAGACCCTACCCTCCGGGGGATGAGACTGAATCCGACCGTGGCCGGGGCGCTGCTCGCCGCCCTGGGGGTGGGCCTGGGGGCATTCGGGGCACATGGGCTGCGGGACACCTTGAGCGCGGCGGACCTCGCCACCTTCGAGACGGGGGTGCGCTACCAGATGTACGCGGCGCTGGCGCTGCTCGCGCTGGGGGCGGGTGGACGGCGCGGCGCGTGGGGACCACTGCTGCTGGCAGGAGCCGTGGTCTTCAGCGGCAGCCTGTATCTGCTGGTGCTGACCGGGCCGCGCTGGCTGGGAGCGGTCACGCCGGTCGGCGGGGGGCTGATGATCGCCGGACTGCTGGTCGCGGCGTGGCAGGCGCGGAGTGGGGCAGGGGGCCGGGCATAGGCAGACCCGCCGCCCCGGTGGGGGAAAACGGCGGGCCTGGGCTGGAGCGGGGAGGCGGTAAGCCGGGTTCTGTCTCCTGCCCGGAGGCAGGGCACGGCCATCTCTCTGGGACGGGCGTCGCCGCCGCGCCTCAAGCGACCATCCTGGCGGTCAATGGAACGGGCCGTTCCTCGCGCACTGTCGGGTCTTGCACCGGATGGGGTTTACCAGCGCCCCCGATCTCCCGGAAGCCTGGTGCGCTCTTACCGCACCGTTTCACCCTGACCGTTCCCGCCCGCGCCGGGGCTGTCTGGGAACGGCGGTCTGGTTTCTGTGGCACTGTCCTTCGGCTTCGCCGCCTCCTCCCCCGCTGTGGCGCTCGGGGGGGCGCTTGACTCGCCGACCAGCCGTTAGCTGGCATCCTGCCCTGCGGTGCCCGGACTTTCCTCACCCCTGTTGCCAGGAGCGCGGCCGTGAGCCTCCCCGCGTTCCGGAGTGTAGCAGGGGCGGGTGGGGGGGCCGGGGCTCCGGCGAGAGGACCCCTCAGTTCGCTTCGCGGCCAGCTTTGCAAGCAGCTCATACGAGTCCCCTTGAAGGGAGCCTTGCAGCGCACGGGGCTGGAGGGACGCTCCCCACGGCAGCCTCCCTTCTCAGGGGAGGTGCCCCGCAGGGGCGGAGGGGTTTTACCCCCAGCGCTCCAGCGTCTCCTCCTCCTGCCGCTCCCAGACGCGGGGCGGGACCTCGGCGGGGTGCAGGAGCCAGTGCAGCTCGCGCGGGCCGAGTTCGCGGTACTCGCCGGGACCGAGGTCGCCGAGCCACAGGCCGCCCATCCGCAGGCGCAGCAGCCGGACGACCGGGTGGCCGAGCGCCTCCAGCATCCGGCGCACCTGGCGGTTGCGGCCTTCTCCCAGGGTGACGAGGGCGCCGCCGGGAACGGGACGGGCGCTCAGGGCCTGCGCGAGACCGTCTTCCAGCGGGAGGCCGCGTTCCAGCCGCGCGAGTTCGGCGGACGTGGGGTCGGCGTCCCCATCCGTCCAGGCGCGGTAGACCTTCTCGTGGCCGTAGCGGGGGTGGGTCAGGCGCAGGGTGAGGTCGCCGTCGGTGGTGAGCAGCAGCAGCCCCTCGGAGTCGCGGTCGAGGCGGCCGACCGGGTGCAGGCCGGGAGTCGGGGGCATCGCGTCCAGCACGGTGCGGCGCCCGTACTCGTCGCGGGCGGAGGTGACGTATCCGGCGGGCTTGTGCAGGACGTAGGTGACCGGGGGAGCCGCCGTCACGTCGATCAGGCGGCCGTCCACCCGGATCTCGTCGGTGGGGGTGACACTGCGGCCCAGCGTGGCAACCTCGCCGTTCACGGTGACCCGCCCGGCCGCGATCAGGGCCTCGGCGGCGCGGCGGGAGGCGATTCCGGCCCGCGCGAGGCGCTTGTGCAGGCGCT
>NZ_JASNGB010000190.1 GCF_030271215.1 Deinococcus rhizophilus | reverse complement strand
GCTGCCTCCCCTGCCGCAGCGGATCCGGATGCCCGCCCCGGCCCTGCCCGGCCAGGCACGCTCACCGGACCCGGCCACACCTGAGCCGCATCTGCCGCCTAGTCGCCTCACCCGTCGCCAGCGGGCCGTGCGCGTGGCCGTGCGCATTAGCGAGCAGTACAACTGGCAGCGGGGCTTTCTGGCGCTGGCCGACGCCCTCGACCGCGACAACTGGGGCAAACTGCGCGAGAGCATCGAGCGTGAGATCGAGCAGGGCATGACGCCCGAGGAGTTCGAGCTGATGCTGCAGCTGCGGGCCTACTGGCATGAGCAGACTCACTTTCAGTCGCCCTACACCAGCCGCTACGACAGCCTGCCCTGGGGCCTGGGGCTGGCCCTGATCCGGCGCTCGGCGGGCGTGCCCTGCCTCGACGAGATGATCATCCTGCTTGACCGTCTCTACGAGTACGCCGAGGTGGCCTGCTCCAAACGGGCGCTCCCGGCCTTCGCGCAGCGCCTGGGGGCCATCCTCGACCGGGCTGACCCGGACGTGGACCTCGAGTACTGGCTGTGCGCCCAGGAGGCCCAATGCTTCTCCCGGTAGTGGGCGCGTACGTCCTGCATGCGCGGAGCGGAGAAGTCGGCACCGTCACCAGCCACGAGAGCGGCCGACTGGTCGTCACCTGGGGAGACGGCCGCTCGGCGCGGGTGGCCCGGCAGGACGTGCGGTGTGGTCTCCCGGTGGGTCAGGCCGTGCAGGAGCAGCCGCGCAGCCTGCGCCCATCCCTGGGTGAGGGTCACGTCCTGGAGCTGCGCACCCTGGGGAGCCGGGAGCAGGCGCTCGTCGAGTTCTGGGAGGGAGCCGGGCGGCACTGGCTCCCGTGGGAGAACCTGGTCCCCATCTGGAGCGCCCGGTCGATGCTCGAGGCGGGCGTGCGGCCACCGAGCGGCTTCGCTGAGCGCTTCCGCCTCCGTCAACTCGCGTTGGCCCTCCAGCACTGGCACCGGACGACGGGGGCCCTCGCGCAGGTGGACATCGACCCGCTGCCGCACCAGCTTCACCTCGTGCGGCACATCCTTCAAAGCGGCAACCTCAACTGGCTGATCGCCGACGACGTCGGGCTGGGCAAGACCATCGAGGTGGGCCTGCTGCTCTCGGCCCTCCGGCAGCAGGGCCTGCGGCGCTTCCTGCTGGTCGTCCCTGCGGGCCTGACCCGGCAGTGGCAGGCCGAGCTGCGCACCCGCTTCGGGATGGGCCAGGCGGTCGTCTATGGCCGGGACTTCGAGATCAGCGACCCGGCCCAGTGGCCGCTCTATGAGGTGGTCATCGGCTCGATGGACCGCTTCAAGCATGAGCGGCACCTCGACCTGATCCGGCAGTCGGGGCGCTGGGACATGGTCGTGTTCGACGAGGCCCACCGGCTGTCACGCAGTCTCTATGGGTTCAAGTACGCCACCTCCGAGCGCTACCACCTGGCCTCCATGCTGCGGGGCCTGACCGAGAACGTCCTGCTGCTCAGCGGCACGCCGCACCAGGGCGACCTGGACCGCTTCGAGGCGCTGCTGGAACTGCTGCGGCCTGGCCCGGTCTGGCGGGAGCGGATCCAGCGGCTCCGGATGGAACCGCAGCTCCTCTCCGGCATGGTGATCCGTAACCGGAAAGCAGACGTGACCGACGCGCACGGCAACTTCATCTTTAAGGGCAAGGTCACCCATGCGGTGGCCGCGCCGCAGAACGAGGAAGAGGAGGCCTTCGACCGCGCGCTGCGCCGATACCTGCTCCAAGGCTATGAGGTGAGTCGTGAGGGTGGGAAGCGCAACATCGCCATCGGCTTCGTGATGACCATCTACCGCAAGCTCGCGGCATCCAGCGTGGCGGCCATCCAGGGGGCGCTGGAACGGCGGCTGGTACGGCTACAGACCCAGCTGCGCGAGGAGAGCGAGGAGGCGGGGGGACCGGAAGTGGAGGTCGAGGAGGGCAGCCCCTTCGTGGAGCGTGAGGAGCAGGTCACCGGGGGCCGCACGGAGTTCTTCTCCGGCGAGACGGAGATGCTGCAGGGCCTTATCGCGCTGGCGCGCAGCCTGCGTGCCCATGACACCAAGCTGCACGCCTTCACCGGTACCCTGCTGGAAACCATCCTGCGAACCAACCCTGACGAGCGCGTCCTGATCTTCACCGAGTACCGCTCGACCCAGGACTATCTCGTCGCGAGCCTCCAAAGCCTCGCACCGGGTCGGGTGGACGTCATCCACGGCGGACAAAGCCTGGAGGAGCGGATGGCCTCGATCGCCCACTTCGAGGAGGCCGGGCAGTTCCTGGTGTCCACCGAGGCGGGCGGCGAGGGCTTCAACCTGCAGCGCCGCTGCCACATCCTAGTCAACTACGACCTGCCCTGGAACCCGATGCGCCTGGTGCAGCGCGTGGGCCGCCTGTACCGCTACGGGCAGGACAAGCCGGTGGTGGTGTTCAACCTGAACGTGCAGGGCAGCCTGGACGACGACATCCTGCTGCAGATGTATGACCGCCTGGAGGCCGTGGCCACTGTCATGGCTGGGGTCGCCGACGAGTACCGCGAGGGGCTGCGCGAGGACATCGTGGGTGAACTCGCCAGCTTCCTGGACGTGGACAGAATCCTGGCCGAGGCGGCCGCCCACACGCCGCAGCGCACCCAGGACCGCATCGAGGAGGCGCTGGACCGGGCGCGTCAGGCCGCGCAGCAGCAGAATGACCTGCTGCGATTCTCCAGCGGCTTCGACCCAGGGGCCCTGCGCGGCGAGCTGCCCATAGGCGAGGAGCACCTGACCGCTTTCGTGGAGGGCATGTTCACGCAGCTCGGCGTGACGATCAGTCACCGTCTCTATGGGGAGCGGGTCTGGGAGATCAAGCTGCCAGACGACCTGCAAGACCTGCTCGGCCTCAAGCAAAACCAGCGCGTTGCCTTTGACCGCACCCTGGCCCGTACCGCCAAGGCTCTGCTGCTCGACGGGAACTCACGGCTGTTGAAGCACCTTCTTCAGACGGCCGGGGGCTACGCCTTCAGTGGGCAAGTCGCCCAGACCTCACTGCCCGGAGACGGCACGGCCTGCGCCGTGCTGCGCTGGCAGGACGACCGGGGCCGCCCGCTGAGCGAGAGCTACGCGGTGCTGCGGCGTCAGGGCGAGGCGGTGGAGGTCAACCCACCGGAGTTCAGCACGTGGCTCCTGCAACCGGCTCCCGACCAGCCGGGAGAACCCGTGATGAATGCTGGGAGCTGGCCGCGGTTCGAGGAAAAGCTGCACAGCCTGCTTGCCCGGGGCGCGGGCCAGGAACTGCATCCCGCCGGGTTCACGGTGACCGGGGTGGCGTGGGCACCAGTGGGGGTCCCCGGGCAGGAAGCTGGCGCCGACGCGGGGGAACGACTTGCCCGGTCGTGAGCGGCAGCTTCCATGCCCGGTGGCCCTAGCCCGCCCGCCCGCTTGCCCCGTCCTGATGGGTCCCGTAGCCTGAACACGCTCGCAGCTCCCTGGACGTGCGTCCTCCAAGCCTCTGGTGAAGAGAGCCAGCACCTCTACCCTTCGCGGGTGTCTTTCCCTGTGTCCGCCCGGGCCGGTCCGCCCTCGTCCGGCCCACCTGGCCGTGCCTCGCCCCTGTCCAAGGAGGTGCCCATGACCCACCCTGCTCCCGCCGACGTGCCCGGCTCGGCGGGCGCGCCCACCGTGGCGGTGCTGCTGTACCGTCCCCGGGGCGGGCAGCGGAACTTCAGGCGGGCTGGTAATACACCTGCGGCTGTCGGAACCTGTGGTGTGCCGCTCGCTGTGGGGATGACCGGTCACCATCCGGGAGGTGACCATCCGGGTGGTGGAGCCGGAACGCATTCGGGCGTACACCTACTCGTTCAACACGCCGCAGGGCATGTGCCCGGAGTGCGAGGCATCGGCAGGACCGTCGGGCTCGATCTGGACCGGCTGTTGGACCGCACGAGGTCGCTGGGCGGCGGTATCTGCCAGGTCAGCACCACCGTGTTCCGCTGGCCAGCAAGGTTCTGCGCCGGGACACCCTGAAAAGCAGCTACCGGCCCTGGGTGAACGTGTTCCTGGTGGGCCGTTAG
The DNA here is from genome assembly GCF_030271215.1 of Deinococcus rhizophilus. Lineage (GTDB taxonomy): Bacteria > Deinococcota > Deinococci > Deinococcales > Deinococcaceae > Deinococcus > Deinococcus rhizophilus. The sequence continues at coordinate 1,697 of NZ_JASNGB010000190.1, read as the reverse complement.
GAGGGCACGAGGACGACTGCGGGTGTGCCCGCTGGAACTGCCCACCGCGCAGGGGTTCGCCCAGGGCCGGGCAGCCACACGTTCAGTGTCTGGGCCAGGAGGGGCACCGCACCCGCAGGCTGCCGGGGAGGCCATCTGTACGATCATCGGGCGCCCGGTGTCCACCGGAGTTCTTCGCGGGCGGGGACGGTGCCCGGCGGGCTCAGCGCTGCTTCGTGGGAAGCCCCGCGGCCTGCCAGGCGTGAAAGCCGCCGCCGAGGTTATAGACCTGATACCCGCGCTGGGCAAGCCATCTCGCGGCGCTGCGGGAGCGGTGGCCGCTGGCGCACTGGGTGATGAGGACGCGGTCTTTCGGAAGTCGGTCGGCCTGACCGGGCAGCTCACTGAGGGGCAGACTCCTGGACTGCGGAATGAACGCGACCTGGCGTTCGGCCACGGTGCGGACGTCGAGCAGCAGGGCGCCCGTCCGCATCCGCGCCTGCGCCTCCTGCGGCGTCAGTGTCGGCACGTCCACGGCGGGGGTGGGCTTGAGGCGAGTTTTCAGCCAGTTCAGCATGGAGACCTCCTGAAGTGGTTGCACGATATACCCCCAGGGGTATACAGTCAATTACCCCAGGGGGGTATAGAAGCCACAGATGACCCTGCTAGACACCCAGATTCGCACCCAGCTTGAAGAACGTCTCCGCACCATGACCGTCCCGGTAGACCTCCGGGTCTACACCACGGGTGGGCGTGGCTCGCAGCAGGACACATTGAGGCTGCTCCACGAAGTCGCCGCACTCCACCGCCTCCTGACCGTGACCGAGCTGCCGCTGAGCGGCCCCGAAGCTCAGGCCCTCGGGCTCACCCAGTCCCCCACCCTGGTCCTGCGCGAGCAGGGCAGCGGGCGCCGCAACATCCGGTTCGTAGGGATGCCAGCCGGCTATGAGTTCAGCACCCTGATCGACACCCTGCTGATGCTGGGTACAGGACACAGTGGCCTGCCTGAGCGCCTCCGCGCCGATCTCGCGGCAGTCACGGTCCCTGTCCACATGCAGGCGTTCGTGACGCCCGGGTGTCCCTATTGCCCCCGCGCGGTGCTGACCGCCTACCGCTTCGCCTTCGAAAATGCCCACATCCTCGCCGAGGGGGTCGAGGCGACCGGATTCCCTCACCTGGCTGACCACTACCGCATCGGAGGTGTGCCGGACACGGTGATCGAGGGCGTGACCGCGCAGCGGGTGCTGGGAGGCCAGCCTGAACGGGCCTTTCTCCAGGGCGTGCTGAAAGCGGCCAGGGTGGCTGCATGATCCGCCTTGCCCTTTCCCTGGGGCTGTCCGCCCTGGCCGTTTCCTGCGCCCCTGCTTCGCCGCAGGCCTACACCACCGTGAGCGTGCAGGACCTGCACACGGCCCAGCAGTNGCATGATCCGCCTTGCCCTTTCCCTGGGGCTGTCCGCCCTGGCCGTTTCCTGCGCCCCTGCTTCGCCGCAGGCCTACACCACCGTGAGCGTGCAGGACCTGCACACGGCCCAGCAGTCGGGCGAGTTCGTCCTCGATGTCCGCACGCCCGCCGAGTACGCGCAGGGGCACGTGCCGGGCGCGGTCCTGTTGCCCCTTCAGGACCTGTCCGCCCGCCTGAACGAGGTGCCGCAGGGGCGCAAGGTCTATGTCATCTGCCGCAGCGGCAGCCGCAGCGCCCAGGCCAGCCGGGTCCTC
>NZ_JASNGB010000019.1 GCF_030271215.1 Deinococcus rhizophilus | reverse complement strand
CCTGACCCTGTCCCCCCGGAGCAATCCGGGGGGACGCGCTGTTGTGGGGTATTCCAGCGCACCAACTTTGACCCGGTACAATCGGTCCATGACCTCTTCCTTCGAGCAGGCCCAGAAAGACGTGCAGTCCCTCTCCAACAAGCCTGGCAACGACGTGTTGCTCAAGCTGTACGCCCTGTACAAGCAAGGCTCGGTCGGTGATGTGGCGGGCAATCGCCCCGGCGGATTTGACTTCGTGGGGGGGGCGAAATACGACGCCTGGGTGGCCCTCAAGGGCATGAACTCTGATGAGGCGCAGGCGGAGTATGTGGCGCTCGTGGAGACTCTCAAAGCTCGGGGCTGAGACGGTTGATGCCCAGTGGAATGGCAGCTGGAGTGTGGGCTGCCTTTCTTCTTGGTCTGGCCGCACCCACACGGTAAGCTGCAGGGGTGACCTCCGGTTCTTCTGCCCCTCAGCCGCCGGGAGGCGGGGTCTCCAGCGGGGGAGAGGCCCTCGCGGCCGCCAAGGCGCGGATGCGTGAGCTGGCAGCGACCTATGCGAGCGGGTTACCGGGGCTGGACACCCACAGTCTCCTGGCTGGATTGGACGCCACCCTGCGCTTTCTGCCGATGGGAGAGCGCGACGGGGCGTATGACCCCGAGCACCGGGTCGTACTGATCAACAGCCGGGTTCGCCCCGAGCGCCAGCGTTTCACCCTGGCCCACGAGATCAGCCACGCGCTGCTGCTGGGCGACGACGACCTGCTCAGCGACCTGCACGACGCTTACGAGGGCGAGCGGCTGGAACAGGCCATCGAGACGCTGTGCAACGTGGGGGCTGCCGCGCTGCTGATGCCCGAACCCCTGATCGACGAGGTGCTGGCCCGCCATGGTCCCAGCGGTCAGGCGCTGGCCGAACTGGCCCGCCGCGCCGACGTGAGTGCCAGCAGTGCCCTGTATGCCCTGGCCGAACGGACCACGGCGCCGGTCCTCTACGCCGTGTGTGCGGTGAGCCGACTGGACAGCGACGACGACGACACCCCGCCGGGCAAGGGCTTGACCGTACGGGCGAGCAGCGGCGCTCCCGGCGTGAAGTACAGCCTGCGCTCCGGCACGCCCATCCCCGACGACCACCCGGTCGCGGTGGCGCTGGCGACCCGGCTGCCGCTCGCGCAGGAGAGCTACGTGCCCTTCCGCTCGGGTCGGCGGATGCCCGCCTATGTGGACGCCTTTCCCGAGCGCCAGCGCGTGCTGGTAAGCTTCGCGCTGGCGCAACGGGGCGAGCGGGCCGCAGGGGAGGCGGGTGAGTAGTCTCTGGCCGCAGCGAGCGCACCGCCTGACCTTCGGCCTCCCGGTGCCGGGCGGCGTGCGGGCTGCCGACGGCTGGGAGGTCAGGTGGCGAGGCTGCGCGGTCATGGGCATCCTCAACGTGACGCCCGACAGTTTCAGCGACGGGGGGCGGTACACGGGAACGGAAGCCGCCCTGGCCCAGGCCCGCGCGATGCGGGATGCTGGGGCGCTGATCCTCGACGTGGGGGGGGAGAGCACCCGGCCCGGCGCCGACCCGGTGTCCGCCGCCGTGGAAATCGACCGGATTCGGCCGGTGTTGCGGGCACTGGCGGGGGAGGGCGTGCTGCTGAGCGTGGACACCCTCAAGCCCGAGGTGGCGCGGGCGGCGCTGGAGGCTGGAGCCCACCTCGTCAACGACGTGTCGGGCCTGCGCGACCCGGCGATGGTGGCCGTGTGCGCGGAGGCCGGGGCCGCCGCCTGCGTCATGCATATGCAGGGCGAGCCGCGCACCATGCAGCAGGCGCCGCACTACGACGACGTGGTGGCCGAGGTTCACGGCTCCCTGCGGGCGCAGGCCGGGCGGGTGCGGGCAGCGGGGGTACCCTCCGTGCTGCTGGACCCCGGCCTGGGCTTCGGGAAGACCACCGAGCACAACCTCGCGCTGCTGCGGGCGCTGCCGGACCTGACGGGTGGGGAGTGGCCGGTGCTGGTGGGGGCCAGCCGCAAGGGGATGATCGGTCGGCTCGCGGACGTGCCTACGGCGTCGGAGCGCGACCCCGGCAGCCTCGCGCTGCACCTGCACGCGGCGCGGCACGGGGCGGCGATGGTGCGGGTGCACGCGGTGGCAGAGCATCTTCAGGCGCTGCGGGTCCAGGCGGCCCTGAGCACGCTGGAGCACTGAGCACGCCGGAGCGAGCAGGCCCGCTACAATCGCCCGCATGAGCCGCGTGGTGCTGGAGGGACTGGAGTTTCATGCCCGGCACGGCGTCTTCGAGACCGAGGCGGCGCTGGGGGCCCGCTTCGTGGTGGACGCCGAGTTGCACTGGGCTTTCGCGGGGATTCCCGACGACCTCGCGGTGGCCGTCAATTACGCCGCCGTCTACGCCTCTATCCGCGAGGAGGTGACGGGCGAGCGCCACCTGCTGATCGAGGTGCTGGCTGACCGCATCGCCCGGCGGCTGCTGCGCGAGCATGGGCGGCTGGAGGCGGTGACCGTGCGGGTCCACAAGCCCTTCGCGCCCCTCCCCGGCGTCTTCCGCGACGTGTACGCCGAACTCACCCTGCGGCCCGGCGAGTGACGGTGGCATATGTGGCGCTGGGGGCGAACCTCGGCGACCCGCGGGCGACCCTGCGCTGGGCCAGAGAGGCGCTCGCGCGGCTGGGCGCCGTGACTGGGGCGAGCGCCCTGTACCGCACCGCCCCGGTGGGTGGTCCGGCCGGGCAGCCCAGCTACCTCAATGGGGTGCTGCGGCTGGAAACGGGCCTGCCGCCGCCCGACCTCCTGGCGGCGCTGCACCGGCTGGAGGCGCAGGCGGGCCGCGAGCGCCGCGAACGCTGGGAGGCCCGCACCCTCGACCTCGACCTGCTGCTGTATGGGGAGGAGGTGCGGGACACGCCGGACCTTACCCTGCCGCATCCCCGCGCCTGGGACCGCGCCTTTGTGCTGGTCCCGCTGGCCGACCTCGCGCCGGGGCTGGCGCATCCGGTGACGGGGGAGCAGGTGGACGCGGCCCTGGCGCGGGTCGGTCGGGTGGGCGTCACGCGGGTGGGGAGCGACTGGTAGGCCAGCAGACGGCCCGGCCCCACCGGTCACGCTATGCTGCGTCCCGATATGAGCGAGCTGACCTCCTCCAAACGCCACGGGAACCTGGGCCGCACCCTGCTGTGGGTCGCCATCGCCCTGAGCGTGCTGCTGCTGGGCTTCGTGACCGCCCTGACCATCCGTGCCAATCCGTACTACAGCGACCGTGAGGCGAACGGGATCAGCAAGTACAAGTTCCTGGAAGCCTGCAAGGAGCAGCTGGCCGAAGATGAGCAGCTCGGCTCCCTGCAGGGCCTGCTGCAGCAGAGCGGGCAGCTTCAGGCCGGGCAGCGCCTGACCGCCGAGATCGCCCCCGAACCCGCCGACCTCGTGGACAGCGTGCAGGCCGTGCCGGACGGTGGCTGGAGCCTGACGGTCCCCGCCAATATCCAGGTCAACGGTGGGGGCGCTCCGCTGGGGCAGTTGCCCTTCCAGTGCGGCCACAGCAAGGCCCAGAACCGCACGACTGCCCAGCTTCAGCTTCCGGGCGGAGTGTAGGTTCTTCACCCAACACAAGGGCCCCGGCAACCGCTGGGGCTTTGTCTTTGGCGGGCGGCGCTACAGCACCGCTTCCAGCCCACTCAGGCATTCCTCGGCGATCGCCCGCGCCAGGGGATCGCGGGTCGAGCGGGCGTAGCTCACGCCGAGGTGCAGGTGTTCTTGCCCGGCCTCGTCGCCCAGCAGCACGAGGGTCTGGAAAAAGGCGAGGTGGGTGTGGGCCAGCAGCACGTCGCGGGTGCGCTCGGGCGGCAGGGTCCGCAGCAGCCTGAGCGCTTCCTCGTACCCCTGGGTGGCGCGTTCCTGATCGCCCTCGACCGCCCACTCGCGTCCCAGTTGCAGGTGACGGGCGGCAGTGAGGTAGGCGGGGCGCATGGGGAGAGTCTAGCGCCCGGTTGCGGTTACCCTGGGCCCATGACCGGTTGGCTGGGCGCGGCACTCCTGATTCTCGCGGGCTACGGCTGGGGCACCCGCGTCTCGGCGGCCACCTCGCCGCTGCCGCTGGGCTGGATGCTGGCCCTGACCCTGGGGGCGAGCGTGCTGGGGCTGGCGCTGACGGTGGACGCCTTTCTAGACCATCAGGACGGCCCCCTCGTGACGGGCGCGGTGGGAGCACTCGCCGCTGCGGCGCTGGCGGTGTTCACGGCGCGGGAATAAAGAGGGGGGCCGCTCCTCCCGGCCGGAGAAGCGGCCCCTGCCGTGGGAAATCAGTCCCGGCGCGGGGGGCGCGGTCCCCGGTCCCGGTCGCCGCCGGAGCGGGGAGCACGGGGCTCGCGGGGGGCGATCTTGCCCTCCAGCTCAGGGCGGATCAGGTCGATCTTGCCCCGGTCGTCCACGTTGGCGATCTTGACCCGCAGCTTGTCGCCCACGTTCAGCACGTCCTCGACGGCGCTGATGCGCTCTTCCGACATCTGCGAGATGTGCAGCATCCCGTCCTGACCGGGGAAGAGGTTGACAAAGGCGCCGAAGGGAGCCGTCTTGACCACCGTGCCGTCGTATTCCTCGCCCACGCGGGCGGTTTTGGTCAGGCCCTCGATGCGCACCTTGACGGCCTCGGCGGCGGCGCCGTCGGCGCTGAAGATGCGGACCGAGCCGTCCTCCTCGACGGTGATCTGGGCGCCCATCGCCTCCAGCTCGCGAATCTGCTTGCCGCCCGGCCCAATCACCTTGCCGATCAGCTCGGGGTTGATCTTGAGGGACACGATGCGCGGGGCAGTGGGCGACAGCTCGGGGCGCGGCGCGGGCAGCACCTCGGCCATCTTGCCCAGGATGTGCAGCCGGGCCTCGCGGGCCTGGGCGAGCGCCTCGCGCATGATCGCCGGGGTGATGCCGCCCACCTTGATGTCCATCTGCAGGGCCGTGACGCCCTCGGCGGTGCCGCAGACCTTGAAGTCCATGTCGCCCAGCGCGTCCTCCAGCCCCAGGATGTCGGTGAGGATGCGGTACCTGCCGTCCTCGATCACGAGGCCCATCGCCACGCCCGCGACCGGGGCCCTCAGCGGCACGCCCGCGTCCATCAGGGCGAGGCTTCCGGCGCACACGGTCGCCATGCTCGAAGACCCGTTGGACTCCAGCACCTCGCCCACCACCCGCAGGACGTAGGGGAACTCCTCGAAGGAGGGGAGCACCGCCCGGATGGCCCGCTTGGCGAGGTTCCCGTGTCCGACCTCGCGGCGCGACTGCCCGCCCATGCGCTTGACCTCGCCGGTCGAGTAGGGCGGGAAGTTGTAGTGCAGCAGGAACTTGTCGCCCTCCTCGGTGGTCAGGTCGTCGACCAGAATCTCGTCGCGCTCGGTGCCCAGGGTGGCGACCCCCAGCACCTGCGTCTCGCCGCGCGTGAAGATCGCGCTGCCATGGGCGCGTGGCAGTGGGCGGGCCTCGATCCAGATGGGCCGCACGGTGCGCGAGTTGCGGCCGTCGGCCCGCAGGTCCTCTTCCAGAATCAGGCGGCGCAGCTCCTGCTTTTCCACCTTGCTGAAGGCGGCCTTGAGGGCCACGATGCGTTCCTCGGCGCCCTCGACCTCGCCCTCGATCATGCGGTCCTGGATGATGCGGTCGCGCAGGGCCTTGAGGTTGGTGCCGCGTTCCTTCTTCTTGACTGTGAGCAGCGCGTCGCGCAGGCCCGCCCCCCGCGCCGCTTCCGCCAGTTCGGGCACGAGGTCAGGAGCGAGGTCACCTTCGGCCAGAATGTTGAACTTCGGCGCTCCGAGTTCGGCCCGCATCTGCTCGATCAGGGACAGGACGCCCTGCATCTCCGCGTGCGCGAATTCGATGGCGCCCACCATCGTCTCCTCGTCCACGACCTGCGCCCCGGCCTCCACCATCATCACGGCGTCGCGGGTGCCCGCCACCACCAGGTCGAGGGTCGAGCGCGTGAGCTGGTCGGTGGTGGGGTTCAGGACGTACTGCCCGTCCACGAGACCCACCCGCACGCAGGCGGTCGGCCCGCCCCAGGGGATGTCGCTGATGCTGAGGGCCGCCGACGCCCCGATGGGACCCAGCACGTCGGGCAGGTTCTGCTGGTCGGCCGAGAGCACGGTGATGATGACCTGCGTCTCGTGGCGGTAGCCCTTGGGAAAGAGGGGGCGAATCTGGCGGTCGGTGATGCGGGCGGACAGGATGGCCCGCTCGCCGGGACGCCCCTCGCGGCGGTGGAAGGAGCCAGGAATCTTGCCGACGGCGTAGTGCCGTTCCTCGAACTCGACGGTGAGGGGCAGGAAGTCCAGCGTGCTCTTTTCCTCGCGGGCCTGCGCGGTCACGAGGAGCATGGTGTCGCCGTAGCGCAGGGTGACGCTGCCGCTGACGAGCTTTGCCAGTCGGCCCGTCTCGATGCTCAGTTCGCGCCCGCCGAGCACCGTGGTGTAGGTCTTTCCGATCATGAGGGTGAGTCTATCCCGCACCGGGTGGAGCAAAGGGGAGCGGAGCGCCCGGCGGTGCAAACGACCTCTCTTTGTGCCCGTCGGGCCGCGCGTAGACTCGCCCCATGTCCGCCCCCGCCACCCGCGATGTCCTGCTCACCTGTCCCCTCGACTGCCCCGACGCCTGCCGCCTCCGCATCACGCTGGAGCGCGGCGAGGACGGCCGGGAGCGGGCCGTGAAGCTCACCGGGGACGCGGCGCATCCGTACACCAAGGGTTTCGCGTGCGTGAAGACCGTCCACTACCCGGCACGGCAGCACCACCCCGAGCGGCCCCTCTATCCGCTGCGCCGGGTGAATCCCAAGACCGACCCCGAGCCCCGCTTCGAGCGCGTGAGCTGGGACGAGGCACTGGACGACATCGCGGCCCGGCTGCGTGAGTTGCTGGATACGCGCGGCCCCTCCTCCATCCTGCGCTACCACTACGCGGGCACGATGGGCCTGATGGAGAACTCGCACGCCCACGCGCTGTGGCGGGCGCTGGGGACGCCCGAACTCGACGAGACGATCTGCGCGACGGCGGGCACGGCGGCGTGGGCGATGGGCTACGGCTCGCGCCTGACCGTGGACCCGCTGGACGTGCCGCACGCCCGCTTGATCGTGCTGTGGGGGATCAACAGCCTCAGCACCCACAGCCACCTGACGCCGCAGATGACCGCTGCTCGCAAGGCGGGCGCCCGCATCATCCACATCGACCCCTACCGCAACCGCACGGGCGCCTATGCCGACACCCACCTCAAGCTGAAGCCGGGGACGGACGCGGCGCTGGCCCTGGGCGTGATGCACGAACTGTTCGCCCACGGCTGGACGGACGAGGCGTATATCTCCGAGGCGACGACCGGAGTGGAAGACCTGCGCGGGGCCGCCCGCGAGTGGACGCCCGAGCGCACCGCCGAAGTGACCGGGCTGACGGTGGAGGAGGTCCGCGACCTCGCCCACGCCATCGGCACCACCCGGCCCACCTACCTCCGCGTCGGGTACGGGATGACCCGGCACGAGAACGGCGGCACGGCGCTGCGGGCGGTCACGCTGATCCCGGCGCTGACGGGCGACTGGCGGCACCGGGGGGGCGGGGTGTGCCTCAGCACCAGCGGGGCCTTCGCCCTCAACCGCACCCGGCTGGGGGGAGCGCACCTGACCCGCGAAGGCGTGCCCCACGTCAACATGAACGAGCTGGCGAGCGCCCTGGCCCCCGACGCGGGCTTCGGCGCGACCGTGATCTACAACTGCAATCCGGCGGTCGTCGCGCCCGATTCCGCGCGGGTGCGCTCTGGCCTGCAGCGGGACGACCTCCTCGTGGTGGTGCTGGAACAGGCGATGACCGAGACGGCGCGGCTGGCCGACTACGTGCTCCCCGCGACCACCTTCATGGAGCACGCCGACGTGTACACCAGCTACGGGCACCACTGGCTGGGCTACAACCCGGCCGAGCTGGAGGCGCCCGGCGAGGCCCGGCCCAACTCCTGGGTGTTCGGGCAACTCGCCCGACGCCTGGGTGTGGCCGAACCCAGCGTGTACTGGACGGTGGACGACCTGCTGGCGGAGGTGCTGGACACCGATCACCCCTTCCTCGCGGGCATCACCCCGGAACGGCTGAAGGCGGAGGGCACCGTCCGGCTCAACCTCCCCGACGGGTTCCTCCCCTACGCGCACGGCGCCGACACTCCCAGCGGCAAGGTCCAGCTCTCGCCCGCGCCGGGGTACCAGCCTGTGAGTGCGGCGCTGAACGCCGACTATCCGCTGCGCCTGATCACGCCGCCTGCCCACCACTTCCTGAATTCCACCTACGGCAACCTCGCCAACCTGAACCGTGCCGAGGGTGACGAGCCGCAGGTCCTCGTCCACCCTGAGGACGCCCAGAGCTACGGGCTGGACGACGGCGGCTATGCCCGCATCGTCAGCGAGGTGGGGCAGGTGCGGCGGCGCGTCAAGGTCACGGGGGCCGCGCAGCCCGGCGTGGCGGTCGTGGAGGGGACGTGGTGGGGGCTCTCAGCGCCCGACGGCGAGAGCATCAACGCGGTGACGGCCCAGACGCTGACCGACCTGGGCGGCGGCAGCACCTTCCACAACACGCGGGTGCGGTTGGAGCCGCTGCCTGCCTGACCGCCTACCCCTCCAGCATCCGTGCCCAGCCCTCCGGGTCCTCGCCCACGGTCAGCATCTTGCCCCCGCGCACCAGTGGCAGCCGCAGCAGCTCGGGGGTCTCGATGATGCGGGCGATGATGCCCTCCTCGGTGGTGCGGAGGTAGGCGAGGTTGCTGCGCTCGTACGCCTTGCCCTCCAGGTCCAGCAGCGCGTTCAGCCCGAACTTCTGCACGAAGCGGGTCAGCTCGCCCCTGGCGATGGGTTTGGCGTTCAGGTCCACGAAATGAATCTTGACGCGCCGCTCCTTGAAGAAGCGCTCGGCGGCGCGGGTGGCCGCGTTCTTCTTCGTGCCGAACATCTGGACTTGCGGGGCGGTCATGGGGAGAGGATAGCCCTCGGCCCTCAGCGGTCAGCAGAAAAGCCCCAGCGCTGGCTGGAGCCTTTGCTGTTCTCGGCCGATCCCTGATGGCCGAGGGCTGGCCGCCTCAGTTCGTGTAGATCCCCATCCCGTCCTCGTCCCGCCCGCTGACCGGCAGCCCCAGGTGGTCGTAGGCGTGCGCGGTGGCAACGCGGCCCCGGGGCGTGCGTTTGATAAAGCCGAGCTGGATCAGGTACGGCTCGTACACGTCTTCCAGCGTCAGGGCGTCCTCCGAGATGGCGGTGGCGAGGGTGTCCACGCCGACCGGGCCGCCCGCGAAGCGGTGGATCAGGGTCTCGAGGTACTTCTTGTCGCGGTCGTCGAGGCCCGCGGAGTCCAGCCCCTGCTTGTCCAGCGCGGTGTGGGCGCGTTCCAGCGCGATCACCGACTCACCCGCCACCTCCGCGTAGTCGCGCACCCGCCGCAGCAGCCGCTTGGCGATGCGCATGGTGCCGCGCGACCGGGCGCCGATCTCCAGCGCCGCGTCCTCCTCCAGCCCGAAGCCCAGCAGCCGGGCGTCGCGCAGCAGGTTGGTGGCGATTTCCTCGGCGGTGTAGTACTCCAGGTGCTCGATGATGCCGAAGCGCGAGCGCATGGGGGCGGTGATCAGGCCCGGCCGGGTCGTCGCGCCCACCAGCGTGAAGCGCGGGAGCGGCAGCTCGATGGTCCGCGCCGCCGGTCCCTGCCCCAGCACGATGTCGAGCTTGAAGTCCTCCATCGCGGGGTAGAGGTGTTCCTCGGCCACCCGCCCCAGCCGGTGAATCTCGTCGATGAACAGCACGTCGCCTTCTTCCAGGCTGTTGGTCAGGATGGCGGCGAGGTCGCCCGGCTTCTCGATGGCGGGGCCGGAGGTCACCCGGATATTGACCCCGAGTTCGGCCGCGATGATGTGCGCCAGGGTGGTCTTGCCCAGTCCAGGCGGGCCGAACAGCAGGGTGTGGTCCAGTGCCTCGCGGCGGCCCCTGGCAGCCTGGAGGTACACCGAGAGCTTCTCCTTGAGGCGCTCCTGCCCCACGTACTCGGTCAGCGTCTTGGGCCGCAGGGCGGCGTCGAGCGGTTCGGTCATGCGGACCATATTACGCTATTTACGAAATCGGGCGGGGTGGGTTGACTCGGTTTCATGACCCGCCGTACAGCCGGATCAGGCCGGGCAGGTCGGCGGCCAGGGTGCCGTCGATCACCTCGCCGTTGGCATAGACACGCACGAAGCGGCCCGCCGGGTCCACCACGCTGACCTGATCGCCGTGGATCCGGGCGGCCTCGGCGGCACCCGCTCCGGCGGCCTGGGCATTGGCGGCCCCATCCCCAGTCACACGGTCCCCAGTCCGGTCCCCGGCCGCTGGCGCCTCGTCGCCGCCTCCCAGGTGGGCGCTGTGGTCCTCACTGTGGTCCTCGGCCTGGGCAGGCTGGGGCGGCGGCTTGACGTTGGCCACGAACATCACGCGGGCGGCCTCGTCGATGGTGCCTGCCTCACCCGTCAGGCCGGAAAAGGCCGGGTTAAAGCGGCCCAGGTAGTCGCGCACCACCTCGGGGCGGTCGTGCTCCGGGTCCACCGTGATGAACTGCACCTGCACCCGCTCGCGCTGCTGGGCAGGCAGGTCGGCATACACCCGCGTCAGGCTCGCCAGCGTCGCCGGGCACACGTCCGGGCAGCGCACGAAGCCGTAAAAGACCAGCCGCATCCGGCCGTCCGCCGAGGCGTTCAGGGGCGTGGCCTGGCCCCGCTCGTTCACCAGCCGCAGGGCGGGCAGGGCCACCGGGGTGTCCAGCGCGGTGCCTCCCGCCGGAGCCGGGGAGACGTCCCGGTACAGCAGCAGTCCCCCCAGGACCGCCGCGACCGCCACCAGCACCGCCGTGAGCCACTTCATCGGGCCCAGGCTAGCGGGGGGCGGGGGGCGGGGTGTCCCAGTGGGGCAGCCAACAGGGCGGGGCAACCAGCAAGAGCGGCGGGGACGCCCATCACGTCCCCGCCGCCCTGCTGGCTGAAGGTCAGCTCACCACATGTAGAAGAGCGCCAGGATCAGCAGCCACACCACGTCCACCAGGTGCCAGTACAGGCTGGCGGCCGTCAGGGAGCCGTGGTTGTACTTGTCCATCTTGCCGGTCAGCGCCTGGTAGTAGGGCAGCGCGATGCCGGTGCCGCCGATCAGGATGTGCAGCCCGTGCAGGCCCACGATGATGAAGAAGCACGCCTGCCACAGGTTCTGCTTCCAGTCGCTCTCCACGCCGAACAGCGCGAACTCGTACACCTGGAAGATCATGAAGACCGCGCCCAGGATCAGGGTGATCAGCAGGCCCAGCCGGAACCAGGTGAAGCGGCCCTTGTGGTGGTCCTGTTCGGCCTTGTGAATCACGAAGGACGAACTGACCAGAATCAGGGTGTTCACGGCGGCCAGCCAGATGTTGGGCCGCAGCGGGGGCGGCTCGGCGGCGCCGATCAAGCGCAGGTACACGAACCCGGCGATCAGGACCCCGAAGAGGCTGATTTCCGAGATGATGAACCACGCCATGCCCATGAAGCCGTTGTCGTACTTGGTCAGGTGGTGGTGCTCGACCGGTACGGCGTACTCACGGGTGCCTGCCCACTTGAACAGCGAGTACAGGAAGAAGGGAATCGACAGGTACAGGATCACCGTGGCGATCTGGAAATTCAGGCTCGCGTCGGCAAAGGCCTCCAGCCCGCCCGCCGGGGTGTAATTGGTAAACCAGCCGTAGCTCAGGCCGTACCCCATCAACAGCAGTGCCAGCGCCGTCATGAAGGGCCAGATCGAATCCTGCGGCAGGTGGATGCTCTTGGGGTCCACGGGCGTCAGGGTCTGCCCGCTCTTTTCCCAGTCATAGAGCGGCCGCTCGGTGGGGAAGGTGGTGGGGAACTCGTGCGCGAAGTTGTACGCGGCAGGGGGAGAAGCCGCCGTCCACTCCAGCGTGAAGCCGCCCCAGGGGTTGTTGGAGGCCGTGATGGGCTTGCGCAGGCTCTGGAGGAAATTCCAGACCATCACGAGGCCGCCCGCCAGAAGCACCAGCGCCCCGATGGTCGAGATGAAGTTCAGCTCGGTCCAGGCGAAGTTTCCCGCCGGGTAGGTGTAGTAGCGCCGGGGCATCCCCAGCAGGCCCAGGATGTACTGCGGCAGGAAGGTCAGCCACGAGCCCACCATGAACAGCCAGAAGTGCCACATGCCCAGCCGCTCGTTCAGGAAGCGGCCGGTCATCTTGGGCCACCAGTAGTACAGGCCGCCCATCGCCAGGAACGCCGTGCCGAACATCATCACGTTGTGAAAGTGCGCGACGATGTAGTACGAGTTGGTCACCTGATAGTCAAACGGCACCATGCCCAGGCTCACGCCCGTGATCCCGCCGATCAGGAAGTTGAAGATGAAGCCCACCAGCCAGTAGGTCGGCGTCTTCATGATGATGCGGCCGCCCCACAGGGTGCCGATCAGGTTGAAGATCTTGACGCCCGTGGGCACCGCCACGACCAGGGTGGCGATGGCAAAGGCGATCTGCCAACCTTCGGGCAGACCGATGGCGAAGATGTGGTGCGCCCAGACCAGCAGCGAGACCAGCACGATCCCCAGCAGCGAGTACACCATCACCCGGTAGCCGAACAGCGGCTTGCGGGCCATGGTCGAGGCGATCTCGGCGGCGATGCCCAGGTAGGGCAGCAGCATCACGTACACCGCCGGGTGCGAGTAGAACCAGAAAAACTGGGTCATCAGGATGGGCGTGCCGCCGATGCCGGGGTTGAACATCGACAGGCCCAGCTTGAGTTCGAGGTAGGTCACCAGCGCCGCTGCCGTCAGTCCGCCCAGGCTGATCAGCTGCAGCAGGCTGGTCGCGAAGATGCTCCAGCAGAAGATCGGCATCTTCCACAGGCTCATGCCGGGCGCCCGCATGTTCACGATGGTCGCGGCGAAGTTCGCGCTGCCCAGCAGTGACCCGATCCCGTTGAGAATCACGGCCACCATGAACACGCTCACGCCCGTCTGGTTGCCGTCTACCGACAGCGGGTAGTAAAAGGTCCAGCCCACGCCCGGCAGCCCGCCCTGAAACAGCCCCGTCAGGATCAGGATCAGGCTGGCGATAAACAGCCACACCGCGAAGGTGTTCACGCGCGGCAGCGCCACGTCGCGCACCCCGAGTTGCAGCGGCAGGAAGAAGTTCCCGAAGCCGAACAGCCCGATCGGAATCAGGAAGAAAAACAGCATGATCGCGGCGTGCCCGGTGAGGACCTCGTTGTAGGTGTTCCCCACCAGCAGGCCCTGATCCGGCAGCGCGAGCTGCAGCCGCAGCGCGACCGCCATCAGCCCCGCGACCCCGAAGGCGATGATGGACACGAGAATGTACAGCAGCCCGATCTTCTTGTGATCGGTGGTCATCATGTAGTCCTTGATGACCTCCCAGGCTCCCCGCCGGGCGGAGGTGACCTGGGGCTGCGGCGCGTGCTGAACCGTCACTGGGTGCCTCCTTGGGGGCCTTCGGTGCTGCCGATCACGGGCGTGTCACGCCAGTAGTCGGCCTCTTCGGGCAGGCGCAGGCTGCGCAGGTACGCGGCGATGTCCGAGAGCTCCTGCTCGGTCAGGACGCCGCCCTTTTGCACCTGGCCGTTGACCTGATAGGTCGCGCCGTTGTAGGGGGGCATCAGGCTGCCGGGCTTGACGCCGGGGCTGTTGGCCAGCCAGGGAATCAGCATCTCCTCGGCCTGCTCGCCTTCCCACATTCCGGCGCCCAGCGTGCGGCGGGTGCCGAAAAAGCTCAGGTCGGGGCCAGCCGCGCCGTTGGCGGGCGTGCCCTGCACCCGGTGGCAGGCCGCGCAGGACAGCGCCCCGGTCGAGGGCTTGCCCTGGAGAAAGAGGGTGTACCCGCGCTCCTCGGCGCTGCCGGGTTCGGGCGTGGGGGCGCGGTAGGCCGCCGCCGCCTGAAGAAACGCGTTGTAGCGCTCGGGCTCCAGCGCGATCACCTTGAAGCGCATGTTGGCGTGACTGGCCCCGCACAGCATCGAGCAGTTGCCCTGGTACGCGCCGGGGCGGTCGGTATCGATCTGCCAGGTCTTCTCGGTGCCGGGGGTCGCGTTGCGCTGTCCACCCAGGTTGGGTGCCCAGAAGGCGTGCATCACGTCGCCGGAGGTGATCGTGACCGCCACCGGGTTGCGGGTGGGCATCACCATCTCGTTGCCGTTGGTGACCACGCCGCCCGCCGCCGCCGTGGCGGTGGGGTAGCTGAAGTTCCACCAGAACTGCCGCGAGAGCGCCGTGACAGACGTGGCGTTTTCCGGCGTGGGGTTCAGCCGCGCCATGGAGCGCACCGTGAGCACGCTCAGCACGATCACGATCAGGACCGGGACGGCCACCAGCACCACTTCCAGGCGGTTGTTGCCGTGGAACTGCGCGGGTTCGGCGGAGTTGTTCTCCTCACGGAAACGCCGCACCGTGGCGAACAGGGCGTAGGACACGCCGATGAAGATGATGATCGAGAAGGCGATGGCCCACACGCTCATCCAGAAGATCTCGCGGTTGAAGGCCGACGACATGTCGCCGAGGGTGACGAGCTGGCTGGACTCCTGACAGCCTGTCAGCAGCGCCGCTCCCGCCGCAAGGAGGGCTCCCCTCGCGAAGAGCGCCCGGCCTCCCCCTGGGCCGCGTGCGCGGCCACTCTGGTTGGTGTTCAATGTCACTCCTTTCCTCTTTCCTCGCGCCCCAGTGTAGTCGCTTCCACCGGAACCTTGCACCTTCCAAAACCGCCCGCCCCGCGCGGTTCGCGGCAGGATCGACCGAGCGGTCAGGGATGCCCCCCATGAGAGCAGGCTACGGGGTAGGCAAGTGTCCTTTGATGGTACGCCCAAAGGCTCCGGCCGTGCGCCCTCCCCCCGGAAGCCGCACGGCCGCTTGCTAGAGCATTGGGCAGAATGGAGGCACCTGGGGCGCCCTCCCCCGGGACGCCGCACGGCCGCTTGCGAGAGCAATGGGCAGAATGGAGGCACCGGGGGCGCCCGTCCCCGGGGGCCGGCATTCTGCCCAATGCGCGTCTTCCATTCGCGCGCTCTGCTGCGCAGCTGTGCAAGTCCGCTCGGCCAACGAATGCGGAAACCCACCGCATTCTTATGACACATGCTCTAGGCGAGATCAGCTCAGGCCAGCAGCACCCGGTCCAGTGCCCCCGCCAGAAACAGCAGGGCGAGGTAGAGCATCGAATACAGGTACAGCGGCAGCGTGACCGGGCGCTCGATCTTGCCCCCGGCCATCACGTGCCCGCGCAGCCGCCACGACAGCACCAGCAGCCACGCGCCCAGCCCCAGCGCCGCCACGAAGTACAGCCCGCCGACGGCCTGGAAAAAGACGGGCATCACCGAGAGCACCACTGTATAGATCGCGTACAGCCAGATCTGCGCCACGGTCAGGCGGTCGCCGTGCACGACCGGGAGCATGGGAATGCCGACCTCGCGGTATTCCTCCTTGATCATCAGTGCCAGCGCCCAGAAGTGCACCGGCGTCCAGAAGAACACGATGGCGAAGAGAAACCACGCGAAGAGCGGCAGCTCACCCGTCACGGCGGCCCAGCCCACCAGCGGCGGGAAGCACCCGGCCGCGCCGCCCAGCACGATGTTGTGCCAGGTCGTGCGCTTGAGCCACAGGGTGTAGACGACCACGTAGGTGAAAAAGCCCGCCACGCTCATCCAGGCAGCCAGCGGGGTGGCCCACACCCACAGCGCCAGAAAGGACAGCACCTGTAAGGCCGTGCCGAAGATCGCCGCTCCCCGGGTGCCGATGAGTCCGCTGGAGGTGGGCCGCGCGGACGTGCGCTTCATCCGCAGGTCGATGTCGCGGTCGATGATCATGTTGAACACGCCCGCCGACCCCGCCGAGGCGTACCCGGCGAGGCTGACCACGACCAGCAGCCCCAGCCCCGGCCAGCCTTCGGCCGCCATCACCATCGCGGTGAGGGTGGTCCACAGCAGCAGGCTGATGACCTTGGGCTTGGTCAGGGCGAGGTAGTCGCGCCAGGTGGGGCGGGGAGCAGCCGTGGCCGCCGGGGCAGGCGAGGCCGCGAGGTGGGTGTCGGTCATGCCGTCACCTCGGGGGTGCCCGCGCGGGCG
This sequence comes from Deinococcus rhizophilus, assembly GCF_030271215.1. Taxonomy (GTDB): domain Bacteria; phylum Deinococcota; class Deinococci; order Deinococcales; family Deinococcaceae; genus Deinococcus; species Deinococcus rhizophilus. Next base: position 10,701 of record NZ_JASNGB010000019.1, on the reverse strand, counting down.
GGGGTCGGCACCCGGCGCAGGGCGGTCAGCGCTTCATAGCCCAGCAGGACCGTCACGAGCCACATGACGCACGCCAGCAACAGGTGCGTGAGCTGCATCCAGTCGGGGGCCTTCAGGGCCACGTTCAGGAAGCCCACCGCCATCTGCGCGGCGATCACGCCCACCAGCGCCGTCCCCCAGCGGCTCACCCCCGGCGAGGGCCGCCAGCGCCGCAGGGCGCCCGCCATCCACACCAGGTAGACGCTCGTGAGCACGGCGAGCAGGGGGTGGACCACCCGCAGGTTCTCGATCAGGCCAGCGGTGCCCCCGAAGTCCCGGCGCACCGTGTCCAGCGGCGTGCCCGGCGCCGGCGTGAACAGCAGATCGCCCAGCGCCGTCACCGCGCCCGCCATGCCCAGCACCAGCGTCAGGCCCAGGCCCACGGCCAACGCGCCCAGCGCCCGGCCCTGGCCGCGCAGCCGCAGCGCCGGACGCCCCGAGGCCCACAGCGCCGTGAGCAGCAGGGCGCCCAGCAGCAAGAAGGTGTTGGCGAGGTGAATGCCCTGCACCAGCCCCCGCGCGGGGTCGGTGGAATCGGCGGTCAGGCCCAGCCGCACCTGCACGCCGCCCACCAGCCCCTCCAGCAGAATCAGCGCGAAGCTCAGCACCGCGCCCAGCCGGACGGGGTGGCCCCTTGGCGCGGCGCGGAAGGCCAACGCGATCAGCGCCAGGGCAACCAGTCCGCTCGCGGCGCTGGTCAGGCGGTGGCTGAACTCGATCAGGGTGTGGACCGTGGGGCTCTGCGGCACCACCACCCCGTTGCACAGTGGCCAGTGGTCGCCGCACCCGGCGCCCGCCCCCGTGATGCGGACCACCGCCCCCCACAAGATCACCAGCACGTTGTAGGCCAGGGCCGCCCACGCCAGCCGGGGCAGCCACGTGCCCGCCCCCGTGCGGGGAACCGTCAGCGTTCCGCTCATCTTCCTCCTCACCGTCCCTTCCGCGCGACCCTCCCGGCTCTGCACCGGGGGCGCGGTCAACCCGGCCATTCTACCGGCCCCGCCTGCCTGAGAATTGTCCCCCCGCGCCTGCCCCGGGGGTGCGCTGCCGCGAGACGCACCGGGGGAGGGGACCCCCCCCTGAGCCCCCGGACACCCGCCCCGGCCCCCTGGGCCTAGACTGCCGGGCGTGGCACCGATCATCAACCAGTGGGCCGTCATCACCATCGTCCTGAGCGGCACCGCGCTCGTGTTCGGCGTCCTGTTTATCCGCCGGGGCAACCGCGAGGCGCACATGCGGGCCATGCTCACCGCCAGCGGCCTCGCCGCCGTCTTTCTGGTGCTGTACCTCACCCGGCTCGCGCTGGGCTACGAGAAGGCCTACGCCGGGCCGCAGGGGTGGCGCACCGCCTACTTCGCCCTCCTGATCAGCCACATCATCCTGGCCGCCGCCAACCTGCCCCTCGCGCTGGGCGCCCTGTGGCACGCCAGCAGGGGGCTCCGGGCCGCCGGGAACCTCGGCAACATCGGTGCGCCCGCCGCCCGGCCCCATTTCAACCGCCACCGCGCCTGGGTGCGCTGGACAGTCCCGGTGTGGCTGTACGTGGCGGTGACCGGCTGGATCATCTACCTCGTGCTGGGGCGCTACGGCGAGGTGGTGACGGGGTAGACCGGGGGGCCGTCGGCGGCAGGCGGACGCCGCCCGGGGGCTGAGGGCGAACCGGCCCAAAGCTGATAGCTTTCCCCCCATGAAACGCAGCGTCCCCGACCTCCTGCAGGCTGCCGACCCGCTGGTCATGGTGACGGCCTACGACTATCCGGGGGCCCGGCACGCCGAGGCCGCCGGGGTGGACCTGATTCTGGTGGGGGACAGCCTGGGGAACGTGGTGCTGGGCTACGACTCGACCGCCCCCGTCACCCTGGCCGACATGATTCACCACGGGCGGGCGGTGCGGCGGGGCGCTCCCGGGACGTTCGTGGTGGTCGACCTGCCGTTCGGCACCTACCAGACCGGGGCGGCGGACGCGATGCGCTCGGCGGTGCAGGTCATCCAGCAGACCGGGGCCGACGCCGTGAAGCTGGAGGGGGCGACCCCCGAGATTCTGGAGGCGGTGACGGTGCTGACCCGCAACGGGATTCCCGTGATGGGCCACGTCGGGCTGATGCCCCAGACCGCGACCGCCCAGGGCGGCCTGAAGGTGCAGGGCCGCGACGAGGAGGGAGCGCGGCGCACGCTGGACGGAGCACTGGCCCTGCAGGAGGCCGGGGCCTTCAGCGTGGTGCTGGAGGCGATTCCGGCCCGGCTGGCGCGGCTGATCACCGAGCGGCTCGTGGTCCCGACCATCGGCATCGGGGCAGGCGTCCACTGCCGGGGGCAGGTGCTGGTGTACCACGACCTGCTGGGGCTGTACGAGGGCGACGAGAAGAAGCTCGCCAAGCGCTACGCCGAACTGGGCCGCACCTCCCGCGAGGCGCTCTCGGCCTACGCCCGCGAGGTCCGCGCCCGCGAGTTTCCCGGCAAGGAGCACAGCTTCGTGATGAAGGACGAGGTGCTGGGCAAGCTGTACTAGAGTATTGGCCATAAGAATGCGGTGGGGTTCCGCCTTCGTTGGCCGAGCAGAGCGAGTGAAAGCGAGTGAATGGGACAGGAGCATGGGGCAGCATGGAGGGACCTGGGATGCTGTCCCCCGGGGGCCGTCATGCTGCCCCATGCTCCAGCAGCCGGGGGCCGGGGCCTTCCACCCGGCGGGGGGGCCACCCGGCGGGGGGGGCTCACATCTGCGCTGACGCGGCCATGACGGACGTGTTATGACAGGGGGAACAATGCTTCCTCGTCCCGTGGGACCGGCCGACCTGCCCGAGCGAATCGGGCGGGTCTACTTCCGGTTGCTGGTGCCACTGGTGGGCGCGGCGGTGCTGTGGATCGTCTCGTCGCTGACCGGGAGCGTGCATCCGCTGGTGGCGCTGTTCTCGGGGACCCTGGCCCTGTTCGCGCTGCTGCATCTGCTGCGCCCCGGCTGGGGCGAGTGGCTGCGGCTGGGGTTCGCGTTCAGCGTGCTGGCCTTTGTGGGGGTGCTGGCCCTGGAGCCGCAGCGCCTGCAGGTGCGGGCCGAGTACCAGGAGCAGATCGTGCACCTGCTGCTGCTGCTGATCCCGCTCAACGTGCTGGTCTGGCACCTGCTGTTCAGCGACCGGCCCCGGCGGGCCCAGGGGCTGGCGCTGGCGCTGACGGGTGTGGGCACGCTGGCGGCCACCCGCTGGGAGGACGTGGGCGCCACCCAGCTCACGACCTCGGCGCTGCTGCTGGCCGTCAGCCTGGTCACGCACTTTTTCGCGGGCGCGGTCGTGGACCTGCAGCGCCGCGTCCGCGAGGAGGAGCGCCGCGCCCGGCAGGACCCGCTGACCGGCCTGGGCAACCGCCTGGCCTTTGCGGAACTGTGTGCCCAGCTTCCGGCCCCCGGCGTGCTCGCCGTGCTGGACATCGACCATTTCAAGGCCGTCAACGACCGCTGGGGGCACGAGGCCGGGGACCGGGTGCTGCGGGGGGTGGCGGCGGTGCTGCGGGACGTGCTGGGCAGCGGGGTGCCGCTCTTTCGCTGGGGCGGCGAGGAATTCGTGGTCTGTCTGCCGGGCCGCTCAGTCCACGAGGCGGCGCGGCTGCTCGAAGGCGTGCGGGCCGGCATCGCCGGGCACACCTTCGGGGAAGGCCAGCGGATCACCCTCAGCGTGGGGCTGTGCGCCTACGGCCCGGAGCGTGACCTGGCCACCGCCTTCTCGCTCGCCGACGCCGCCCTGCGGCAGGCCAAGGACAGCGGGCGCGACCGGCTGGTGGCGGCTCCGGCGGCGTGAGAGCGGTCAGCCGCCAGCGACAGAACGGCGAGACGGGAACAACGGCAAGGCGAGCAAAAGAGCCTCAGCACGTGCTGAGGCTCTCCTGTGGCCCGGTGCCAGAGGCTGGCGGATCATACGGATTCCGTCCACTTCCTTGACTTCCGGGACATCACCGGAGGCAAAGNCGAGCAAAAGAGCCTCAGCACGTGCTGAGGCTCTCCTGTGGCCCGGTGCCAGAGGCTGGCGGATCATACGGATTCCGTCCACTTCCTTGACTTCCGGGACATCACCGGAGGCAAAGCCATCTCCCGGAACCCGCCCTTTCTCCTTCTCGCCTCCGCTCGGACCCCCATCACTTCGTAGGCGACTCCATCGGGGTCCGTATCAGTTCCAGCGCCCGCCGCGCTCCCGGCGCACTTCGGGTTCGGGGGCAGCGTAGGTCTCCTCGGCCCGCGAGAGCTTCTTGCGGCCGTACAGCCCCTCCAGCACGAACTCGGCCGCCGAGACCCGCACGGCGTCGTCACTGCTGCCCGCCACCTGGGCGGCGAGATCGGTCAGGCCGGGCACGTCCCCGGTGGCCCCCAGGGCGCCCGCCGCGTCCCCGCCCTGCGGAAAGCGGAACACGTTGCCGTCCTCGAACCACTTTTCCAGCTCGCGGGTGTCGGCGCTGCCGTAATGCCGGGCGAAGACTGCCCCCGCCGCCTTGCGAATCACGTCGCGGGCGACCTGATCGGCACCCTTGAGTTCGCCCTCGTACTCCAGCTCCAGCTTGCCGGTGATCGCGGGAAGGCCCGCGTACACGTCGCTGACGCGCACGACGGCCGCGTCGCCCGACACCAGCGCCCGGCGCTCGGCGTTGGCCGCCGCGAGTTCCATCAGGCTGATGGGCAGCCGCTGCGACACGCCGCTCATCTTGTCCACCCGGCCGTCCTCGCGGGCCTGAAAGGCGATCTCCTCGATCAGTTCCGAGATGAAGCCGGGCACGGTGACGCCCTCGGCCCGCACCGCCTCCTGCGCGGTGATGTCCATCCCCAGCCGCACGTCGCTGGGGTAGTGGGTACGGATTTCCGAGCCGATACGGTCCTTGAGCGGCGTGACGATCTTGCCGCGTGCGGTGTAGTCCTCGGGGTTGGCCGAGAAGACCAGCATCACGTCGAGTTCCAGCCGGATGGGGTAGCCCTTGATCTGCACGTCGCCTTCCTGAAGGATGTTGAACAGCGCGACCTGCACCTTGGGCGCGAGGTCGGCCAGCTCGTTGACCGCGAAGATGCCCCGGTTGGCGCGGGGCAGCAGCCCGAAGTGCATCGAGCGGGTGTCCCCGAGGCTGGTGCCCAGGCGGGCCGCCTTGATGGGGTCCACGTCCCCGATCAGGTCGGCGACCGTCACGTCGGGGGTGGCGAGTTTTTCCACGTAGCGGCCTTCGCGCGGCAGCCAGCGGACGGGCAGGTCGTGGCCGTGCGCTTCGAGCAGGTGCCGGCCCTCCGCGCCGATGGGGTTGAGGGGATCGTCGGGCATGTCCACGCCGTCGATCACGGGGACCACGTCGTCGAGCAGGCCGGTGATCGCCCGCAGGATGCGGCTCTTGGCCTGCCCGCGCAGCCCCAGCAGGATGAAGTTCTGCCGCGCCAGCAGCGCGTTCACGAGTTGCGGGATGACGGTGTCGTCGTAGCCCACCACGCCGGGGAAGAGTTCCTCGCCGCTGCTGAGCTTGCGGCCCAGATTGTCCCGGACCTCGTCCTGCACGGTCCTGATCCGGCCGTCAAAGGGCGAGCGGCCCTGGTACCCGGGGGTGTGAAGGAGTTCGCCGAGCGTTCTGACCCTGGTCTGTTCCGGTGCGGCAGTCATGATGCGCGGAAATTAGCACGCGCTCCAGCGCGGGAATGTGCGGCTGGCGGCGGTGCCGGGAGGGGCAGAGGCCGCGCTCAGGACGAACTGTTCCCCGCCGCCGCGCTCGCCTGATCGTCCTCCAGCGCCTTGTAGGCGCATGCGGCGGCCAGGGCGGCGAGTTCCAGCGGCGTGCCTCCCAGGTCCAGCTCCACGTCCTTGCCCTCCACCGCGCCGCCGATGCGCCCGCTCAGGCGCTCGCTGTGGCGGCGCAGGCTCACGTCCTTGCCCATCATCCGCCCGGAAAAGCGGCCCTCGACGCGGTCCCCGCGCACGCTCAGCGCCACGTCGTCCCCGTCCACCCGCCCACCCAGGCGCACCCCCACCCGCTGCGGGGTCACCTCGCCGTCCACGCCGAAGCCCGCGAAGGTCCCGCCCACCCGCCCGTCCACGTCGCCCGCGTGCAGGGTCAGGTCGAGGTCCTTGCCCTGGATTCTTCCGCCGATGCGCCCGCGCAGCCGCGTGCCGTCCCAGGTCGCGTGCAGGTCGTAGCCGAAGGTCCGCCCACCGACGCGTCCGCTGACCTGTCCACTGATCCGTCCATTGGGGTCGCTCATGCCCCTGGGTACGGGAAAGCCGGGGCGAGGGTTGCGCGGCAGACCGGGGGGGCCGGGGCGGGTGGGGCAGACTGGCGGCATGTTCCGCCCTGCTGGCCCCGCCGACGCCTCCACCATCGCCTTTCACCGTTACCCCGAGGGCATCGACGCTGCCGAGCGCCCCGTCTACGCTGCCTGGGTCGCGGACGCGCTGGAACGCGGCGTGTACCTGGGCTTTCTGGCGGTTGGGGCGGCGGGCGAGGTGGTCGCCGGTGCGGGGCTGACCCTGCTGGAGTGGGGGCCGACGCGGGGCGACCCACAGCCCTGGCGGGGCCGGATCGTGAATGTCTGGACCGAGCCGGGGTTCCGGCGCCGGGGCCTCGCCCGCGAGGGGGTGACCCGCTGTCTGGAGGCCGCCCGGGAACGCGGCGTGACCCGCCTCAGCCTGGGCACCACCGACGCGGGCCGGGCGCTGTACAGGGAACTGGGCTTCCGGACCAGCGGGACGGAGATGGTGCGGCGGGCATGAATCCTGCCCCACCGTCTTCCCAGAGAAGGTGGGGCAGAGGCCGGGTACGGTGGAGGGTATGAAAAAGCATCTGCTCGCGGCCCTGACCCTGGTGCCCCTGCTCGCGCTGCCCACCGCCTCTGCCGCCGACGTGTCCTGCTCGGGCACGCTCCGCAACCGCACGGTCGACGGCGACGTGAAGGTGCGCCGGGGCGCGTCCTGCACCCTGATCAACGTGCGGGTCGACGGCAATGTGGAGGTGGAGCGCGGCGGCAGCGTGAACATCCGCAGCAGCACCATCGACGGCAATGTCGAGGGCGAGGACGGCTTTCGCCAGATCACCGTGACGGGCAGCCGGGTGGACGGCAATGTCGAGGCCGAACGCGGCGGCGGCGTGAGTGTCGAGAACACCCGCGTGGACGGCAACCTCAAGCTGGAGCGCAACAGCGGCGCCCTGCGCGTCAGCCGCGTGACCGTGGACGGCAACCTGGAATGCGAGAACAACGCCCGCACGCCCACCGGCGGCAGCAACCGCGTGAACGGCGACCGCGAGGGCCAGTGCCGCAGGCTGTGAGGCATTGATCCGGACTCCGATGGAATCGCCTACGAAGTGATTCAGGTCCGAGCGGAGGCGGGAAGGAGAAAGGGCGGGTTCCGGGAGATGGATGGACTTCCGGTGGTGTCCCGGAAGTCAAGGAAGTGGACGGAATCCGTATGAGGGGTCCTGGGGCGGCTCTCCGTGTGTGGGCCGCCCCCTTCTCCCTTCTGGGCCAGGGGCGCGGCCCCGCGCTATGCTCGCCCGCATGTACAGGGCCGTCATCGGGCTGGAAGTCCACCTGCAACTGAAGACGCGCTCCAAGCTGTTCAGCGCGTGTCCCGCCGACTACCACGGGGCAGAGCCCAACACCTTCACGGACCCCCTGACGCTGGGGCTGCCCGGCACCCTGCCCACCCTCAACCGGGAGGCGGTGGACCTCGCGCTGATGTTCGGCCTCGCGCTGAACTGCGACGTCTCGGGCTTCACCCAGTTTCACCGCAAGAACTACTTCTACCCCGACGCGCCGAAAAACTTCCAGCTTTCCCAGTACGACCGCCCGGTCGCGCGGGACGGGTATCTGGACGTGTCTGGTGAGCGGGTCAGAATCAAACGCGCCCATCTGGAGGACGACGCGGGCAAGCTCCTCCACCCCGACTACGCGCCCTACAGCCTGCTGGACCTCAACCGCGCCGGGTCGCCCCTGATCGAGATGGTGACCGAGGCCGACCTCACGGGTCCCGAGCAGGCCCGCGCCTTTCTGGAAAGTGTGCAGGCCATCGCGCAGGCCCTCGGCGTCAGTGACGCCACCCCGGAAGAGGGCAAGATGCGCTGCGACGTGAACCTCAGCCTGCACCGGCCCGGCGAGCCCTGGGGCACCAAGGTGGAGGTCAAGAACCTCAACTCCTTCCGCAGCGTCGAGCGGGCCATCGCTTACGAAACGGCCCGGCAGACGCGGGTGCTGGACGCGGGCGGCAAGGTCACCCAGGACACCCTGGGCTGGGACGAGGGCGGCGGCCGGACCTTCGTGATGCGGACCAAGGAGGGCGAGGCCGACTACCGCTACTTTCCCGAGCCCGACCTCCCGCCGCTGGACATCACCCCGGAGTGGATCGCGCGGGTGCGGGCGCGGATGCCCGAGCTGCCCGCCGCCAAGCGCGAGCGTTACCTCGCGGCGGGCGTGCGGGGGGCCGACGCGCAGACGCTGAGCCATGACGTGACCCTCTCGCGCTTCTACGACGCGGCGCTCGCGGCGGGGGCCGACCCGCAGCGGCTCGCCCACTGGCTGCTGGGCGACGTGGCCGGGCTGCTCGCGGCGCGGGAGACGCCCCTGGAAGCGTCCGCCCTGCAGCCCGCGCACCTCGCCGCCCTGGTCCGCCTGATCGACGACGGCACCATCAGCGGCCGGGTCGCCAAGGACCTGCTGCCCGACGTGCTCGGCGGCCACGATCCCGAACGGCTGGTGCAGGAGCGCGGCCTGGGCGTGGTGACCGACACCGGGGCCATCGACGCCGCCATCGACGCGGCCATCGCCGCCGACCCCGCCACCGCCGAGAAGGTCCGCGCCGGAAACGCTAAAGCGATGAACGCCCTCTTCGGCCCCGTCATGCGGGCCACCGGCGGTCAGGCCCAGCCCGAGGTCGTCCGCGAGCGGCTGCGGGCGAAGCTGGGGCTGTGAGGGGCGGCAAGCCGAGCCCACCTGGGACGGTGTGCGGCTGGCGGCTGAATGCCCAAGGCTCTCTGTGGTTCGCTGGCGCACTGTCGCCCGCTGGGGCCCGGTGACCCGCTGGCGCACCCCCGCCCTCGCCCTGCTGTGGGTGCAGGTCGGGGGGCTGGTCGGCCTCGCCGCGTACCTGCTGTGGCGGGAGGGCTTCGCGGGCGTGGGCTGGCTGAACGGCGGGGAAGCGCTGCTCGCGGCGCTGGTGCTGGGGCTGTGGACAGCGGTGCTTGGGCGCTTCACAGCGGGGCGGGGCACGCCGCCGGAGGACGGCACGCTGCGGGGGCTGCGGGCACTGTTTCCCTGGCTCACGTCCCTGCGGCTGGCGCTGTGGTTCCTGACGCTGGTGTCGGTGCTGGGGGGCGCGGCGCCGCAGGCCAACGCGGTCGCGCTGACGGCCCTGCTGACCGTGTGGCCCGCCGCCGTCCTCGCGGGCAACGCGGTGTATGGCACCCTGGCCCGCCTCGCGCCCGACCCCGCTGACCTGCTGCGGCGCGCCCGTCTGGCCGACTGGCTCAACGTGGCGGCGGCCCTCAGCCTGGCGATGGCGGTCTTCAACGTGGTGCCGGTCGCTGGGTTCAGCAGCCTGCCGGAGGGGGTCGACCTGTGGGTCTACGGCCTCAGCGGAGTGCTGGACGTGGCCGCGACCCTGCTGGCGCGGCAGGCGGTGCTCACGGCGCCCCTGCCGCAGAGTCAGGACCCCTGACCCGCTGCTTCGCCGCGCCCCTCTGCCCCGGGGAGAGGGGGGGGTCGCAGACGGCTTCCCGCCTCCTGTCCGCTGCTCCGAAACGCGGAGCCCAAGCCCCGTGAGGCGCAGGCCCCGGAGCGGGACAGCGGCGGGGGGCCGGGTGCGGGGCAAGGCAGGCCCGGCCCGGGACGGTATGCTGCGAGGCACGCATGAGCCAACCCCCCCCTTCCCCGTCCCGCCCGCTGGTGTCGCTGGGCGACCTCGCCTGGGACGTGCTGGCCAAGCCTGACACGGTGCTGCTGCCGGGCGGCGACACCACCGGGCGCCTGGAACTCTCCGGCGGCGGTTCGGCCGCGAATCTGGCGGTGTGGGCACGCCGGGCCGGGTGCCCCGTCACCTTCGTGGGCAAGGTGGGCCGCGACCGCTTCGGGGACCTGGCGACCTATGAACTGCGCTCGGAAGGCGTCCGGGCCGAGGTGAGCCTGTCCGACGAGCAGCCTACCGGGGTGATTCTCGCCCTGATCGACGGGCGCGGGCAGCGGGCCATGCTGACCGGGCGGGCCGCCGACTGGGAACTGCGCCCGGAGGAACTGCCCGGCGACACCCTGCGGGGAGCGCGGCACCTGCACCTCACCGCCTGGAGCCTCTTTCGTGATCCGCCCCGCGCGGCGGCCCTGACCGCTGCTGCCCTTGCCCGCGAGGGAGGAGCCACCCTCAGCCTCGACCCTGGGAGTTTTCAGATGATTCAGCAACTTGGCCGCGAGACGTTCCTCGGCATTGTCGACGCGGTGCCCTTTGACGTGATGTTTCCCAACGACGACGAGGCCCGCGCCATGAGCGGCGAGACCGATCCCGGGCTGGCCCTGGACTGGCTGCGGGGCCGCTACCCCCGCGCCCTGGTGGTCCTGAAGATGGACGACGAGGGCGCCCTGCTGGAGGGGCCGGGGCAGCCCCGCGTGCATGTCCCGGCCACGGCCGACCGCCCGGTGGACGCGACCGGGGCCGGGGACGCCTTCGGGGGCGC
>NZ_JASNGB010000189.1 GCF_030271215.1 Deinococcus rhizophilus | reverse complement strand
GGGCGCGGCGTCCAGCCCGGCGCGGTGGAGCTGCGCGGCCATCTCCCACGCGCGGGGACTGGGCCACGCGGGCTGGCTGGGGTCGAGGCGGTGCAGCAGTTCGGGCCGGAAGGTCAGGAAGGCGATCACGTGTTCGTGCAGCCCCCGCCCCAGCGCATACGAGCGCCACGAGTCGAAGTCGGCCCGCACGCCGAGGTGCAGGAAGCGGTTGGCGAGGGGCGCGGGCATGTCGAACACCGAGGCGCGGTCCTCCTTGCGGTTGCCCGCCGCCCACACGAACCAGCCGTCCGGCAGTTCGTAGCTGCCCACCCGGCGGTCCAGGATGAGCTGCTGCGCCATCCCCTGCATGGTGGGCGGGGCCATGTTGACCTCGTCCAGAAAGAGGACGCCGTGCCCGCCACGTGGCAGGAACTCGGGCGGATACCAGCGGCTGACGCCCCCGCCCTGGCCGTCGGCCTCGGGGACGGGCAGGCCGCGCAGGTCGGTGGGCGCGAGTTGCGAGAGCCGCACGTCCACGAAGTCCAGCCCGTGCGCGGCGGCCACCTGCGCCACCACGCTGCTCTTGCCCACGCCGGGCGGCCCCCAGATCATGGTCGAGAGCTTGAGGTTCCCCGCGATGAGCGAGGAGAGGTACGACTGCAACTCGGCGGGGGTCAGGGTCACGGGGGAGAGGGTAGCGCGTGGGGCCGGGTCAGCGCGGAGAGGGGGCGGACAGTTCGCCGCGCAGCCGTTCCCGTAACTCGCCCGCAGAGTACGAACGCGAGGGCAGGCGCATCAGCCGCAACCCCGCCGAGCGGAAGGCCACGTCCTTGACCGCGTCGCGGTGCTGCTGTTTCTCGCTGCCGTGCGAGGCCCCGTCCAGCTCGATGGCAAGGACCGGGCGATACGCCGCCGCGCCGTCCACGATCAGAAAGTCCACGTGCTTGTCCCGCAGCCGGGCATAGGTGGCCTGCCGCCCCTCCTGCGCGGTGATCTTGAACAGGTCGTTCAGCCGCACATTCGGAAAGACCCGGTAGGACGTGCCAGAAAGCGCCTCCTCCAGCGCCGCGAAAAAGGCGTGCTCGTCGCGGCTGAAGAAATACCGCTTGACTTCCAGCGGCAGGCGGCCGGGCACCGTGCCGGGTTGGGACGTGCCCGGCCGGGCGTGCGGGGTGGGGTTCTCCCTGAGACCGAACAGGCTGGCGAGACAACCGAGGGGGGCCATAGGGCGAGCCTACCGGGTCGGCGGGGCGGGAGAGGGCGCATCTCCGGCTCCCGCCTCGCCCCGCGTACACTGGGCCAACCTGTCCCTTCTCCGGCCCCGCGCCCCCGCTATACTTCCCTCCAATTCTTTGACCCGGTTCAATTTGCCTGCCTTCCCTCTGTCTGCCGCGCCCACCCCAGGAGGCCCCGCCCTTGCTGCCGCTCGAACATAAAATCCTGTTTTTCGTCTTCGCCCTGATCGCCGGACTGTACGGCCTGTGGGGCTTTTACCGCCTCTATCTGCGGATTCGCCGGGGGGCGCCCGCCTCCGAGGTCCGCTGGAATCAGCTGGGCTCGCGGCTGTGGTACGCGGTCAAGACCTCGCTGACGCAGGAGCGCACCTTCCGGGGCCGCCCCTGGGTGAGTGCGCTGCACAGCCTGATCTTCTACGGGTTCGTGTACTACCTGCTCGTCAACGTGGTGGACGGGCTGGAAGGCTTTATCCCGTTCCACATCTACTCCGACAGCGTCCTGGGAGCCACCTACAACCTGCTGGCCGATGTGCTGAGCTTCCTGGTGCTCGTCGGCGTGGTGAGTCTGGTGGTGCGCCGCCTGTTCCATCCCTCCAAGCGGGACTTCCGCTTCACCGAAAAGACGCTGCTGCACCCGCGCGTCAAGCGGGGCTTCATCAAGCGCGACTCCTTGATCGTGTCGAGCTTCATCCTCTTCCACGTCGGCAGCCGCATCGTGGGCAACGCCGCCAAGATGGTGGAGGAAGCCCGCGACCTGGGCCGCTACGACGCCTTCCAGCCGATCTCGTCGGCGCTGGGGGCGGCGGCCTTCTCCGGCCTGAGCGAGGGGGCGATCCAGGGCTGGCGCATCTTCGGCTACTGGGGGGCGCTGGGCAGCGTGCTCGCGTTCCTGGCGTACTTCCCGTACACCAAGCACATCCATATCTTCATGGCGCCGGTCAACTACGCGCTGAGGCGTCCCGTCGGCTCCGGCGTGCTGCCCCCCATGAAGGGGCTGGAAGAGGCGATGGAGGCCGAGGAACCCCGGCTGGGGGCCGAAAAACTGGAAGACCTCGAATGGCCCCGGCTGCTGGACGCCTACGCCTGCATCCAGTGCAACCGCTGTCAGGACGTGTGCCCGGCGAACGCCACCGGCAAGGCCCTGAGCCCCGCCGCGCTGGAGATCAACAAGCGCATGGAGCTCAACGACCTGACCTCTGGCGGGCAGAGCGGCGTGCTGCTGGGCGGGCCGACCACGCTGGGGCTGGCCGCGCAGGGCCTCGCGGCTCCGGCGGGTGCGCCGCACCCCAGCCCCTTCACCCTGCGGCCGACCGCCTTCGAGTCGGGGGCCAGCACCGCGCACCCGCTGCTGGAATTCGCCATCAACGAGGAGTCGGTGTGGGCCTGCACGACCTGCGGGGCCTGCATGCAGGTCTGCCCGGTGCAGGACGAGCAGATGCTCGACATCATCGACATCCGCCGCCATCAGGTCATGGTCGCGGGCGAGTTCCCCCCGCAGCTTCAGACCGCCTTCCGGGGCATGGAGCGGGCCAGCAACCCCTGGGGCATCTCCCGCGACAAGCGCATGGAGTGGGCCGAGGGCCTGAAGGTGCCCACCATCGACGAGAACCCCGAACCCGACGTCATCTACTGGGTGGGCTGCGCGGCCTCGTATGACCCCGGTGCCCAGAAGGTGTCCCGCGCCTTCGTGCAACTGCTGGACCGGGCGGGCGTGAACTACGCGGTCCTGGGCAAGAAGGAGGCTTGCACGGGCGACTCGGCCCGCCGCGCGGGGAACGAGTTCCTGTACCAGCAGCTCGCCCAGGAGAACGTCGAGACGCTCAACTCCGTGCGCCCGAAGCTGATCGTCGCCACCTGCCCGCATTGCATGAACGCCATCGGGCACGAGTACAGGCAGCTCGGCGGGCACTACCAGACCATCCACCACACCGAGTACCTCGAGACGCTGGTCGCGGCGGGCAAGCTGCCCCTCGCGCAGCTTCAGGAGCACGTCACCTACCACGACCCCTGCTACCTGGGCCGTCACAACGGCGTGTACGACGCGCCGCGCACGCTGATCACCCAGATGGCCGGGCAGGTGCTGGAGCTCGAGCGCAGCCGCGAGGGGTCGTTTTGCTGCGGGGCGGGCGGCGCCCAGTTCTGGAAGGAGGAGGAGGAGGGCCGCGAGCGCGTCTCCGACAACCGCTTCCGCGAGATTCAGGCCCGGCTGGACGGGGCCTCGCAGGCGGTGGCCGAGTACGAGCAGAGCGGCAAGGTGGTCGCGGTGGGCTGCCCCTTCTGCAAGTCGATGATGAACTCGACGCCCGAGAAGGCGGGGCGCGACGACATCGTGGTCAAGGACGTGGCCGAGCTGATGCTCGAAAGCGTGCAGCGGGCGACCGGCGAATGGGTGGCCCCGACCGCCGCGCCCGAAAGCACCCTGGAAGACTCGCCCCAGCCCACCGTGCCCAACGCCGAGACGCCGATGGCCCGCACGGGCGCGGCTCCCAGCGCGGGCCTCGGGGACGACGTGGTGGGGACCACGGGCGCCGACGTGCTCAACGCGCAGCCGGGCAGCCCGGTCGGGAACGCGGACACCCAGCCCGAACCCCAGGCCGCCGCCCCCAGCCCGCTGACCTCGGGCTCGGCGGATTCGTCGCCGCGCAAGGCGTGGAAGCCGGGGGGAGCGGCCAGCAGCCAACCCGCCGCCAGCGAGGACGCGGCCCCCGCGCCCGCCCGCAAGAGCTGGAAGCCGAAGGGAGGCGGAGACGACGTGAGCGCGGCGCCTGTGCCAGAAGCGGCCAGTCCCCAGTCTCCCGCCCCCAGCGAGGGGACGGCCCCCGCTCGCAAGACCTGGAAGCCCAAGGCCAGCGACGACGTGAGCCCCGCGCCCGTCACGCCGGACGTGCAGGCGGAGGCCGCTGCTCCAGCCCGCAAGGCCTGGAAGCCGAAGGCCACCGCCGACGCCCAACCCGCCGGGGCCACCCCGGAGCCGTCTGTCACGGCTGCGGCCCCGGCTCCCGAAGCCGCGCCGAGTGTCGAGGCAGCTGCGCCGAGCGAACCCGCTCCAGCGACGGGTGAGCGCAAGAAGTGGGCACCGAAGGCGGCGGCGAGTGCCGCCCCCGTCGAGACTCCCGCCACCCCGATGGANTGTCGAGGCAGCTGCGCCGAGCGAACCCGCTCCAGCGACGGGTGAGCGCAAGAAGTGGGCACCGAAGGCGGCGGCGAGTGCCGCCCCCGTCGAGACTCCCGCCACCCCGATGGAGGTCGTGACCGCCGCCGAGCCTGCCGCCCCCACCCCTGGCGAGCGCCCCAGGTGGCAGCCGCGCCCGAAGGCGGAAGCGGCGACGCCCCAGCCCCCCGCCGACGCCGCGCCCATCACCGAGCACGTCCACCTCGATCATGTCGGGGAGAACCTGCTGGAAGAGGGCACGCAGGCGACCTCCGAACCCGGCCCCGGCGGCCGCAAGAAGTGGCAGCCGAAGAAAAAGGACTGATTCGCCCTTCTCCCGAAACGTCGTCCATCCGGGCGGCGTTTTTGTGATGTTCTGGGCGGGAAGCTCACCGTTGGCCGCTTCTCACGTTAAGATGCCATTCATGACCATCGCCATCGTCACCGACTCGACGAGTGACCTCAGCCCGCAGCTTTGCGAGCAGTACGGGATCTGGAGTGTGCCGCTGTACGTGCATTTCGACGGCCAGATGTACAAAGACGGCCTGGAGATCACGCCCGCCGACCTCTTCGCCGGGGTCAGGGCGGGCAAGAAGACCCCCAGCACGTCCCAGCCCAGTCCGGCCGAGTTTGCCGCCGTCTACGAGGACGCGCTGAAGATGGCCGACGAGGTGCTGAGCATCCACATCAGCGGGCAACTGTCGGGCACGGTGGGCAGCGCCCGGCTGGCCGCGCAGGACTTCGGCGGGCGCGTCACGGTGATGGACAGCCGCTCGGCCACGCTGGGCCTGGGCATGCAGGCGATCCGGGCGGCGCAGCGGGCGGCGGAGGGCCGCTCCATGGCCGAGATCGTGGGCGAACTCGAACGGGTCGCCCAGAAGACCGACATCCGCTTCACGGTGGACACGCTGGGCTTCCTGCGGGCCAACGGGCGCATCGGCGGTGGGGCGGCGCTGCTGGGCGGCCTGCTGAACATCAAGCCGATCCTGACGGTGAGGTCGGGCCGGGTGGAGGCCGCCGGGCGCGTGCGCGGCAGCAAGAAGGTCGTGCAGGACCTCGTGGACCACATCCGGAAATATGCCGAGGCCAACGGCGGTGCCCGCGTGACCTTCCTCTCGACCCTGGGCGGCGAGGCCACCCTGGCAGAGATTCGCGCGGGAGTCTCGGGCGTGGCGTACGAGGACCTGGGCGACCATTACATCGGCGCCGTGATCGCCACGCACGTGGGGCCGGGCACGGTCGGCACCGCCCTGGAGCCGCTGACGGCCTAGGCTGTGGCTCCCCCTCCCGCCCTGCGCAACAAGGGGCGTTACCTGCTGCTGGCCCTTGCCCTCGCGGGGGCGTGGGCCGCCCGGCGCCCCGATCCGGCCCCCGCCGCCGCCTCGCCAAACCTCGTGACCGTCTCTGCCCCGGCGGAGG
>NZ_JASNGB010000188.1 GCF_030271215.1 Deinococcus rhizophilus | reverse complement strand
AGCCGTGCTGGACGTGCTTTTCTAAAACTGAAAGATGTCAGTCAAGCCACTGTTGGCCCGCTCGCCGCCGATGGAAGCGCAGGGTCATGCCATCCTCGTCGGCGCTGACCAGCACCCGGAACGGCTCGGAGGGGAACAGGTGCTGGAGATGGCGAAGCAGGAATTCCGCGGCTGCAAGGCCCATCCGGAGGTCCGGGAAGGGGCGGTCCCCGGGCTGAACGTCAAGGTGGACATGGTTGACCAGACACTCGATGGCCGTCTCGTCCCAGGAGGGTCCAATCTGGAACGCAGTGTGATTCGGCGTGATGGCGGGCAGGACGAAGCACCCATCGCCGCGTCGCACGACAGGTGAGCCGAGGGGCTCCCGGAGGTTGGCTGGCAGTGTGGGCGGCTCCCGGTCCGCGCCCACCCGCAGTTGGCGCCGGGCCAGGGGGTTCGCCACGAGCATCTCACGGCCCACTGTAGGGCGACCGACCCCAGTGCGGAGATCTCTCCTTCAAAGTCCGTGCCCCAAACTCTGGACCCAGGCGGGTTTCAGCCGTCCCGAGAGCGGAGGCCCTGCGCTCGCCGGACCAGCACTGTTCCTACCACCAGCAGGGTCACAGCCAGGAGGCCAGACTTCTGAGCCAGCGCCAGGTCCCCCGACAGCAGCAACAGCCCACCCACCACTGCGGCCACCCCACCGCTCACCAGCGCGATCACGCCACTCAAGCCGGACAAGATGGCCCACCACCTCATGGCGTTTCCTCCTGAGCCCATGACCGGAACGCCTCGCCGGTCGCCAGGTCGAACACGAACATGCGGGCCTGCGGCGCGAACTCCGTCGGCAGTTGCACCCGCAGTTGGCCAGGCGCTTCCGGCAAGGTCACCTGCTTCACGCAGCGGCCCACCACCTTCCAGGGATCCCCGCTGCGTCCCCGCACTTCTACCCGGAAGACGGGCACCGGGAAGGTCACGGTGGTCTCCTCTCCCTGGGTCTGCACCCTTGGAAGAAAGATCTCGCGGGCTCCGCGCCGGTACTTGGCGACCGGCCGACTTCCCCCTCCACGGGTGGGGCAGTACAGCTGCCGGGTCAGGCTGTAGGGATCCCGGTGGCCCCGTTCCCAGGGATTGTCCACCAGATAGGCGGCTCCTCCCTCCTCCTCGACCAGAAAGGTTTTGCCCTCCGGATCGACGTAGACGGGCAGCGTCCGGTGAGGCAGGCCCGCCAGCAGCGCCTCGGTCGCCGCCCGCTGCCGCTCGGTGGCCCGGTGCGCGCCCCAGGTGAGGTTCAGCGGAGCCCCGTCCCGGTCATGGGGGACCAGGAGCGTCGCCCCCAGCAGGATCAAGGTGGTCGTGATGGACGGCAGCCAGGCCAGGCGCCAGGGCTGATCCCCGGAGAGCCGCCGGGTCACGAATCCGGCGGCGGCCCCCGAGAGCGCGAGATTCGGGAGCGCGAACAGCAGCACGAAGTCGAGCGGCGAGAAGGCGAAGTGACCGCCCATGGGGTCGACCTCGCGGGAGTACACGCCCCCGATCAGGAAGCTCATGCCCAGACCGAAGGCGGCCCCCACGCCACAGGCCAGCAGGGTGCGGAGGCCGTCCGTCCGGAGGGTCAGCGCGAGTGCGGCGACGAAGCCCAGAGCGGCCAGCACGCGGGCAGGTTCCGGGGGGAGTGTAAAGAAGGTCAGGGCGAGCAGCAGGACGAGGACGCTCAGGGCACTCCATCTCGCGGCCTGACCGGGTGAGGGTGGATGCTTCAGCACAAGAAGCGCCCGATCAGCAGCACCCAGACGAGGAGCAGCAGGGCGGCGAGCAGGAGGATGGCGGCCGCCAGCCCCGACGCCAGCCTCCAGATGCTGATCCAACGCGGACGTGCTATGAGCCCCAGGAGGAGAGCAGAAATCATCAACGGCCCGGCGGCCAGGAACGCGCGGGGAGGAGAGGTGAATTCGTCGAAGCAGTTCCAGCGGATGGGCCGGGGATAAACGGCCAGCACGGCCGTGACCGGCAGACTCAGCGCCACCCCGAGCCACAATCCCCGCGATTCCACACGGGAGCCCAGCAGTGACCGTGCCGTCCCCCAGGCCAACGCGGCGGAGACCGCCCAGAGGGGCAGGATGTTGAGCACGTGCTGAAGCCCCATGGTGACCGGCAGTCTGCCGTGACCGCGCTGACGGGGCGTGAGGAAAACCATGCTCTGGGAACGCCCCCGTGTGGCAGGCACCAATGCGTCGTGTCCCTGTCCTCAAAGACGGCGCTGCGCCCCGAACCCAGGCTCTATGGTGGGCAGGTGCATTGGACACTGGACGCCTGGGACGGCTCGTGGTTGATCATTCCCGACCTCCATGGAGACGCGGGAAGGTTACACGCGGCCCTGGAGGTTGCAGAGACGAGGTATCAAGCGGCCCGTCTGGTGTTTCTGGGCGACCTGATCGACGACTCCCCGCGGCGCCGGGAAGCCCGGGGCCTTCCCGGTACCCCCGGCGCCCCGGACGCCTCCCGTGAGGTGCTGGCTGCGGTTCGTGCGCGAGTGGAGTCCGGCCGCGCGCAGGTCGTGCTGGGCAACCATGAGGTGATGGCCATGGCCGCCGTCTTGGACGGTGACCAGGCCTTGATGGACCTCTGGTGGAAGGTCGGTGGGCGCGAGGCCGCGGCCTCCTACGGCTGGAACGGGAGCGGGGACGCGGGGGCTCTGGCCGACGATCTGCGCTGGCTGCGCGATCAGGCCCGGCTGTGGCTGGAGGTCGGCCCAGCCGGCCAGCAGGTGCTCCTGGCCCATGCCACGCGCCCGAGCCCCGAGCGCGTGGCCCGTGGGCAGAACCGCGTCACCGACCTGTGGCCTGACCCGACTTCCGATGACGTGGTGTGGTTCCCGCTGGGCTTACAGAACAATCCCGCTTACGCCTTCCTGGCACCGCTCCCGGCCGGCTTTCAGGCGAGCGTTCATGGCCACATGGAAACGCCTGAACTCCACCGTCTCCTTGACGCCGTCGGCCAGCCTGCGCTCCAGATCGATCTGCATCCCAATTACGACCAGCTGTGCGTGCTGACCATCGACGCGCTGGGGCGAGTTGAGCCCCAGAAGGTCAGCAGCTTCGTGCCGCTGCGACGGGGCTGAGGCCCTACAGTGCGGAGGTGGCAGGCGAACGGCCCCGCGCGGGGCGGGCGACGAAGCTCTACCGGGTGCCGGCCCCGTGGTTCATCCCCTTCGAGGTGACGGGTGCGGCGCACCTGACGGAATTCCTGGGGAGGCAGTTGCTGCCGCGGCTGGAAAGCATCGTGGCTCTGGGGGCCGCGCAGCTGCTGGCCGAGGGGCCGGACTGGGGTTACTGGCTAGACGCGGACCGGATCGGGCTGGGGACACTGAAAGGTCCGATCTCGTTCGCGCAGGGCCTGACGGCACCCCTGGCGCTCTCGATTGGAGGGTTACGTCTGGACGCGGTCCAGGCCCGCGCGTTTCACGAGCGGCTGGACGCCCTGCTGAAGGAATACGGCGAACTCAGCGGGGCGCAGGCGGGAGGCCAGAGCTATTCCATCGCCTTGCTGCTGGCCAGGGGGAGCTGGCAGGAGTGAGTGGGTCTCGTCTGCCTGGAATAAATCCAGTCACAGCACAGGACGGTCAGTCATCGTCTGCGGTCATCCGGGAACGGGCAGGCGAGTGGGCACCGCCCGCCCCGCCTGCCAGGTGAGGAAGCCCCCGTCCAGGTTCACCGCGTCCACCCCGAGTTCCGTCAGCAGCCGCGCCGCCGCGTGGCCGCGCTGCCCCACCTGGCAGTACACGAGGACGGGCTGCTCCCGGAGTTCGTCCAGCCGGCTGCGGAGGTCGTTCAGCGGGACATTCACCGCTCCGGGAATGCTGCCGCGGGCATACTCGGCCGGCTCGCGCACATCCACGACCAGGCGGTGCGTGCCTGCCACCTCGTGCCATTGCCGGGTACGGGTGAGGCCGTCCATGACGTTCTGCGCCACGTACCCCAGCATGTTCACGGGGTCCTTCGCGCTGCTGTACGGCGGGGCATACGCCAGAGGCAGGTCCGCGAGGTCCTCGGCGCTCAGGCCGGCATGCAGGGCGGTGGCCAGGACGTCGATGCGTTTGTCGGTGCCCTGTCCGCCCACCGCCTGCGCCCCGTAGATGCGGCCGGTTCGGGCATCGAAGACGAGCTTGAGGTGGATCGGCTCGGCCCCGGGGTAGTACCCGGCGTGCGAGCCCGGATGGGTGTGGACCACCGCCGGGGTCAGACCCAGAGCCCGGACCTGCCGCTCGTTCAATCCAGTGCTGGCGGCGGTCAGGCCGAACACCTTGGCGATGGCGGTCGCCGGGTGACCGCCGAACGAGACGTCCCGGCCCGCGATGTGGTCCGCGACCAGCCGCCCCTGCCGGTTGGCGCCCCAGGCCAGCGGCACGAAGGCGACGTTCCCCAGCGCGTCACGCACCAGCGCCGCGTCCCCCACCGCGTAGATGTCCGGGTCGCTGGTCTGGAGCTGCCCGTTCACCAGGATGCCGCCGCGCCCAGCGACGTCGAGCCCCGCCTGCCGGGCCAGGGTGTCCTCGGGACGGACCCCGACCGCGAGGGCCACCAGGTCCGCCGGGAGGACGCGGCCGTCGGCCAGCGTCACGCTCTGCTCGGTGATGGCGCTGAAGCCCACGCCGCTGATCACGGTCACGCCGTGCCGCTCGAGTTCCCGCTGCACGAGGACGGCAAGTTCCGGATCGAGGGGCGGCAGGACCTGTGGAGCGGCCTCGACCAGCGTGACCGCCTTGCCCGCCTCGCGCAGGTTCTCGGCCACCTCGAGGCCGATGAACCCGGCTCCGATCACGACCGCGTTCGGGCCACGGGTCTTGGCGGCGGCCTTGAGGCGGTCGAGGTCCGGGAGGGTGCGCAGCGGGAAGGCCAGCGGTACCCCGGGCAGCGGCGGGAGGATCGGCGCCGCGCCGGGACTGAGGATCAGTTTGTCGTAGGGCAGAACGTGGACCTGACCGCTGCGCTGGTCGGTCACGGTCACCCGCCGGGCCTCCCGGTCGATGGCGGTCACCTCGTGGCGGGTGCGCACGTCCAGCCGGAAGCGGGCCGCGAGGGATTCGGGCGTGTGCAGCAGGAGCCGCTCGCGGTCGGGGATGGCGTCACTGAGGTGGTACGGCAGGCCGCAGTTGGCGAAGCTGACATGCTCGCCACGCTCCAGAACGGTGATCCGGGCGTGCTCGTCGAGCCGGCGCAGCCGGGTCGCGGCACTCATGCCTCCGGCGACGCCGCCGACGATGACGATGTTGAGGGGAACGTGGTTCATGGGAAGCTCCAGAGGTCGGGGGTCAGGTCATGGCCCCGGCGAGGGGGTTCAGGGGGCAGGAGGGGACGATTCGCCCGGCGCCCTGGCCCCGTGCAGCAGGGCCTGAAGCTGGGGAGCGTCGACCGGTCCGAGGTGGCGGGCCGTGACCTGCCCCGTGCGGTCCAGGNCCCGGCGAGGGGGTTCAGGGGGCAGGAGGGGACGATTCGCCCGGCGCCCTGGCCCCGTGCAGCAGGGCCTGAAGCTGGGGAGCGTCGACCGGTCCGAGGTGGCGGGCCGTGACCTGCCCCGTGCGGTCCAGGACGAAGGTGCTGGGATACCCGCTGACCTGCAGGGCCTGCCGCAGCTCTCCCCCATCGACGAACGTGGGGGCCTGAACGCCGAGGCCGTCCAGGAAAGTGCGTACCTGCGCCGGGTCCTCCCCGGCATTGATCAGCACGACGGGCTCACCAGCGGCCAATGCACGGGCCAGGACCGGCAGCTCCGCGCGGCAGGGGCCGCACCAGGTCGCCCAGACGTTCACCACGGCGGGCCGGGGCAGG
>NZ_JASNGB010000187.1 GCF_030271215.1 Deinococcus rhizophilus | reverse complement strand
GGCGGCTACCTGCAGGCGCTGGACGTGGCGGGCCTGCTGCGCCTGGCCGGGCGGCACGGGGCCGTGATCCGGCTCACCGTGCGGCCCGGCCAGTTCATCTTTCCGGGCATGGTGGTCGCCCACACCGCCCCGGCGGCCCTGAAGCAGGTCCGCGCGGCCCTCGTCACCGGGCCGCGCCGCACCTCCTCCCAGGACGTGGAATTCGCGGTCCAGCAACTCGTCGAGATCGCGGTGCGGGCGCTGTCGCCCGGCATCAACGACCCCTTCACCGCCATCGCCGTCCTCGACCATCTGGGCGCGGCCCTGTGCCGGGTGAGCGGGCGGGAGATGCCCCGGCGGGAGCACGCCCGGGGCGGTCAGGTTCGCCTGCTGATTCCCGTCACCGACTACGGCGGCCTGACCGACGTGATGTTTCACCAGATCCGGCAAAACGGGTCCGGGGACCCGGCGGTGATGCTGCGGCTCCTCGAAGTGCTGACGACGGTGGCCGAGCAGGAGCGCGACCCGGAGCGTCAGGCCAGCCTGCAGCGTCACGCGGCCCTGACCCTGCGGGCCGCCCTGCGCGGGGCGCCCGAGGAGGCCGATCGCCGGGAACTGGAGGGACGCTACCGCCGCTTTCAGGCGGCTGTGCGGGGCACCTGACCGTGAGGCCCTTCACCGGCTGATCAGGGAGCGAGACGCCTGGAAGGTGAAGAATCCGGCCTGCGCTGCTGCTCTCGGCCCTGCTGCTGGTCCCCGGAGACTGCTGGCCGGTCTGCCCGGGCCTCCCTTACCGGGCGAGCTTGAGCAGCCGCACGAGGTCGGCGGGCTTCTCCTCGCGGGCCTGGCACATCTCCACGTAGGTTTCCAGAATCACGTCGCCGGTGGCTTCCAGCGCACTTTTCGCGCTGGCATACAGGCTCATCACCTCCACGCAGCCCTTCTCCTCGTCCACCATCTTCTGGAGGCCCCGAATCTGCCCCTCCAGGCGGCGCAGGCGGTTGAGGATCTTTGTCTTCTCGGCTTGGTGGTCACTGACGGGGACAGTCGCGGTCATACCCCCAGTATACCCCCCCGGGTATTTGACAGGATAGGGGGAGGGGGTATACCATCCGGCCATGTTCTTCAAACGCTTCTACGACACGGACCTCGCCCAGGCGTCCTACATGATCGGCTGCCAGAAGACCGGCGAGTGCCTGGTGGTGGACCCCGTCCGCGACATCTCGCCGTACCTGGGCGAGGCGAAGGCCGAGAAGCTGCGCGTCACCCACGTCACCGAGACGCACATCCACGCCGACTACCTCTCGGGCAGCCGCGAACTGGCTATGGCGACGGGTGCGCGGCTGCTGCTCTCGGACGAGGGCGGCGAGGGCTGGCAGTACACCTACGAGGGCGGCAACCAGGTCAAGCTGCACGACGGCGACACCTTCATGGTGGGCAACATCCGCATTCAGGCCGTCCACACGCCGGGCCACACGCCCGAGCACATGAGCTTCCTCGTGACCGATACGCCCCGTGGGGACACGCCGAGCATGATGCTGACCGGCGACTTCGTGTTCGTGGGCGATCTGGGCCGCCCGGACCTGCTCGACGAGGCCGCCGGTGGGCAGGACACCCGCTACGTCGGCGCGGGGCAGATGTTCGCCTCGCTGCGGGACAAGTTCCTGACGCTGCCCGACTACGTGCAGGTGTGGCCCGGCCACGGCTCGGGGAGCGCCTGCGGCAAGGCGCTGGGCGCGGTGCCCACCACCACGGTCGGCTATGAGCGGGCGCTGAGCTGGTGGGGCAAGCTCGTCGAGGGGGGGGACGAGGAAGCCTTCACGCGGGAACTCCTCGAGGGCCAGCCCGACGCGCCGCTGTACTACGGGCGGATGAAGACGGAAAACCGCGACGGCCCCGCCCTGCTGGGTGAGGTGCAGCCGCTCGCCGAGCTGAGTGCCCACGACGTGAAGGCGCGCCTGGCTGCCGGTGCCCGCCTCATCGACACCCGCAAGAAAGAGGACCACCAGGCCGCCGCCCCCGTGGGCAGCGTGAACATCCCCGACGGCGGCACGCTGGAGACGTGGTCGGGCTGGCTGCTGACCCCGGAGCGCAAGCTGATCCTGCTGGCCCCCGCCGACCGCGCCGAGGCCCTGCGCCGCAAGCTGTGGATGGTGGGCCTGGACCGCGTGACCGGCTTCATCCCCAGCGCCGATGGCCTGGAGACGGCCCCCGCCCAGCCCATTCCGGCGACCGAACTCGGCTCGCACGAGGGGGCGCTGATCCTCGACGTGCGGGCGAAGACCGAGTACGAGGAAGGCCACATCCCCGGAGCGCGGCAACTGCACGCCGGACGCCTGCCCTGGAAATTGGACACCCTGCCGCGTGACCGCGAGATCGTCGTGCATTGCCAGGGGGGTGCCCGCAGCGCCGCCGCCGCCAGCCTGCTGCGGGCCGAGGGCTTCGATGTCCTGGAACTCGCCGGGGGCTACGACGCCTGGGCGAAGAGCCAGAAAGAAAGCCAGAACGCCTGACCCCCATCCGGCGGAGGCGGCGCAGGTCCGGGCCGCCTCCGCCCCCTGCTGAAAGGAGTGACCTTCCCATGACCTACCAGGACATCTTCACCACCGAACTTGAGGGCAAGAAGCGCGAGGGCGCCCGCCTCGTGGACGTGCGCGAGCGCAGCGAGTACACCCAGGGACACATTCCCGGTGCCACCAACCTGCCCCTGAGCGAACTCGCCGGGCGCGAAGGCGAGATCGGGCCGAACACCGTCCTGATCTGCGCGAGCGGCAACCGCTCCTCCCAGGCCGCCGCCTACCTCGCGTCCCAGGGCCAGACCGGGCTGATGAACCTCTCCGGGGGCACCGCTGCCTGGATACGTGAGGGCCGCGAAGTGAAGGGCGGCGAGCAGCCATGATCTTCGCCTGGATCGGTGCCGCCCTGATCGGGCTGAGCCTCGGCCTGCTGGGGTCGGGCGGGTCGATCCTGACCGTGCCGGTGCTCGTCTACCTCGTCGGCGAGCCGGAGAAGCTGGCGATTGCCGAGTCGCTCGCCATCGTGGGCGGCATCAGCCTGTTGGGGGCGATTCCCTACGCGCTGGGGCGGCAGATCGACTGGCGCTCGGTGCTCTGGTTCGGCGTGCCCGGCGTCGTCGGCACCTTCCTGGGCGCGGCCCTGAGCGTGTATCTCAGCGGCGTGGTGCAACTGCTGCTCTTCGCCGTGGTGATGCTGCTCGCCGCCGTGATGATGTTTCGGCCCGCGAACACTGGGGCAGAGGGTCAGGCGGCCCACACGCGCTCGCCCCTCAAGATCGGCGCCGAGGGGCTGGGCGTCGGCGTCCTGACCGGGCTGGTGGGCGTGGGCGGGGGCTTCCTGATCATCCCGGCCCTCGTGCTGCTGGGAGGCCTCCCCATGAGCCTCGCGGTGGGGACCAGCCTGCTGATCATCGCGGCCAAGAGCTTCGCGGGCTTTTTCAAATACACCCAGGTGCTCGCCGAGCAGAACCTCAGCATGCACTGGGACCTGATCGCCATCTTCACGGTCATCGGCATCCTGGGCAGCTTTCTGGGGGCGCGGGTCGGGAAGAAGGTGTCCAACGAAAGTCTCAGAAAAGGCTTCGCGGGCTTCCTGGTTGTGATGGGCCTGTATGTGCTGGCGACGAATATACCGAAGGTGCTCGCGCCCCCAGCGGCGCAGGCCGCACACCGCCCCTGACGTTTCCCCTCCCTCCCTGACCCCCCCGAGGTATCCATGACTGACCTGCTCGACTTCCTCCGTTCGCCCTGGCCCTGGTATGTGGGCGGTCCCCTGATCGGCCTGACGGTGCCGCTGCTGCTGTGGCTGGGCAACAAGTCGTTTGGCATCTCGTCCAATCTGCGCCACGCCTGCGCCATCCTGCTGCCCGAGTCGGCCAAGCCCGGCTTCTTCCGCTACGACTGGAAAAAGGAGCGCTGGAACCTGATGTTCGCGGGCGGGCTGCTGCTGGGCGGCCTCGTGGCGGGTGGGCTGCTCGCCAACCCCGAACCCACCCGGCTGAGCGCGGCGGCAGTGCAGTCGGTGCAGGACCTGGGCGTGACGGTGCGCCCCGGTCTGGTGCCCGCCGAGCTGACCGATCTGTCTAACCCCGGCGTGTGGTTGCTGCTGGCCTTCTCGGGCCTGCTGGTGGGCTTCGGCACCCGCTACGGCGGCGGCTGCACCTCCGGGCACGCGATCACCGGCCTGAGCACCCTGCAAGGCCCTTCCCTGATCGCCACCATCTCGTTCTTCGGCGGCGGCATCCTCAGCGCGAACTTCCTGCTCCCTCTCTTCATGGCGGTGATTCGGTGACCACGACCAAGATTCCCGGCGTCCACACCGCCCCTGCCTCCACCACCCGCGCGGCGACTGGCCTGCTCGCCTACCTGCTGGCGGGGCTGTATTTCGGCGTGGTCCTCGTCAAGTCGGAGGCGGCGAGCTGGTACCGCATTCAGGAGATGTTCCGCTTCGAGTCCTTCCACATGTTCGGGCTGATCGGCTCGGCGGTGCTGACCGGGATGGTCACGACGGCGCTGCTGCGGCGGTTCGTGGGCCGCAGCCGTGAGGGGCAGGCCATCAGCGTGACGCCCAAGGAAAAGGGCTGGCGGCGCTACGTGCTGGGCGGCCTGACCTTCGGGGTGGGCTGGGGCCTGGCTGGGGTCTGCCCGGGACCGATCTTCACCCTGCTCGGAGCGGGCATCTGGCCCATGCTGCTCGTCCTCGCCTTCGCCCTGCTGGGCACCTACCTCTACGGCGCGTTCAAAGACCGCCTCCCTCACTGAAGGAGCCCCCATGTACAGGCACATCCTCGTGACCACGGACGGCACCGACATCGACCATGCCGCCGTCCACCATGCTGCCGCCCTCACCCGCGCCCTGGGTGCGCGGCTGACCCTGCTGCACATCATCCCAGACGCCCACCGGGAACTGGGCAGCGGCAACGACCTGAGCGTGACGGCCGAGGACATCGAGCAGGAGTGGACGCGGGTGGGGGAACGCGCCCTGGAGGAAGGCCTCCTGGATGCCGACGGCACCCGGCTGACCCCGCTGCAACGTCCGGCCCGTGGACGTGACGTGCCCCACGCGATCCTGGAAGAAGCGGGGGAACTGGGGGCAGACCTGATCGTGATGGCCACGCACGGGCGCGAGGGCCTGGCCCACCTGCTGCTGGGCAGCGTGGCCGACCGGGTCGTCCATGACGCGCCGGTGCCGGTCTTGCTGGTGCGTCAGGGCACGCCTTCCCGAACCTGAATTCCCCCGCCCCTGGAGGTCGCCATGGTCCCACCTGTTCGTCCCGCTTTCCTTCTCGCCACCCTCGCCCTGCTCGGCGCCTGCGCCCCTGCCGCGCCGGAGGGCTACACCACCGTGAGCGTGCAGGACCTGCGCACGGCCCAGCAAGCGGGCGAGTTCGTCCTCGATGTCCGCACGCCCGCCGAGTACGCGCAGGGGCACGTGCCGGGCGCGGTCCTGTTGCCCCTTCAGGACCTGCCCGCCCGTCTGAACGAGGTGCCGCAAGACCGCGAGGTCTACGTGATCTGCCGCAGCGGCAGCCGCAGCGCCCAGGCCAGCCNATCTGCCGCAGCGGCAGCCGCAGCGCCCAGGCCAGCCGGGTCCTCTCGGACGGGGGCCACCGCAACCTCTACAACGTGGACGGCGGCATGCTCGCCTGGGAGGCGGCGGGCCTCCCCATCACCCGGTGAACCTCACGCCGGACGCCCTGCAGCTCGGCCCGCTGGTGCTCGCCTGGGACCGGCTGGCCCTGCTGCTGGCCCTGGGCACCTGGCTGGGCACCGCGCCCGTCCGGCACGCGGGCACCGCCGCCCTCGTGGCCCTGATCGTGGC
>NZ_JASNGB010000186.1 GCF_030271215.1 Deinococcus rhizophilus | reverse complement strand
GTCAGCGGCGGGACCGCCGGGGCGCAGGCGGGCACCCTCACCGTGATGGTGGGCGGGGACGCGGGGGCGCTGGAAGCGGTGCGGCCGGGGCTCGCCTTCGCGGGCAAGGTGGTGCATGTGGGCGGCACCGGGGCGGGCTTCGCGGTCAAGGCCGTGAACAACGCGCTGCTGGCGGTCAACCTGTGGGCCGCGGGCGAGGGGCTGGCGGCGCTGGCGCGGGCGGGCGTGGAGGTGGCAGGAGCGCTGGAGGTCATCAACGCGAGCAGTGGCCGCAGCAACGCGTCCGAGAACCTGATCGGACAGCGGGTCCTGACCCGCGAATTTCCGGTGACTTTCGGGCTGGGGCTGCTGGCGAAGGACGCTGGAATCGCCGCCGACGTGGTGCGGGCGGCGGGAGCGAGTGCGCCCGTGCTGATGCAAACCGAGGCCCTCTTCCGGGCCGCCGCGACGGTGGTCGGCGCCGGGGAGGACCACACCGCCGCCCTGAGGCTGATCGAACAGATGAACGACAAGGAAATCCGATGACCCAGAATGCCAAGTTTGCCGTCGTGACCGACGGCGGCCTCGACGCCTTCACCGACCTTCGCAACGCCGTGCCCGTCGCCCCCTTCAGCCTGAACTTCGGGGACAGGAGCTACCGCATGGGCGAGATCACGCGCGAGTGGTTGTTCCGCGAACTGCAGACCAATCCCGCGCACCCGACCTCCAGCCAGCCCACCCCGCAGGACTGGGCCGAAGCCTACCAGCAGGCCGGAGCGGGCGGCCTGCCCGTGCTGGCCCTCACCATCAGCGCGGGGCTGTCGGGCAGCCGCAACGCCGCCGAGCAGGCGCTCGCGCTGGTGCCGGGGGTCAACGTCACCATCCACGACACCCGGACCCTCAGCGCGGCGCAGGCTTTTCAGGTGCACGCCGCCGTGACCGCCGCCGAGCGGGGCGAGTCGCTGGAGACGGCGCTGGACTGGCTGCGGCGCACGCACGAGGAAACCGAGCTGTACTTCACCATCGAGACGCTGGAGTACCTGCGCCGGGGCGGGCGCATCGGGCGGGTGCAGGCCACGCTGGGCGGCCTGCTGAACCTCAAGCCCGTCATCACGGTGGACAAGGAGGCCGCGATCTACACCAACGTGGGCCGGGCGCGGTCGTACAAGGGGGCCATCGAGGCCGTCGCCGCCCAGGTCACCGCCCGCCACGGCGAGGGCACCCCGCTGCGGCTGGGACTGCTGTACGGCTCGGTGCGCGAGGATGCCGACACGCTGCTGGCCGCGATTCAGGCCCGGCACCCGGTCGTGTGGTCGGGCTTCGCGGGGGTCAACCCGGTCCTGAACGTGCACACCGGGCCACGGGCGCTGGGCGTCGCGGCGGCACCGGGAGGATGGGTCTGGGAGAAGTGAGCCCTCAGCCCTCAGCGGTCAGGAAGGGCTGAGGGCCGAGAGCTGAGGGCTGACCGCTTCAGTACGGCCGCTTCAGTACGGCAGCCCCGCCAGCCGCAGCAGCCATTCCCGCGCCTCGGCCGCGTCCCCCAGGCGGCGGGAGCGGTCGGGGTCGGTGAGGGCGGCGAGCAGGGGGTCGAGGGGGTCGGCGGCGGGAGGCGGGGGCACGTCGGGAACCCCCAGTGCTCCGTGCAGGCCCCAGCCCAGCAGCACGCCGACCCCGTACAGGTCGCTCGCGGGTCCCAGCGGCTCGCCCCGGCGCGACTCCGGGCTCTGGAAGGCGGCGGTGCCCATGCGCATGGGCGCGGCGAAGGTCTCTCCCACCGGCCCCGAGAGGTCGAAGTCGACCAGGGTCGCGCTGCCGTCGGGCTCCGCGATGATGTTCTCCGGCTTCACGTCGCGGTGAACCACGCCGCGCTCATGCAGGTGCCCCAGGGCGCCCAGCAGGTGTGCGAGCGTGAGCAGGTAGGCCCGGCGGTCGTGGGTCAGGGCCGGGCGGTGGGCATAACGGGTGAACAGCACCTGCCCACGGGCGTAGGTCACCAGCAGGGCGGGGCGCCCCTCCACCGTCACCGGGGCCAGCACCCGCACCAGCCGGGGATGGTCGAGGCCCGCGCCGTGCGAGAGCTCGCGCTCCGCGTGGGCGGCAAAGTGCGGCTCGAAGATCTTGACCGCGCGGGGCTGCCCCTCGGCATCGACCGCGAAATAGACCACGCTGTGCGAGCCGCGCCCCAGGGGCCGCACGAGGCGCACCCCCTCTCCCACGATCTGTCCTGCCAGCGGCATCCTGCCCCCACGGTACTCCACCGGGCGCCCGAAGGTGCAGCGCCCTACAATCCCCCCATGCCGGGGTATGGACTGGTCTTGGGGGGCGGGGGCGCACGCGGGCTGGCGCACGTCGGCGTGTGGCGGGTGCTGGAGGAAGCCGGGCTGCCGCCGCAGGTGCTGGCGGGCACCTCGGTGGGCGGGCTGGTCGCGGCCTTTATCGCGGCGGGGACGGGCGCAGGCGAGTTGCAGCGCATCTCGGAAACCGTGTCGTGGCGGCGGCTGCTCGACTGGCGGCTGGGAAGGGGACTGCTGCGGGCGTCGGCGTTCGGGGCGTGGCTCGCCGCCCACCTTCCGCCCACCTTCGAGGCGCTGGAGCGGCCGCTGGCCGTCACCGCGACGGACGTGCTGACCGGGCGCATGGTGTACCTGCGGGGCGGGGACCTGTACGCGGCGCTGCGGGCGACCACCGCCTATCCGGGAGCCATCGACCCGGTGCCGTACGGCGACATGCTGCTGGCCGACGGCGGGATTCTGAACCAGGTGCCGGTGGACGCCGCGCTGTTTCTGGGCGTGCGGCAGGTCGTGGCGGTGGACGTGACGGCCGCCGAACCGCTGGAACGCCCGGGGCGGCGGCGCTGGCGCTCGGAGTCCCACCTGGGAAGGGTGCGCTCGCTGCGGCGGGCGGTGGACATCATGCAGACGCAGCTGACCGACGCCCGGCTGAGCCTTTACCGCCCGGACGTGCTGCTGCGCCCGGACCTCGGGGACATCGACCTGCCGTCCTTTCGCCGGGGCGCCGAGGCAAGAGCAGCGGGCGAGGCGGCGGCGCGGGCCGAGCTTGCGCGGGTGCGGGCGCTGGTGGGGGAGGGTTGACCGTGCCCTGCTATCCTGCGCGGCGGATTAGGCGGATCAAAGGAGCGGCATGACAAGACTGAAAGGGGCCGGGAGCGGTCCGCTGGGCAAACTGTGGAAGGAAGTGCTGGAACCCATCGTCTTCGCGGTGGTGATCACCCAGTTCCTGGCGACGCTGGTGGGCGTCGACGGCGTGAGCATGATGCCCAACCTGCGCGACCGCGAGCGGGTGTTCGTGCCCAAGTACGAGACGTGGCTGCACAAGGCGGGTGTGGGCGACTTCAGCCGGGGCGACATCCTGATTTTCAAGCCCCCGCGCGAGGCCGCCGACCGCGCCGCTGGCCTCACCCGCCCCGGCCCCTTCGGGCTGTGGACTTACCGCCCCTTTCTGATCAAGCGGCTAATCGGCCTGCCGGGCGACCGCATCCGCATCGAAGGGGGCGAGGTCTCCGTCAACGGCGTGCCCCTCGACCAGGGCTGGACCACCGACTACTGGCGGGAGCAGGGCTGCTGGGACACCCAGAGCCCGCTGGCGAACGGCGCGACCTCCAGCATCGGCGGGATCGTGCCCGACCGCGAGGAGATCACGGTGCCGGACGGCCACTACTTCGTGATGGGCGACAACCGCACGGCGGGCGGCAGCGAGGACTCGCGCCTCTTCGGGCCGGTGCCCATGCGCGACATCGCGGGGCGGGCAGCGGCGGTCGTGTGGCCGATCATGCGCAAGGCCAATGCCACCTACGACTGCGCGTCCGGGCAGGTCGCCAACCTCAGCGGCGAGAGCGTGATGAACTGGCGCGTCCTGGACCGCCCGGAAGCCTTCGACGCGCTGAAGTCGGCGCTGGGAGATCAGGCGAAACGCTGATTCGGTCACGGGAACGCCGGGCACCCGGAGAGGGAGGCCCGGCGTTCTGGTTCCTGGTGGGACGGCGGCCGGGGGAGAGGGGTCTGGTGAAGCCAGGGAGTGAGGGGTCTCTCCGGCCGCTCTCCTCCTTACTCCTCCCCGTCCTCCCCGCCCAGCACCGTGATGTCCGTCTCTTCCCAGGCGACCCGGTACTCGCCCTCCCGCGCGATGAAGTCGGCGGCCATCCGCAGGGTTTCCTCGACCCAGCCGTAGTCGTTGCTGAGGGTAGCGACGCCGATCACCTCCCAGTCGTGGGCGTCGAGGCCGTCGAGCCGGGCGACGGTCAGCGGATAGCGGGCCTTGAGGCGCTCGACGACCGGGCGCACCAGGGCGCGTTTTTCCTTGAGGTTACTGACCCAGGGCATCTCCACCCGGATGGTCAGGACGCCGACGTAGCCGAGGGCCACCGGCCTTCAGAGCATCCCGGCCAGGAAGCCCTGCGAGCGCACGGCCCGCACGAGGTCCATGACGGTGTGCTGGGAGGGGTCGTAGTGGACCTCGATCTGGCCGTCGTCGGGGGTGGCCTGGGCGACGCCGGGAAGCGAACGGAGGTGCTGGGCAACGCGCTCGCCCGCGTCGCGGGTCATACCGCGCACGCCGAGCAGCACACGGGTGGGCTTGAGGGTCATGGCGGCCATTATGCCGCGCCCCCATCCGGCCGGACCAACCGGGTGCCCGGCGCCGTGACCGCGCGGGTGCCGAGGTGACAGATGCCGTACCCGCCGAGCAGGTGCGCTTCCTCCTGCCGGGCGGCGCCCTCCAGCGCGGGCGTCACCGGAAAGTGGACCTCGTACACGGCGCTGTCGTAGGCGCTCTTGACGACGGCGTGCAGCAACCCCGCCGCCGCCTCGTCCGGAGCGCCGGGTGAGAGCAGCAACGACCGCACCAGAACGATGGGACGGTCCCCCTGCCAGACGTGCTGGGCGAGGACGGCCCCGACGAGCCCCGTCCCCTCCCCCTGCGCGACAAAGGAGTGTTCGCTGCGCTCGTAGAACTTCAGGGCCGGGACGCTGGTGCTGAGGCGGCCCGTGCGCTCGCGCTCCGGCAGGGTGTCGAAGGCGGGGTCCGCCGTGCGCTGGGCGGTCAGGTCAAGCTGGGCAAGGGCCTCGAAATCGGCCTCGGTAAAGGTGCGGTAGCGGAGCATGTCAGGCTCAGCCTAGCGCCGCAGGGCCGCCTGCCGGTCTGCTGTGCTTCCCGCGCCGCTCGCCCCCCGTCTCTGGCTCACCGCAGGTTCGCCTGAATCTCCTCCCGCGTGGGCATCGCGTCCTGCGCTCCGGGGCGGGTGCAGGTCAGGGAAGCGGCCACGCCCGCCGTCCGCAGCGCCCCCGGGAGGGGCAGTCCGGCGGCCAGCACACCCGCGAAGGTGTCGCCCGCTCCGGTGGTGTCCACGGGGGTGACCGGGAGGGCGGGGAGGGCATACGTCTGCGCTCCAGCCACCGTCAGGCTGCCCCGTGCTCCCAGGGTCACGGTGACGGCCTCCGGCCCGGCTGCCCGCAGGGCGCGGGCCTGCGCCTCCACCTCTCTGTCCACTCCTCCCCCGTCTCCGTCCACCCTGCCCCCGGCGGGTGCGAGGGCGGCGAGTTCGGTTTCGTTGACGAGCAGGTGGGTGACGTGGGCGAGCAGCTCGGGGTCGGGCGCCTGCACGGGGGCCGCGTTGAGCAGGACGGTCAGCCCCGCCGCGTGCGCCCGCCGCGCCGCCTCGCGGTTGACCGCCGCAGGCAGTTCGCCCTGCAGCAGCAGGTGGGTGAAGGGGGAAAGGTCGGCGGGCAGATGCCCGGGCGTCATCCGCGCATTGGCCCCGCTCGCCACCGTGATCGCGTTCTCGCCGCCCTCGGCCACCGTGATCAGGGCGAGGCCCGTCGGAGCGTCCAGCG
>NZ_JASNGB010000185.1 GCF_030271215.1 Deinococcus rhizophilus | reverse complement strand
CGTGACCGCGCAGGCCCTCACGCCGCTGCCCGCCTCGCCCGGCCCGCTGGGGTTCCCGCTGCCGGGAGGCCGGGTCAGCCAGCCCTACGGCTCGAACGGTGCCCAGTGGAGCGTGCTGGAAGCCGCCGAGGGCACCCAGGCGGTCGCCTCGCTGGAGGGCAACGTGATCGCCACGACCTACTACGCCAGCCTGGGGTGGGTGGTGCTGCTCGACCACGGGGCGACCGTGACCGCGTACTTCGGGCTGCAAGACGCCGCCGTGGAGGTCGGCGCACGGGTGGGCACGGGCACCCCACTGGGCACCGTGGGCGGCAGTCCCATCTTCGGCCCCGGCCGGATGGCCTTCCAGCTCAACGCGGTATCGGGGAATTCGCGCCGACCCGTGCCGCCCCCCTTCTAAAGCACTTGTCAAAAAGAGACCTTCTTTTTGACCGAGCGGGGCGAGCGAGTTTTACCGAGGCTTTGGGACTTGCGAAGCTTCGCAGGAGAAAATGGAGCCGTGAGGGATGCCCTTCCTCTCAAGGTGGAATTCGGACAAATGCTCTAGGCCCCCTTCCCACAGCCCCCCGCCCTCTGCTACTCTCCTTCGGTGCGCTTCCGGTTGGCTGCTGCGGGCGCATAACCCCCGCGACCTAGGCGGGCGCTCCACCCTCATCACCCCCAACCCGAGGTTTTCTGTCATGGTCAAGATTCGCCTGTCCCGTTTTGGTGCCACCCACAACCCCCACTACCGCATTGTCGTGACCGATTCCCGCCGCCCCCGCGACGGCGGTTACATCGAGAACCTGGGCCACTACGACCCCCGCAAGACCACCGAGACCTACCTCAAGGTGAACGCCGAGCGCGCCGCCTACTGGCTCTCCGTGGGCGCCCAGCCCACCCAGACCGCCCGCCGCCTGCTCAAGAGCCAGGGCGTCAAGGTCGCCTGAGGCGATCCGGCCACTTCAGGAAGCTCCCCACGCGGGAGCTTTTTTCGTGCCCCGCCGTCAGTTCCTCTTCATGAGGACGGCCTAAGCTCGCCGGTATGCGTGCCTCCTTCCTGCTGCCCCTGCTGGCCGCCTCCCTGCTGCTTCCCGGCTGCGCGCTGGGAGCGAGTATCGCCGCGAGTACGGCCCTGGAACGGGCCGTGGGCGGCGTGTACGAGGGGGTGGGCAGCGGCCTGACCGGGCGGGTACCCTACCGCCTGCTGCTGAGCGTGCAGGAGCGCGAGGGCCGCGCGACGGGCGTGCTCACCAACCTGGAAAGCCGCAAGGCCTACGCCGTCAGCGGCACCTTTCAGCGGGTGGGGACGACGGGCGGCAGCATCGAGGTCAACCTCTACGAGAGCGGCGACAACCTGCGCGGCACCCTGCGGGCCGAGATCGGGGCGGGCAAGGTGAGCGGGACGCTACGTACCGTGCTGCTGGGCCGCGAACTGCTGACCTACAATCTCACGCTGGACAAGCAGGAGGCCGGGGTCGGGGCCGCGACCACGCCTGCTTCCCCCAAGAGTCCCTGACCCCGCCACGCCACCTACGCCCCGGCCGAGGGCCGCGTGCGGGTGGCCAACAGCACGGCCTGTCCCCTGAAAGACTCGGACCAGCCCTGAGCGACGGGGAACCCGCCCCTGCTAGACTCGCGCCCGGCTCGCGCTCAGCGCAGCGTGGGCGTGCGCAGAAGGCCCCGGAATCCCTCCGTCAGGCCGAGGAGAAGAACGTGAAGGCACACCTGATCACCTACGGCTGCCAGATGAACGAGTACGACACCCATCTGGTCGAGTCGCAACTCGTCTCGTTCGGCGCGGACATGGTCCAGAGCGTGGACGAGGCCGACTTCGTCCTGATCAACACCTGCGCGGTGCGCGGCAAGCCGGTGGACAAGGTCCGCTCGGTGCTGGGTGACCTGCGCAAGCAAAAGGCGCAGCGTCCCCTGGTGGTGGGCATGATGGGCTGCCTCGCGCAGCTCGAAGAAGGCCAGCAGATCGCCCGCAAGTTCGAGGTGGACGTGCTACTGGGGCCGGGGAGCCTGCTCGACATCGGCAAGGCGCTGGAGAGCAACGAGCGCTTCTGGGGCCTGCAATTCAAGGACGAGTTGCATGAGCACATCCCCCCGCCACCGCAGGGCAAGCTGCAAGCGCACCTCACGATCATGCGCGGCTGCGACCACCACTGCACCTACTGCATCGTGCCCACCACGCGCGGGCCGCAGGTCAGCCGCCACCCCGACGACATCCTGCGCGAACTCGACCTGCAACTCGGGGCCGGGGTGCAGGAGGTCACGCTGCTGGGCCAGAACGTGAACGCCTATGGGGTGGACCAGGGGGCGAGGCTCGCCGGCTACCCCTCCTTCGCCGACCTGCTGCGGATGGTGGGGAGAAGCGGCGTGCGGCGGGTCAAGTTCACGACCAGCCACCCCATGAACTTCACCGAGGACGTGGCCGCCGCGATGGCCGAGACGCCCGCCGTGTGCGAGTTCGTCCACCTGCCCGTGCAGAGCGGCTCGAACCGGGTGCTGCGCCGGATGGCCCGCGAGTACACCCGCGAGAAGTACCTCTCGCACATCGCGGAGATCAAGCGGCACCTGCCGAACGTGGTCCTGGCGACCGACATCATCGTGGGCTTTCCCGGCGAGACGGAAGAGGACTTCCAGGAAACGCTGAGCCTCTACGACGAGGTGGGCTACGACTCGGCCTACATGTTCATCTACTCGCCGCGCCCCGGCACGCCCAGCTACAAGCACTTTCAGGACCTCCCGCGCGAGCTGAAGACCGAGCGCCTCCAGCGCCTGATCGTGCGGCAGAAGGAATGGAGCGCCCGCAAGAACGCGGAGAAGGTGGGCACCGTTCAGGAACTGCTGCTGCGCGGGGACGCCCACGACACCGGCTTCCTGGAGGGCCACACGCGCGGCAACCACCCCACGGTGGTGCCCAAGGCCCTCGGGGCGACGGGACCGGGCCTCTACCGCGCCCGCATCGAGCACGCCACGCCGCACATGCTGTATGGCCGCCTTGTCGGNAAGGCCCTCGGGGCGACGGGACCGGGCCTCTACCGCGCCCGCATCGAGCACGCCACGCCGCACATGCTGTATGGCCGCCTTGTCGGAGAGGACGGCCAGGACCTGCCCGAGCTGCCGCGCTTTAACCCCGAAGCGGCGGCGCTGAGCAGCCCCCTCCAGATGGTGTGAGGGCGGGGGGAGGGGGCCGGGGCATCAGAGCCCCGGCCCCTTCTGCTGTTACCCTTCCCCCATGACCGTTCACCTGAACGCCAAGGAAGGCCAGATCGCCGAGACCGTGCTGCTGCCCGGCGACCCCCTCCGAGCCCAGCACATCGCGGAGACCTTTTTCGAGAATCCCGAGCTGCACAACACCGTGCGCGGCATGCACGGCTACACCGGCACCTACAAGGGCCAGCGCGTCAGCGTGCAGGGCACCGGCATGGGCATCGCCTCCTCGATGATCTATGTCAGCGAGCTGATCACCGGGTACGGCTGCAAGAACCTGATCCGGGTGGGCACCTGCGGGTCGTACCAGCCGCACGTCCACGTGCGCGACCTCGTGCTGGCGCAGGCGGCCTGCACCGATTCCAACATCAACAACATCCGCTTCGGGGCCAAGAACTACGCGCCCATCGCCGATTTCGAGCTGCTGCTGCGGGCCTACAGAATCGCGCAGGAGCGGGGCTTTACCAGCCACGTCGGCAACATCATGTCCTCGGACACCTTCTACCACGACGATTTCGACCATTACAAACTCTGGGCCGACTTCGGCGTGCTCGCCGTGGAGATGGAGGCGGCCGGGCTGTACACCCTCGCGGCCAAGCACGGGGTCCGGGCGCTGACCATCCTGACCGTCTCCGACCACCTCGTCACCCGCGAGGAAACGACCGCCGAGGAGCGCCAGCTGACCTTCAACGGAATGATCGAGGTCGCGCTGGACGCGGCGCTGGGGCTGTAAGGCCGGGATTGACCAAAGCAGGGAGGGAGGCGAATGCCGACGCGCTCGCCTCCTTTCCCATCACTCCTGCTTCCGCCGCAAGCGGGCGATGAAAAACCCGTCCAGGCCGTCCTGCATGACCGTCAGCACGCCGCTTCCTGCCGGGACGGTGGGCAAGTCCAGGTCGGGCAGCGGCTCCGGGGAGAACTCCAGGTGCGCGGCCAGAAAGTCGGCCACGACCTCCGGCCCCTCCTGTGGGGTCACGCTGCACACGCTGTAGACCAGCAGGCCGCCCGGCTCGATCAGCGCGGCGGCATGGGGCAGCATCCGCCGCTGGAGGGCCGCCATCTCCCCCACCGCCTCTGGGGTCAGCCGCAGCTTGATCTCGGGATGGGCGCGGAGGGTGCCCGTCCCCGTGCAGGGCGCGTCCAGCAGCACCAGGGGCGCGGGTGAGAGGTCCAGCGGCCGGGTCAGGTCATGGGTCACGAAGTCGGCGCTCAGCCCCAGCCGTGCCAGATTCTGTCGGGCGGCGGCGTGCTTGCGTTCCGCCACGTCCACACTGGTGACCTGCGCTCCCCGCGCAGCGAGCATGGCGGCCTTGATGCCTGCTCCCCCGGCGAGGTCGAGCACCCGCGCCCCCGCCACCTCCCCCAGCGCGTCCACCACCGCGAGGCTGGCCGGGTTGATGGGCTGCGCCTGCCCCTGGCGGTAGGCGGCACTCTCGCGCAGGGGCCGCGCCAGCGTCACCCGGTCCACCCCGTTCGGCCCCGGCTCCACGGCGCTGCCCTCGGCTTCCAGGGTCTGCACCCCGACTTCCGAGAGGCTGAGCCAGAGGGGCTGAGGCTGGAGCAGGTCGGCCATCACCCCGTTGGCCCGCTCGCCGTAGGCCGACCGGAACACTTCGGCCAGCCAGCCGGGCAGGGCAAAGCGCGTTTCGTCCGTCCCGGCAGGAAGCTCCACCCGCCGCAGCACCGCGTTCACCAGCCCGGACGGGGCCAGCCGTGCCCCCCGCGCCAGCCCCACGTACTCGCTGACGACCGCGTGGGGCGGCGTGCCCAGCACCAGCTTTTCAAAGGCCCCCGCCAGCAGCAGCGCCCGCGTCTTGGGGTGCGTCTCGCCGCGCAGCAGGGGCGAGAGGGCCGCTTCCAGCGTGGGGGCGTGGCGCAGGGTGCCGTAGACGATGTGGGTGGCGAGCCCCGAATCGCGGGTGGGCAGCCGGGCAGCGGCCAGCGCACTGTCCAGCGCCGGGGCCGCGAACGTCTCGCCCGCCAGCACACGCGTCAGGACGCGAACGGCCAGCGCACGGGCCGGATTGAAGGTGGGGCGCGGAGCCGTCATGGGGGGCAGCATAGAGCGGGGGAGGGTTCGCGCTCCGCCCCGGCCGAAAGGGTCAGACCTTCGCGCCCTGGGCCGGGCGCACCTGGGGCCGGGCGATCAGGGTCCAGAGCAGCAGGGCAAGGAGGATGCCGCCGCTCAGGAAATAGGGAGCCGCGTGGCTGACCCCCTGGTACAGCCCGGTGCCGATCAGCGGCCCGGTCATGCGGCCCAGCGCCAGCGCACTGCTGTTCAGGCCCGCGACCGCGCCCTGCTGCCCTCCCCCCGCGCTCAGCGAGAGGGCCGCGCTGAGGCTGGGGCCGAGGACCGCGCTGCCCACCCCGACCACGGCCAGGGCCGCCGTGATCGGCCAGAAGCTCTCGCCCAGCGGCAGCAGGAACATGCCTGCCCCCATCACCAGCAGCCCCAGTGAGATCAGCGGCCCGGGCGCGAACTTGCGGCTCAGCGGCCGCATCGCCCCGCCCTGTACCGCTGCCGCCAGCAGCCCGAAGACCGCCAGCATCATCCCGACCGTCCGCGCCGTGCCTTCCGGGGTCAGGCGCAGGGTGTCCTGCACGTAAAAGGCGATGGTCTGCTCCATGCCCACGCTCGCCAGGGTATACAGGGCACTCACCGCCAGAAAGAGCAGGATGCCCGGCTGCCGCAGCAGGGCACGCCGTTCCCCGGCGGGGGCGGGCGGCGCGTCGGCCC
>NZ_JASNGB010000184.1 GCF_030271215.1 Deinococcus rhizophilus | reverse complement strand
TCGCCGTGGCGGGCGGCTCCGTGATCGGCGCGGCCCTGGCCTGGGAGGGCGGCGAGGCCCTCGGCGTGGAGAGTGCCTGGCGTGGGCGCGGCATCGAGGAGGCGCTCTCCGGAGCACTGGAAGCCGCCCGACCGTCGCCCTGAGCCGCCTTTGCTAGCCTGGGCCCCATGACCGCCACCCTTTCCGCCGCCGACACGGGCATGAGCTTTGCCCTGTCCGGCGACCAGCGCCTGATCGTGCAGCATGTCCGGGAATATTGCCGCGCAGAGATTGCGCCGAAGGCCGCCGAGTACGACCGCAGCGGCGAGTTTCCCCACGGGCAACTGCGCGGGCTGGCCGAACTGGGCCTGATGGGCGCCACCCTGCCCGAAGCCTGGGACGGCGCGGGCCTGGACTCGGTGACCTACGCCCTGTGCCTGGAGGAGATCGCCGCCGCCGACGCCTCGGTCGCCGTGATCGTCTCGGTGCAAAACGGCCTGCCCGAGCAGATGCTGCTGCGCTACGGCACCGACGCCCAGCGCGAGAAGTATTTGCGTCCCCTGGCACGCGGCGAGCAGATCGGCGCGTTTTGCCTCACCGAACCCGGCGCGGGCAGCGACGCGGCCAGCCTGCGGATGCGGGCCGAGCGCGAGGAGGGCGCCTGGGTCCTGAACGGCTCCAAGGCCTGGATCACCTCCGGCGGGCAGGCCGAGACCTACCTCGTGATGGCCCGCACGGGTGGCCCCGGCGCACGCGGCGTGTCCTGCTTCGTGGTTGAAAAGAACACCCCCGGCCTGAGCTTCGGCCGCCCCGAGGAGAAGATGGGCCTGCACGCCGCCCACACCACCACCGTCACCTTCGACGGGGTGCGCGTGCCCGGGGAGAACATGGTGGGCGAGGAAGGCCAGGGCCTGATCATCGCCCTCGCCAGCCTCGACGCCGGGCGCATCGGCATCGCCATGCAGGCCCTCGGCATCGCCCGCGCCGCCCTGGAGCACGCCGCGAAGTACGCCGCCGAGCGCGAGCAGTTCGGCAAGAAGCTGAAGGAGTTCGAGGGCGTGTCGTTCAAGATCGCCCGCATGGCCGCCCGCATCGAGGCCGCCCGTCTGGTGGCCCTCAAGGCCGCGTGGCTCAAGGACCAGGGCCAGCCCTACGGCAAGGAGGCGTCCGTCGCCAAGCTGCTCGCGTCGGAGGCCGCCGTGGACGTGACCCGCGACGCCATCCAGATTTTCGGCGGCAACGGCTACAGCCGCGAGTACCCGGTCGAGCGCCTCTACCGCGACGCCAAGGTCACCGAGATCTACGAGGGCACCTCCGAGATCCAGCAGCTCGTGATCAGCCGCGCGGTCTTTGCCGAGTACGCCGACTGAGCTTTCAGGCCCAGGAGCGGGGGCATTCCGGAGGGGGTGCCCCCGTTACGCGGCCTTCCCCCTGAGCGTCAGATGAGGCTATAGTGAACAGCAGTGATGATCCAGACCCCGCCCTCGCCCGAAGTGTTGCGTGTCTCCGGCCAGTCGCGGCCCAACGCGGTGGCGGGGGCAGTCGCGGCCCTGCTGCGCTCGCAGGGACAGGTCGAGGTGCAGGCGATCGGCCCGGCGGCCGTGAATCAGGCGGTCAAGGCCCTCGCCATCGCCCGGGGCTACCTCGTCGGCAACGCACTCGACCTCACCGTGCAGCCGGAATTCATCAAGCTCGAGGACCACAATGAGGAGCGCACCGCCCTGCGCTTTCTGGTTCAGGCCGTGCCGCAAGCCTGAACGCGGTTAAAGGCCGTCTTCACCGAACCTGAGTGCAGGCCGCTCATACTGGGGGCCTATGGACTTCCTCGCCTTCCAGGGGTCGTATTGGCCTTTGATTCTGATCATCTTCGTCGCCTCGCTCTTCATTCAGGGCTACCTCAGCCGCACCTACGGCAAGTGGGGGCAGGTGCGCAACAGCCGCAACCTGACCGGCGCCGAGCTGGCCCGGATGATGCTCGACGAGAACGGCCTCTCGCACGTGCCCGTCAACATGGTGCCGGGCAAGCTGTCCGACCACTACGACCCCATCCGCAAGACGGTGAACCTCTCGGAAGCCAACTACCGCCTGCCCAGCGTCGCGGCCCTTGCCGTCGCCGCGCACGAGGTCGGGCACGCCATTCAGGACAAGGTGCGGATGCCCGCGCTGGTGCTGCGCGGCCGCCTCGCCATGCCGCTGAGCCTGGGCATGAACCTCGCGCCGCTGCTGCTGCTGGCGGGCATCTTCTTGCAACTCACCGGCCTGCTGTGGGTGGGCGTGATCCTCTTTGCCGGGGCGCTGCTCTTTCACCTCGTCACCCTGCCCGTCGAGTTCGACGCGAGCCGCCGCGCACTCGCCTACATGGGCCAGCGCGGCATCGTCTCCGGTCAGGAGGCGGGGGGCGCCCGCACCGTGCTGACTGCCGCCGCCCTGACCTACGTCGCGGGCTTCGCGATGGCGCTCGCGCAGCTGCTCAACGTGCTGGGCATCGCCCGCAGCCAGAGCGACTGAGTTCCACTGAGCCCCATCAACACGAAGCCCCAGCAACAAAAGGCGCCCCGGCTCAGGCTGGGGCGCCTCTTTACCGCCTCCTTCTACACGTTGAAGCCGAACATCCGCATCTGCCGCTTGCCGTCTTCCGTCATCTTGTCCGGTCCCCACGGCGGCGTCCAGACGAACTCCACGTTGACCTCGCTGACGCCGTCGAGGCGCCCCACTGCCATCTCCGCGTCGGCGCGGATCAGGTCCTGCACCGGGCAGCCCACGCTGGTCAGCGTCATGGTGATGTCCACCAGGCCGCCCGGCTGCACGTCCACCCCGTAGATCAGGCCGAGGTCCACCACGTTGACCGGAATCTCAGGGTCCTTGACGATCTTGAGGGCCTCGAGCACCTGTGCCTCGTTGGGCAGGGTGCCCTGGGGGGCGGCGGTCTGGGTCTGGTCTTCCATCACTGTTCTCCTCCGGCGGTGGGCAGGCCCGCGTCGGCCCATGCGAGGGTGCCGCCCGCGAGATTGACCACGTCGCTGTAGCCCTGCGCCCGAAGGTATTCCCCGGCGCGGGCGCTGCGGGCGCCGCTGCGGCAGATCATCACGAGCGGGCGGTCTTTCGGCAGTTCCCCGAATCGGC
This sequence comes from Deinococcus rhizophilus, assembly GCF_030271215.1. GTDB lineage: Bacteria > Deinococcota > Deinococci > Deinococcales > Deinococcaceae > Deinococcus > Deinococcus rhizophilus. The sequence goes on along the minus strand of NZ_JASNGB010000184.1, from coordinate 2,858 downwards.
TCTCCAGTTCGCTGAGCGGCAGGAGCCGGGCGCCCTCGGCATGAAGCTCGGCGTACTCATTCGGCTCGCGCACGTCCACGAGGAGGGCACCCTGCTGCACCCGCTGGTGGCCCTCGGCCGGGGTGATGTCGGGAATGGAGGTCTGGGTCATGCGGGCAGGATACAGGCCCGCCGTCCCATGCGACCGTGCCCCCGACCCCCTACACTCGGCCCATGCCCACCGGTCTTCCCCCCGGCGCGACCCTGATCGACCTGCGGCCCCAGGAACTGCGCTTCCGCGAGCCGCTGGAGCGCCTGACCTCCCTGCCCGTGCGCCCACTGACCCTGGAAGCGGTCGAGCGCGGCACCCACGGCCTGACCCCCGATCTCGGCCCCCTCGTCGTGCTGTGCGAGCGTGGCCCCCGCTCGGCCCTGGCCGCCCGGCTGCTGCAAGCCGACGGGCTGGACGCGACCGCCTATCCCGGCGGCCTGCCTGCCCTGCGCCGCGAGCTGGGCACGCGGTAACGCCCCGGTAATGGCTGGAGCCGAGGCTGGGGCCATAGGAGGTTGACCATGCCCCGCATCCTCGTCACCACCGACGGCAGCTCCCTCGGCCACCAGGCCCTTGCCCACGCCGACGCGCTCGCCCGCGCCCTGAGCGCCGATCTCTCGGTCCTGTACGTGCAGCCCGATCCCCTGCCTACCGTGGCCGAAGCCTACGCCTATATTCCCGAGAACGCCGTGCAGCAGCAGGAAGAAGCGCTGCTGGCCCTGAAAGGCGAACTCCAGACCCGGCTCCCCCACGCCGACCTGCGGCTGGAACGCGCCTCGGGCCGCCCGGTGCCCCGGCTGATCCTGGAAGCCGCCAAGACCCTCGGCGCCGATCTGATCGTGATGAGCACCCACGGGCGCTCGGGCCTGAGCCGCGCCCTGCTCGGCAGCGTCGCAGAAGCGGTGACCCACCACGCCCCGGTGCCCGTGCTGCTCGTGCGCGATGGGCAGGCGGTGCCGAGTTGGGCCGCCGTCCAGAGTGGCGGAGCCATCGCCAGCCGGTAAGCCTCTTCCCGACGGGGCCAGCGTCCACTGCCGGACCTGGCCCCGGCCCCGTTCCCCCGCTCACGCTCGCGCCCCAGCCGGTCGGCTAGACTGCCCCGTTATGGCGCGTGCGCGTGTGAAACCAGAAGTGATGAGTCCTGTCGGCGGCTGGCCCCAGTTGCGGGCGGCGGTCGAGGCGGGCGCCGACGCCGTCTTTTTCGGGGTGGAGGCTTTCCACGCCCGCGCCAAGGTGGGCTTTACCAACGAACAGCTCCCCGAGCTGATGCGGACCCTCCACGCCCGCGGCGTGATGGGCTTCGTGACCTTCAACATTCTCGTCTTTGACGGCGAGCTGCGGGAGGCCGAGCGGCAGCTCATCCACCTCGCCGAGAGCGGCGTGGACGCGATTATCGTGCAGGACCACGGGGTCGCCCGCCTTGCCCACGAGATCTGCCCCGACCTCCCCATCCACGGCTCTACCCAGATGAGCATCACCTCGGCCGAGGGCGCCGAACTTGCCCGCCGCTTCGGTGCCAGCCGGGTGGTACTGGGCCGCGAGCTCTCGCTGCGCGACATCGGCCGCATCGCCGCGCAGACCGATATGGAGCTGGAAACCTTCGTCCACGGGGCGCTGTGCGTGAGCTACTCCGGCCAGTGCTTTTCCTCGGAGGCATGGGGGGGCCGCAGCGCCAACCGGGGCCAGTGCGCCCAGGCCTGCCGCCTGCCCTACGACCTGTTCGTGGACGGCGTGCGCCGCGACCTCGGGGACGCCCGCTACCTGCTCTCGCCGGGCGACCTCTACGCGCTGCATCAGGTGCCCGACCTCGTGAACCTCGGCGTGAACTGCCTCAAGATCGAGGGCCGCTACAAGGACGCCGAATTCGTCGCCCTGACCACCGCCGCCTACCGCAAGGCCGTGGACGAGGCGTGGGCGGGCCTGCCCCTCTCCGTCACGCCGGAGGAGGAGCGCGATCTCGAACAGGTCTACTCGCGCGGGCTGGGGCCGCACTTCATCGCGGGCACCAACCACCAGACCGTCGTGCACGGCCGGGCGCCGAGGCACCGGGGCGTGCGCGTGGGCACCGTGCGCGGCACGACCGAGCGCGGCGTGCTCGTGGACCTCTCGGAGACGGTCAAGCCCGGCGACGGCCTCGTCTTCGACCCCGCCAACTGGCGCACCCCGGAGGGCCGCGAGGAAGGCGGCTTCCTGTACGGTCTGTGGCAGGGTGGGCGGCAGGTCGAGGAGGTCCGCCCCGGCGGGACCTACGAACTGCGCTTCGGGCGCGGCGCGGTGGACCCCGGCCGCGTGCGCCNGGCCGCGAGGAAGGCGGCTTCCTGTACGGTCTGTGGCAGGGTGGGCGGCAGGTCGAGGAGGTCCGCCCCGGCGGGACCTACGAACTGCGCTTCGGGCGCGGCGCGGTGGACCCCGGCCGCGTGCGCCCCGGCGACCCGGTGTGGCGCACCCAGGATCCTGGCCTGGCGGCCCGTGTGAAGCCGCTGCTGGACGCCGCCGACCCGGTCTACACCCGCCCGGTGACCGCCCACTTCCGGGGGCACGTCGGCGAGCCGCCCGCCCTCACCCTGACCGACGAGCACGGCCACGCGGCCACCACCACCCTCCCCGATCCCCTCCAGCCCGCCCGCAACCGGGGAATGACGGAAGAGGGCCTGCGCGAGAGCCTGGGCAAGCTGGGCGGCACGGGCTACCACCTCGCCGGGCTGACCGCTGACCTCACGGGATTGGGCTTCCTCCCCGTCTCCGCCCTCAACGCCCTGCGCCGCGAGGCCGCCGACCGCCTGACCGCCCTCCGCGCCGAGGCCCCGGCCCGCCGGATCACGCCCCG
>NZ_JASNGB010000183.1 GCF_030271215.1 Deinococcus rhizophilus | reverse complement strand
TCTCCACGCCGGGAACGGGCGCGGCGGCGCTGGTCCTGGGCACGCTGGCGCACGGGGTGGGCTGGCCCTTTCCGCGTGGGGGCGCACAGGCGCTGACCGACGCGCTGGTGGGTTACCTGCGCTTCCTGGGCGGCGAGGTCGAGACGGGGGTGGACGTGCGGCGCCCGGCGGACCTCCCACCCGCCCGCGCCGTGCTGGTGGATTCCAGTCCCGCCGCGTTGCTGGGGCTGCTGGGAAGCCGGGTGACGCCGGGCTACCGGGCGTGGCTGGAGCGCTACCGCTACGGTCCCGGCCTGCTGAAGCTGGACTACGCGCTGAGCGGCCCGGTCCCCTGGCGCGACCCGGCGGTGGGGCGGGCGGGGACCGTCCATCTGGGCGGCGGGCTGGAGGCGATCACGCGGGCGGAGGCCGAGGTCGCGCGGGGCGTGGCACCGGAGCGGCCCTACGTGCTGGCCGCCCAGCACACCCTCTTCGACCCCACGCGGGCGCCCGCCGGGAGGCATACCTTCTGGGCCTACGCGCACGTTCCGCCGGGCACGCCCGACACCTACGCCGAACAGGTCGAGGCGCAGATCGAGCGGGCCGCCCCCGGCTTCCGCGACCTCGTGCTGGGGCGGCGGGTGACGAACGCGCGGGCGCTCGAAGCCCTCAGCCCGGTGTTCCGGGGCGGGGACGTGAACGGGGGCCGGGGTGATCTGCCCGGCCTGCTGGCCCGCCCGGTGCCCACGCCCACGCCCTACCGCACGCCCGTGCCCGGCGTCTACCTCTGCTCCAGCGCGACCCCGCCCGGCGGGGGCATCCACGGGATGAGCGGGTACTGGGCGGCGCGGGCGGCGCTGGGGGACGTGTTCGGGATGCGGTAGGCGGGCGCCACCCCCCGCCGTCTGCCCTCAGTCCCCCACGAACACCTGCCGCTCGTACCCGCCCGCCGCGTCCTGCCCCGGCAACCCGGCTTCAGCAGCCAGCCGCAACTGCCGCAGCACCAGCGCCAGGGTCGGTCCCTCGCCGTACATTTCCACGGCCTCCCCGGTCAGCAGGAGGTCCAGCCCCCGCGCCCCGTCCACCGTCCGGACGCGAAAGACCCCGCCGTGGGGGTCGGGCAGGCGTTCGACGGTCACACCGGGCGGAAAGCCCTCGCGGGCGATCAGGTCCGGAAAGTCCATCTCAGGCCACCTCTCCGCGCAGGTGCCCCGGGGTCAGCGGTTCACGCAGCAACCGGGCGAATCCGGCGGTCCCCTCGCGGTCCATCCAGCCCCGCACGAGGTCGCCCCCCACGCTGTAGGTGAAGATGTACGCCCGGAAGGTCGGCTGCGAGAGAAAGCGCAGGCTCTGGCGGGCGCGGGCCTCGCTCGCGGGGGCGTAGTGGCGGATGAAGTCGAGCACCTCGGCCTCCGGACGCCCGTCCTCGTGCAGCATCAGCGCGGCCGTACCGCTGACCCGCTTGAGCCCCTCGCGGGCGCGGCCTGCGGCGAGGAACGCCCGCACGTCGTCGGGGTCCAGGCCCGCGAGGGCGGCCAGTTCGCCCGTCAGCCACGCCTCCACCTCCTCACGGCCCATCAGCGCCCGCAGCGCGTTCGTGGCGATGCCCTCGGACACCACGCACTCGGGCGCGTTGATCAGCTGGATGGAATGTTCGAACCAGCCGCGCCCCCGCACCAGCCGCGCCTCCTTGCCAGCGTGCTCGGTGTGGTGGCCGGGGTAGCCCTCGTGCGCGAGAAGGTCGGGCAGGGCGGGCAGCAGCACGGGAAGGTCGGTGTTGAGGTCGATGCGGCTTTGCAGGTTGCCCAGCGGCCAGTTGTAGCCGCTCCAGGGTTTGTCCGTGACCAACCCGATGGAGAAATCCTCGCCCTCCGGCAGCCCGAAGCGTTCGCGGGTGCGCTCCCGCAGCGCGGCGAGGATAGGGGCGGCCACCCGCAGGATGTCGTCCACCGGGACCGCCACCCGCGCCCGCAGCGCCTCCTCGCGCTCCTCCAGCGTCCCGGAGCCAGGGAGCGCCGCGTCCAGGGTCCGCAGGGCCGCGTCCAGCTCCGATTCCTCCGCCCGCACGGGGTCGATGTCGTAGAGGCCGCGCACCTCCTCGGCGTACGGGAGCCTGTCGCCGCGCAGCAGCCGGGTCATCGTGACCATCGCCCGCGCCTGCACGGTCAGGAAGCCGCGCCGGGGGGCGTCCTCCACCCCCGCCACCTCGTCGAGCAGGGCCACCGCCCCCTCGTGCAGCTCGGCGGGGTCGCGTTTCGTCCGGTCGGCCCAGTCCTGGGGGCCGCCGTAACCGTCGATATAGCCTTCCGAGTGCGCGTCGATGGCGTGGGCGAGGCGGATATAGCGTTCAGCGGGGTCCATAGCAGGGAGGATACGGCCCACCCGTTACTCCGTGTCTCCCGGCAGGAAGCCGTGCCCCGCCAGGAAGGCCGCGATCCGGGCCGAGTCGGCGGCGTGGCGGTCGGGGTCGTACTTGTGGGGGCTGGTGTAGAACTGCGCCAGCGACGTGATGCCGCCCTCCTCGGCCTTTGCCCGCAGCCGGGGGTCGGCCATGTAGCGCTCCCAGCCGCGCACCTCGCGCTCGCGGTAGAGGTCGTCGAGCCCGGCCTCGTCCGGCACCCGGTATTCCTCGTCGTGGACGAAGGCCCGCAGCGGCAGGCGGTCGCGCCTGGCGGGGTCCTCGTCGGGCACGCCCACGACGAGGCTGGTGACGGGCACGCAGCTTTCGGGGAGGTTCAGGAACCCGGCAATTTCGGGCATCGCGTTCAGGGTGGTGCCCATGTAGCAGATTCCATACCCGCGCGCCTCGAAGCCCAGGCTCACGCTCTGCGAGAGCAGCACGGCGTCGAAGGCCCCCACGTGGTAGCCCAGCAGGTTGCCGAAGTTGTCCCGCGCCCCGCGCCGCCGCAGCCACGCCCGCGTGCGGTGCCAGTCGGCGCAGAAGGTCAGCACCAGCGGTGCCTGAAGCACGAAGTCCTGCCGCCCGTGCAGCTCGTACAGCCGCCGCTTGCGCTGGGGATCGCGGGTCAGGACCAGCGAATAGCTGTTGAGATTGCCCGACGAAGACGTGCCCGTGATGGCCTCGTGCAGCACCTCGTCGATGATGGCCTGCGGGATGGGGTCGGGCCGGTACTTGCGGATGGAACGGTGCCCGGCGAGGGCCTCGGGGACGGTCTGCATGGGCCGAGTGTAGGGCCGCTACCCCCGGCCCGGCTCCGAAAGGTTCCGCAAGCTTGCTGAGCCCCGTTACGGGTGGACCGCGTCTTATGCTCTGCCCCGTGACCCTCTTCGACCCCCCCGCCCCCCTGGCCGAACGCCTGCGCCCGCGCACCGTCGCGGAGGTCGTGGGGCAGACGCACCTGCTGGGGCCGGGTAAACCGCTGACCCGGCTGCTGGCGTCGGGACGGCTGGGATCGCTGATCCTGTGGGGACCGCCCGGTGTGGGCAAGACGACCCTGGCGCGGCTGATCGCGGGCGAGGTCGGGGCCCACTTCATCGCGCTCTCGGCGGTGTCGGCGGGCGTCAAGGACGTACGCGAGGCCGTCGCCGAGGCCGAGCGGCTCCGGGGCCGGGGCCAGCGCACCATCCTCTTTCTGGACGAGATTCACCGCTTCAACAAGGCGCAGCAGGACGCGCTGCTGCCCCACGTCGAGTCGGGGCTGCTGACCCTGGTGGGCGCCACGACCGAGAATCCCAGCTTCGAGGTCAACCCCGCCCTGCGCTCAAGGGCGCGGACGCTGGTGCTCGAACCGCTCTCGCACGAGGACGTGCGCGGGCTGCTGGAGCGTGCCCTGAGCGACCCGCGCGGGCTGCCGGAGGTGACCGCCCAGCCCGAGGCCCTCGACCTGCTCGCCCGCCTCGCGGAGGGAGACGCGCGGCGGGCGCTCTCCACGCTGGAAGTGGCCGCCACCCTCGCGGACCCGGTGACGCCGGAAGCGGTCACGGAGGCGTTCGGGCGGCATCTGCCCGCGATGGACAAGAACGGCGAGGACTTCTACAACCTGATCTCCGCGCTGCACAAGTCGGTGCGGGGGTCGCACGTGGACGCCTCGCTGTACTGGCTGGCCCGCATGATCGAGGGCGGCGCGGACACGATGTACGTGGCCCGCCGGATCGTCCGCATGGCCGCCGAGGACATCGGCCTCGCGGATCCGCAGGCGCTGCGGCTGGCGGTTGCCGCCCGCGACACGGCGGAGTTTCTGGGCAGCCCGGAAGGCGACCTCGCGCTCGCGCAGGCGGTCGTGTACCTCGCGCTCGCGCCCAAGAGCAACTCGGTCTACGTGGCCTGGAAGAACGCGCTGAACGCCGTGCGCGAGGGCGAAAACCTCCCCATCCCGCTGCACCTCCGCAATGCCCCCACGGTGCTGATGCGGGGGCAGGGCTACGGAAAGGGCTACGCCTACTACTTCGACGACCCGGAGGGCAGCTTCGCGCAGAACTACCTGCCGGACGGCACGCGGCTGAACCTCTACGAACCCACGGGCGAGGGCTGGGAGGCGCGGGTGGCCGAGCGCTGGCGCAAGCTGCGGGAGGCGCACGGGGAGGCGGAGGAGACGCCGGAGGCNCGGCTGAACCTCTACGAACCCACGGGCGAGGGCTGGGAGGCGCGGGTGGCCGAGCGCTGGCGCAAGCTGCGGGAGGCGCACGGGGAGGCGGAGGAGACGCCGGAGGCTTAGAGCATTTGCCATAAGAATGCGGTGGGTTTCCGCATGCGTTGGCCGAGCGGACTTGCAAAGCTGCGCAGCAGAGCGAGCGAATTGAAGAAGAGCATTGGGCATTCGGGGAGGCACCTGGGGCGCCCTTCCCCGGGGGCCGTCATTCTGTCCAATGCTCTAAGCGCAGAAAACCCCTCTCGTGGGGAGAGGGGCCTTGCGAAGCAAGGGGGTGAGGGGCCCCCTACCGCTCCAGTTCCGTCCGCGCCCGCTCCCAGTCGCTCACGCGGCTGATCTCGGCGAGGTCGTCGGGGGTCAGGGTGAGGCTGAGGGTGCCCAGCAGCTCGGTGAGTTGCGCCACGCTGTTCGCCCCGATGATGGGCGCGGTCACGCCGGGCTGGGCGAGCATCCACGCGAGGGCCACCTGCGCGGGCCTCGCGCCGTGGCGGGCGGCCACCGCCTCCAGCGTCTCCACGATGTCGAAGTTGCGGTCGCTGAAGCGGCCCCGCGCGTTGCCCTCGGCCCGCACGCTGTCGGGGAGGGGAGCGCCGCGCCTGTACTTCCCGGTCAGCATCCCGCCGCCCAGCGGACTCCAGGGAATCACCCCCAGCCCGTACTCCACGCAGACCCGCGCCAGCTCGCGCTCGAAGTTGGCCCGCGTGGGCGAGAGCAGGCTGTACTCGGGTTGCAGGCTGACGAAGCTCTCCAGCCCCCTTTGGTCACTCGTCCACAGCGCCTGCATCAGCCGCCACGCCGAGTAGTTCGACGCGCCGAGGTACCGCACGTACCCGCGCTTCACGAGTTCGGTGAAGGCCTCCATCGTTTCCTCGATGGGCGTCTGGTTGTCGATGTAGTGGGCCTGATACAGGTCGATGTGGTCGACCCCGAGGCGGCGCAGGCTGTCCTCGCAGGCCTTGAGAATCCAGCGGCGCGACAGGCCCTCGCGCTGGTGGACGCTCTCCCGCCCCTCGCGCCCGCCCTCCCCCATCGGCCCGCGCACCTTGGTGGCGATCACCATGTCGTCGCGGCGCCCGCGCGACTTCAGCCAGCGCCCGATAATTTCCTCGGAGACGCCGCCTGGGTTGCCGGGGGTCCAGGTGGTGTAGATGTCGGCGGTGTCGATGAAATTGCCGCCCGCCGCGTGGTAGGCGTCCATCAGCTCGAAGGACGCGGCCTCGTCGGCGGTCCAGCCGAACTGCATGGAGCCCAGACCCAGGGGAAAGAGGTGCAGGCCGCTGCGGCCGAGTCTGCGGTAGGTCGTCATGGGAAACCTCGTGGGGGTGGAAGGGGAAAGGGGAGTGCCGGACCCGCTCAGGCTAGCGCGGCGCTGCCTCGCTGCACGCCCAGCGCCGCGTCAGGCCAGCACCGCGTTCAGCTCGTTCCGCAGGCGCTGCGCCGCCTCCCGGCTGGCCCGCACATCCAGGCCGTCCGCGTACCCCACCGC
>NZ_JASNGB010000182.1 GCF_030271215.1 Deinococcus rhizophilus | reverse complement strand
GCGGTCGCCGCCGGGGTCGCCGGGGCCGTCACCGTGACGCTGCTCAACGAGGGGGGACGGCGGGTGCTGCCCCACGCCCCCCGCATGGAGGTGATCGGGGAGCGTGCCCTGAGCGGCACCCTGCGGGCGGCGGGCGCCGAGCCCCCCCGTGGCCGCGACCTGTACCGCGCGACCCTGGCCGCCGACCTGCTGTCCAACGCCCTGTACTACGGCGTGGTGGCCCTGGGTCAGCCGGGCGGACACTGGGGCCGGGGCGCGGCGCTGGGACTGGCGGCCGGGGTGGGCGCCGTGGTCCTGCCTGAGCCACTGGGCCTGGGGCGGCAACCCGGTGCCCGGTCCCCCCGCACGCCCCTGCTGACGGCCGCGTGGTACCTCGCCGGGGGCCTGGCCGCCGCCGCCGTGGTGGGAGCCCTGACGCGGGACCCCTGAAGGCCCGTGTCCGCGCCAGGGAAGCAGGCCCCCCAGTTTCCTGGCACGAACCTTACGTCCCCTAAAGGCAGGCTCAAGTGGCGCCGCCGGGACATCAGAAAGCCGTTAAGCGGGCGCGGCATGATGGCCCCCATGAAGAAAGTGCTGACGACCAGCCTGGCCCTCGGGGCCGCCCTGACGACCACCGCCCTTGCCCAGCCTCGCCTGAGCGCCCAGAGCATCATCGTCAACCCCGTGCAGCCGGACCTCTCGGTGAGCGTGCGCGTGGACAAGGACGCCAGCGGGAACGCCAACCCCGTCTACCGGGTCGGCGAGAACATCCGCATCTCGACCACCGTCAACCGCGACGCCTACGTCTACCTCTTCAACGTGGACGCCACCGGCGAGGTGACCCAGATTCTCCCCAACCGCTTCGAGAGCGGCGCGAACTTCGTCAAGGCGAACACCACCAAGGTCTTCCCGGCGGCGGGCGATACCTTCACCTTCTCGGTGGACGGCCCCGTCGGTCTGAACAAGGTGCTGGCGCTCGCCAGCCTGACGCCCCTCAACCTCGATCAGGTCAGCTCCTTCAAGACCCAGCAGGACCAGTTCGCCACCGTGACCGCCCGTGGTCAGGACCAGCTCGCGCAGGCGCTGAGCATCGTCGTGACCCCGCTGCCCCAGACCAACTGGGTGACCAACACCGCCTTTTTCACGGTCGCGGCGCAGACTCCGGTGCAGACCGGGGGCCTGTTCGTCGGCACCAACGTGGGGGGCGCGACCATCATCCTCAACGGCCAGCGGCTGGGCGGCGCGAACGTCACCTACAGCAACATCCGCCCCGGCACCTACCCGGTGCGCGTGCAGGCCCCCGGCTTCCAGGATTTCTCGACCACCATCACCGTCCGCGCCGGTGTGACCACCAACCTGAACGTGGACTTCGCCGCCCCCGTGGCCGTGACCCCCGTCGTGCAGCCCGCGCAGCCCGGCAACATCGTTCTGGACCTTTTCCGTGGCCTGCTCGGCGCCATCGCGGGCACCCAGCTTCAGGACCCCGCCCGCAGCGCCTACGACCAGAAGGTCACCGAGCTGCAGCGTCAGGGCTATACCCTCCAGAGCACCCGGCAGACCGCCAGCGGCTACGTCGGCACCCTGCAGGGCCGCACCGGCACCGTCACCCTGACCGTCGACCGGGGCGCCAACCGCACCATTGTCGTGCAGGTCAACGAGATCACCGTCTACCGCTACTGAGCCCACCGCTACTAGGCCCCGATCAGCGAATCCCCCAGGTCACGGCCTGGGGGGTTTTCTGTCCCGCACCGGATGCAGGAAGCGTCTTTCCCCATGCCTCACCCGGGCGCTCAGGGCAGCGGCTCGATCTCGGAAAGGGAGGTGGAGGTGGACTCGATGCGCTGCTGGCGCAGGGTGCCGAGTTCCTGGGCGTCCACCGCGTGGTCGGCCATCACGATGGTCTGGCACAGCAGCAGCATGGAGGCGCTGACACTGCCCCCCAGCTCGCGCGTGCCCTGATCCGTGAGCACCACGCCCCGGCGCCCGTCGGTCAGGATCAGGACGTGCGGCCCGACCAGGAGCCCGGCGCTTGCCGGGTGCGCCCACGCCTTGGCCCGCGAGGCGAGCAACTCGGCCCGCCATTCCTCGGTGTCGGCACCCGCGACCTCGTGCCCCGGCGCCCCGGCGATCAGCTCACCGATCAGGGCGTGAATGGTCTCTCCTCCTGCCAGCGCGGTCAACTGCCCCACCAGCGCTTCCCGTCCGAGTGCCCCCGCCTGCCACAGCGCCACGGCCTCAGCGGGCGAGGGCACCCCCGAACCGGTGTCTCCGGGTGGCCGCGTCATACGCTCCGCCAGCGGACAGGAGGGGGGGAAGGAATCTGGACGCAGCCGCTCATGCCGACAGTCTACGGGAGGTTGCGCGGGGCGGGGCCCTCCATCAGCGGCGGCTCAAGACCTCCCGGTGAGTCAGCGCCAAGTTCCACAGCCCGAGAGTTTGAATATATACAACCCACCTTTCCCCCCCTCTCGTCCCACTATCCTCCCCCCATGCCCCCCTCGCCCTCCACGCTGCGGCGCCTGCTGGAGCACGACGACCTCGACGCGGCCCTCGACCTCCTGGCGACCACGCTGCCGGGTCCTCCAGGTGGAGCCACCCGCAAGAATGTGCTCAGCGGCTGGCGCGTTCTGGTGCGCTGGCTGCGAACAGAGGACCGCCGCCTGCTGGGCGTGACGGACCCCGCCGCCTTTGCCCGGGCCTACGCGGACTGGCTGGCCGCCGAGTACCACGAGGTCGCCGCCACGGTGAACAACCGGCTGGTTCAGGCACGGCGGCTGTACCGGGTGCTGGCAGAGCTGGGGCTGGCCGAGGCTAATCCCTTCGATGGAGTCCAGGGCCGCACCAACATGGCCCACGAGCGCCGCCCCGTGTACAGCGCCGGGGAGGTTGCCCGGCTGCTCGACCACGCCTCGGCCGAGGAGCGGGTGCTGGTCCTGCTGGGAGCCCACGGGGGGCTGAGTGGGCCGGAGGTGCGGCACCTGACCTTTGAGGACGTGTCCGGGGACCGCGCCCACCTGCGGGTGGGTGGAGCGAGTGGGCGGACAGTCGCCTGCACGCCGGAACTGCAGGCCGCGCTGGACGCCTGGGCGCGGCTGAGCGGTGAGACCCCCCTGTACGGGGCGCCCCGGGGCCTGCTGTTCCGTCACGGCGAGGCGCCGCTGACCGACCATGAGTTGCGGGCCAAGGTATTCCGGCTCTGCCAGCGGGCTGAGGTCCCCTACAAGGCCTGGCACGCCCTGCGGCACGCGGCCGGGCTCAAACTGCTTGCCGAACAGGCCACCCAGCGCGAGGTGACCGAGGCCCTGGGGCTGGGGGGACGCACCGCCGTGCGGCCCCTGATTCAGCTGAGCAGCCGCCCCGACCTCACCGCCCGCCCGGAGCGAACACGCCGGGCGGGGAAGAAGCCGGGTAAAGATTCACACTAAGTCCGATTAGTGTGGCACTGCTTGGTGGCCTGTTTGATGGTGCCCCGCCAGGCTGCGGGCGGCCTCCCGGGTCACTGCGGCAGGCGCTCCCGCTTCCGCGTGGGCTTGCGGGCGTAGAGCCGCTCGTCGGCGAGCCGGAAGAGGGCGGCGGCCTCGGTCGCCTCGTCAGGGAAGGCGGCCCCGCCCACGGCGGCGCGGAGGCACCCGCCGTCCAGTCCGGCGAGTTCGGCTTCCAGGGTGCTTTCCAGCGGCGCCAGACTGGGGGGCAGCAGCGCGGCGAACTCGTCGCCCCCCAGCCGGTAGGTGGTGCCGGGGAGCGGAATCTGCCGGGCGAGGCAGCGGGCCACCTCGCACAGCAGCGCGTCTCCGGCGAGGTGGCCGCGCTCGTCATTGATGCGTTTGAAGTCGTTGAGATCGATCAGCACCAGCCGCATGGGCTCGCGGCGGGCCAGGGACCCGGCGAGCGCCTCGTCAAAGGCGCGGCGGTTGCCCAGCCCGGTTAGCCCGTCGATGTAGACCCAGTGCTCCAGCTGGCGCTGGGCCTGGTACGTCTCGGTGAAGTCCTCCTGCACGCCCACGAAATACCGCACCTGCCCGTCCTCCCGCAGCGGCCGCACCCGCAGGCGGTAGTGCAGCGCGGTGCCGTCCTTGCGGTAGTTCAGCACCACGCGCGAGAAGGGCTCGCCCCGGTCGAGGGCCGTACGCATCGCCAGGATGTCGGCGGGGTCGGTCGCCGGGCCCTGCAGAAAGCGGCAGGTGCGGCCCTGGGCCTCGGCGAGCGAGTATCCCGTCTCGCGGGTGAAGGTCTCGTTGACATAGAGGATGCGCCGCTGGGCATCGGTGACCAGCAGCCCGATGTCGGCGGTGTCCAGCACCTGCCACAGCAGTTCATCCGGCAGCCCGGCGGTCCCGAGCAGCGGTGCGGGGCCGGGCCCGGCGGGCCGGGCGGGGAGCTTCATCGGCCGCTCCACAGCCGGGCCGCGTGCTGGGGGACGCCAGCGGGCACCGGAGCCGGGCGACCCAGGAAGTAGCCCTGCGCGTAGTCGGCGCCGAGTTCGCGCACCATCTGCAGTTCGGTCTCTGTCTCGATACCCTCGGCGACGACCCGGATGCCGAGGTCGTGGGCGTACTCGATCAGGGCCAGCACCAGCGGCGTGCGGCGGTCATCCGCGTGCAGGCCGCTGATCAGGGCGCGGTCGAGCTTGACCACGTCGGGCCGCAACTGGGCGAGGTAGGTCAGGCTGGTGTGCCCGGCCCCCAGATCGTCGAGCGCCACCTGCGCTCCCTCGGCCCGGTAGCGGTCGAGAATCCGCCGCAGCAGGGCGAGATCGGGAAAAGCCTCGCTCTCGGTGACCTCGAACAGCAGCCGGGAGAAGTCCGCGCCCACCTCCCGGCAGGTCTGGAAGGTGGTTTGCAGGCACACGTCGGGGTTGTAGACCACGCCGGGCGCGAAGTTGATGAACAGCACCTGCCCCGGCGCGAGCTGCGGGTAAAGCTGCCGGATTGCCCCCCGCCGGGCCTGGGCATCGAAGGCGCGGGACTGCCCGTGCGCCGCCGCCGCCTGCAACAGGTCACCTGCCCCGATCAGCCCGCCCTGCCCCTCGGCCCGGACGAGGGCCTCGTAGCCGTAGACGGTGCCCCCGCGCAGAGTCACGATAGGCTGAAGGTGAAAGCAGAGCCGCTCGCTCGCCGCGAAAAACCAGCCGCTGCCCAGCCGCTGCACCCAGCGTTCCAGCGGCGCCATCTGCCAGGTGTCCGGCGATCCGTCGGCACGGCACGGCGCGGCGTAGAGGTCAGCACGTTCGGTGGGATTGAAGGCGTCGAGCAGGCTCTGGAGGCTGCCAAACGCCTGGTGCGTCACCAGGGGCCCCTCCGGTCGCCGCTCGTAGGGAAGCCCCAGCGCCGCGAGCCACGCGGTCAGCCGCCGTCCCACATGCCGCGACGTGGCGTGCAGATACAGCCCGGCCGTGAGGGATTCGGTGGAAGGAGCGAGCAGGTCGCAGTCGCAGGTCAGGGCCGAGGGAGAAGGAGAGCTGGCTGAGCTGCCTGTTGGAGGAGTGGAAGGAGAAGACATCCCCTCCGGTGTAGCAGGCCCAGGCTTACGCAACCCTGGCCGCGGGCTGTGCCCCGCTCAGTGGGGCGCTCATAAACCCCTTGACCGATTGAGCTGGGCTTCATGATGTGGAGGGGTTTTTGGGAACGTACCGGGGGTGATGAGCGGCTTGAGGTGGGAGAGGGGAATGGTGGGGAACAGAGTGTCTGGCTGGTTTGTATATATTTACAAATTCGCTGGGCTGGTCCATCCGGCTCCCTTACTCAGGCTCTCCCTGCCCTTCCTGCGGCTCAGGCCGCACCTGCACCCCTGTTCGCCCGGCCACGGCCTCTCTGGCCTCTCTCTCCCACCCGGGGGGCACCCACAGCTCGATCAGCGCTCCACGCAGGAGCAGCGTCAGAGCGGGGCCGAGCGCGACCTGGAGGGCCTCGCGGGGGGTGCGCCCCTGGGCGGCGACGGTGCCCAGGTCGAGGGTGAGGCGCAGAGTGGACGGGCCGCTGCCGGGGCTGGAGGGCAGACCGGACACCCGCAGCTGGAGGGGCCGCGCCTGTCCGGGAAGGCGGCGGGGCTGGCCCAGCGCGAGGGGCGGGTCGGCTTCCCCGGTGCGGGCGAGCCCGAGGGCGTCCTGGGTCAGGTTGGACAG
>NZ_JASNGB010000181.1 GCF_030271215.1 Deinococcus rhizophilus | reverse complement strand
CGCGAGTTCGAATCTCGTCTCCCGCTCCATCCCACCCCCCACCCCCTAAGGTGGGGGCTTTTTGTGGTTGTGTGCTGGGACACTTTCTCTCCCAGAGCGTGACGAATGCGGCAAGATGAAGCCGTGTTCGAGTTCGAGATCCACACCCGTGATGGAAGGGCCCGCACGGCCTCCTTTGCCACACCGCACGGCACCGTTCAAACACCTATGTTCATGCCGGTGGGGACCCAGGGGTCAGTGAAAGGCATCAGTCCCCAGGAGCTGAAGGACGTGGGTTCACAGATGATTCTGGGAAACACCTACCACCTGATGCTTCGCCCCGGCCCCGAGCTGGTTGCGGCCCACGGGGGGCTGCCGGGGTTCACGGCCTACCCCGGACCTTTTCTCACCGATTCCGGTGGCTTTCAGGTCATGAGTCTGGGGCATATGCGCAAGATCACCGAGGAAGGGGTAACCTTCAAGAGCCACCTGGACGGCAGCAAGGTCATTCTGACGCCCGAGCGGAGTATTGAAGTGCAGGAGGCTCTAGGGGCTGATGTCATCATGGCTTTCGACGAGTGTCCCCCTTTTCCAGCCGAGCCTGAATACATCCGGCGCAGTCTGGAACGCACCGTCCGCTGGCTGGAGCGGTGCCAGGCGGCCAGGACCCGTGGGGATCAGGCTCTGTTTGCCATCGTGCAGGGCGGAGTTCACCCAGAATTGCGCGAACTGAGTCTGGAGCAGACCCTGCCGTTCGCGACGCCGGGATTCGCCATCGGCGGTCTGGCAGTGGGGGAAGCAAAAGAGCAGATGTTTCCGGCGGTCGCTTTCACGGCCGAACGGCTGCCCGAGGACAAACCCCGTTACCTGATGGGCGTCGGGCATCCGGAAGATCTGATCGCAGGAATTGCGCTGGGAGTTGACATGTTCGACTGCGTGTATCCCACCCGCACTGGCCGTTTCGGCTACGCACTGACAGACCGTGGGCGCCTGAACATGAACTCCAGTGCCCCCCGCCGACAGCTCGAGCCTATCGACCCCCAGTGTGACTGCTACGCCTGCCTTCACTATACCCGTGCGTACCTGGCCCACCTGGTACGTGCCGAGGAGATGCTGGCGCCCAGAATGCTCTCGCTTCATAACCTGCGCTATCTCCACCGGTTGGTCGAGCGGGCACGCGCAGCCATCGAGCAGGGCCGGTTCGCCCAATGGGCGCTGGCGTGGGCTAAGCAGTACTTTTCGGCGGATATCCCCGCGTGGTTTCTCACGGCCGTCACCCTCGGCCAGGACTCCCAGCGCAGTATTCTGCCGCCCTCCTGAGGCGAGTCGGCTCAGGCGTCAGGTCCGAAGACCTTCACAGTTACGTCAGAAACGTTGCCCCGACATGACCTGAAGAGCTTTATGGCGGTCTCAGGGTTGACCCATACTTCTTCATGCGGGTATCATCCCCATGATCTGACTTTGCTGAGGTCTCAGGCCGAAGGGTGTCAGGTTGCGCAGAGAAACGTGGAAGGCGGCCTCCCCCGGGAGAGGAAACCCGGCAACTCGCCCCACCGTCTACTTCAGTGCCCGATACGGGTCTCGCGCGACGTTTTGGGGGTTTTATGAAGAAGAGCCTGCTCGTTCTGACCGCTGCGCTGTCCTTTGGGGCTGCTGCCGCGCAGACCACCGCTCCGGCGACGGCACCTCAGGTGTCCACGCTGACCGACGTTCCCGCCGGTCACTGGGCCAAGGACGCCATCGACCGTCTTGTCAGCCAGGGGATCATCCTGGGTTACCCCGACGGCACCTACCGCGGTACCCAGAACCTGACCCGTTACGAGGCGGCTGTCATCATCGCCCGCCTGCTCGATCAGGTCCGCCAGGGCACGGTGCCCGTCGAGAGCATCAACACCGAGACCCTGACGGCGCTGCAAAACGCCATCCAGGAGCTCGCTGCCGACCTGACCGCCCTGGGCGTCCGCGTCAGCGACCTCGAGGAGAATGCCGTCAACCGCGACGACTTCACCCGCCTGGAGGCCCGCGTCGAGGAACTGGCCGCCGCCAACGGTGACGCCACCGCCATCGCCGCGATCCAGACCCAGATCGAGGAGCTCACCGCCCGCGCCGACGAGTACGACACCCTGCGCGGCGACATCGACGACAACGCGGCCCAGATCACGGCCCTCAACGAGCTGACCGTGCTGCTGAACCAGGACATCCTGGACCTGCAGGACCGCGTCAGCGCCGTGGAGACTGCCCAGGCCGACTTCGTGACCCGCAGCGACTTCGACAACCTCGCGGGCCGCGTGACCGCCGTCGACGAGCGCGTGACGGGCGTCGCCACCCGCGTGACGACGCTGGAGAACGCGCCCAAGTTCAGCGTGGTCGGTGCTCTGACGTCGGGGTTCGGGCAGCTCTCCCTGGTGTCGGGGACGAACAACTTCGATATCACCCGCCTGACGTCCCGCACCCCGGTGAGCGGTCTCCTCGGTGACACTGACGTCACGACGGTGGACACGACGGGTGCCACGGCCGGAGTCGACCGTTTCTTCAACGCGGGCAACCTAACGTTTGGTATTCGGGCGACCAACTTGCGGACCACCACGGGCAGCATCATCGTCAACAACGCTGGTCTGAATTTCGGTCTGACGACGGCAGGCAATGTGGCCAACACGGGGAGCGTCGCCAACCTCGTTCAGCTTCGCAGCGCCAACTTGGACGGCACGATTGGTGGTCAGCCGTTCACGGTGAACTACAACGGGTCGGCCAACGCCTTCAAGTTCAGCGACTATCTGTTCAACCACAGCGGTGGGCTGGCTGGTCCCGGCGTCGTGGCGACCATTCAGGCCACCACGCTGCCCCTGCGCCCCACCCTCACTGTTGTGACCGGCAACACCGCCAGCCCTGCACTCACGGCGGCGACGGGCTCCACGGCTTCTCAGGGCACCGTGAACTACTTTGGCGTTCGCGCGGCTGTCAAGCCGACTGAGACCAGCAACGTGGGTATTTCGTACGCTCAGGGCAACCGTACTGCCTTTGGCCTCGACTACAACGCCCGCGTCAGTATCCTCACCGTGCAGGGCGAGGGCGTTCTCAGCGCCCCCAACATCCTCGAGAACAACTTCGTGGCAGGCAACGGGGGCCGGTACTTCCAGAATGCCGACCGTGCGTTCTACACCAATGTCACGGGTGACCTCGGCATCGTGAAGTTTGGCGCCAACTACCGCACCATTGATTCCACCTTCACGGTGACCGATGCGGATGGCTCTGTCATCGGCAACGCCGGAATGTCGACCAGCAACAGCATGCCCTACTCTCCCGGCCAGACTGGCTTCGGTGCAGCGGCAGCGACGACGGTCGGCCCTGTGGCACTCGGCGCCTACGCTGACCGCTACACCACCACGACGACCAGCATCAACAATGCGGGCACGGCAGCCGACGCGACCGATGACCGCCGTCAGGTGGTACCGGTGAGCACGGTGACGGGCTTCGGCGTGAAGGCGGGCGCCAAGCTCGGTGCGCTGGAACTGGTTGGCTTCTATAACAACACCACGCGGAACGGCGACACCGTCCGCAGCGCCGACAACCTGGGCAATGCGGGCATGGGCATCGCGGGTGTTCCCCGTCCCATGACCAGCACCTTCGGCGCGCAGCTCAGCCACAACGGCGCTGCCGAGAACGCACTCGTGCGCAACCTGAACTTCACGGTGGGTGACGCTTACTTCTACAGCGACCCCCTCAACGAGTTCTACGCGTACGCGGACTACTCGACCACGGTGGCGGGCATCACCCTCCAGCCTCTGGTGCGTTACCAGCTCCAGACCGACCGTCTGATCAACGACCGCGACGGCAACGGTACCCTTGATGATGAGACCAACAACACCATCAAGTACGGCATCCGTGCCAGCACCGCGACCCTGACCGGCCTGCCCCTGCAGCCCAGCCTGTATGCCAACTTCGTCAACCGCATCACCAACAGCGGCACGGACTTTGGCGTTCAGAATGGCACCACGACCGAACTGCTCGGTCAGGTCGGCGTGGCGTTCAACCAGTTCCTGGCTCCTAGTGCAACCGCCAAGATCGGCTACTCGTACTACCAGGGCTTCAACGTCGCCTCGGTGAATGTCGGGACCGGCGACAACGCCTTCAACGCGGCCTCCAACAACGTCTACGCTGGCCGTGGTGCGGAGAGTGGGAAGGCCGACGGAATCTACGCACAGCTGGGCTTCAGCGGCCTGACCGCCAACTATGGTCTGTTCCGCTACACCAACCTGCTGACGAACAACGAGTCGGTCGCCCAGGGCTTCCGCGTCAGCTACAACTTCAACTTCTAAACCTGCTCACGCAGGACAGGGGACCCTTCGGGGTCCTTTTTTGTTGTGGGGCCTCTAGAATTGCGGCATGTTGCCTGTGTTCGGACATACCAACCCCGATACGGACGCCATCGCTTCCGCCCTCGTCTATGCCCGGCTGCTGACCCGGCAGGGCGTGGAAGCGCAGGCGTACCGGTTGGGGGAGCTGAATTTCGAGACGCCCTATGTGCTGCGCGAAGCGGGGGTGGCAGCCCCCGAGCTGCTCACTGACCTCCCGGCAGGGACGGCGGTCGCGCTGGTGGACCACAACGAGAGTGCGCAGTCGCTCGCCAACCTGAGCGAGCTGACGGTCACGCGGGTGGTGGACCACCACAAGCTGGGCGACCTGACGACGGCCCAGCCCGCCTACCTGCGCTTCGAGCCGGTGGGCTGCACGGCGACCATCCTGCTGGCCCTGCACCGCGAGGCGGGACTGACCGTTGAGCCGGTCGACGCCCGGCTGATGCTCAGTGCCGTCCTCAGCGACACGCTGCATTTCCGCAGCCCGACGACCACGCCGCGTGACCGGGAAGCAGTGGAGGTTCTGGCGCCGGTTGCGGGGATCGCGGACGTGGAAGCCTACGCCCTGGCGATGTTCGCGGCCAAGAGCGACCTGGGCGACACCGCCGCTGGGACGTTGCTGCGGATGGATTACAAGGTCTTCCCGTTCGGCGACCCGGCGACCCCCCAGAGCGTGCAGACCTGGGGCCTCGGCGTGATCGAGACCACCAACCCCGGCTACGTGCTGGGCCGCCAGACCGAGCTGCTGGAGGCGATGGACCACGCGCGGGCGGAAGACGGGCTCAACGGCGTGCTGCTCTCGGTGGTGGACATCCTGCGCGAGCACAACACCACGCTGGTCCTCTCGGCCACCGAGGAAAAGGTCCTGCGGGAGACCTTCGGCGCCGGGACGCAGGGGGGCCGCGCCGACCTGGGCAACAGGATCAGCCGCAAGAAGCAAATCGTGCCCGCGCTGGAGGCGTACTTCACCCCGCAGAGCTGAGTCTTCCCACCGCGCCGCCCTATCCTGCGGGGATGAGTGACCTGGACTGGCTGTTCGCCCGGCAACGTTTCGGGGTGCATCCTGGCCTGGACCGGGTGCGGGCGCTGCTGACCCGGCTGGGCGAGCCTCAGCGGACCTTCCGGAGCGTGCTGGTCGGCGGCACCAACGGCAAGGGCAGCACGGCGGCCTCCCTGGCCGCGATGCTGACCGCCTCGGGGACGCGCACGGGGTTGTTCACCAGTCCGCACCTCACCCGCTTCAGCGAGCGGTTCGTGGTGGACGGCCAGGAGTGCGGTGCCCAGAGGGTCGAGGCGGCCCTGCACCGGGTGCGTCCCCACGCCGAGGCGGCCGGGGCCTCCTTTTTCGAGGTCGTCACCGCTCTGGGATCCCTGCTGTTTGCAGAAGCCGGGGTCGAGGTCGCCGTGATGGAGGTGGGCCTGGGCGGACGGCTGGACGCCACCAATGCCCTGGACCCGGACCTCAGCGTGATCACATCGGTGGCGCTCGACCACACCGAGATTCTGGGCACGACCCTGGACGCCATCGCGCGGGAGAAGGCGGGCATCCTGCGGCCCGGTCGCCCGGCCGTCACCGGGGTGGACCCGGCCCTGTGGCCCCAGCTGGAGACCCGTGGGGCGGAGGTCTGGGCGCTGGGCCGCGAAGTTCTGGTGCAGTCGCAGTCGCGGGGCTGGGGGGGCTGGGACCTGCGGCTGGAGGTGCCGGGGACGGTGCTCAACGTCCAGACGCCGCTGCTGGGGCGGCACGGTGCCGGGAACGCGGCGCTGGCGGCGGCGGCGGCCTGGCGGCTGGGCGTGGGCGAGTCGGCCATTCGGGCCGGGGCCGCCAGGGTGATC
>NZ_JASNGB010000180.1 GCF_030271215.1 Deinococcus rhizophilus | reverse complement strand
GGTGGTGGCGGCCTTCACGCTGCCCACCGGCCTGCTGCTGTTCGGGGCGGCGGGGGCGGGGCAGGCGGTGCCGTGGGGGGCGCTGGCGCTCGTGACCGGGCTGGGCATCCTGGGCCTGAGCGCGGGGACCACCTTTTACAGCGCGATCACCGTGAACCTGCGGGCACGCGAGGCGCTGCTGCCCGCACTGGCCTTTCCCATCCTGGTGCCGGTGGTGATCGCCACCGTGAAGTCGACGGGCCTGCTGCTCGCGGGCGGCCCGTCGGCCGAGGTCACGACCTGGCTGGTCTTTCTGGCGGGGTTCGACGTGGGGACGATCATTCTGGCGACGCTGCTGTTCGGGTTCGCGGTGGAGGGCTGAGTACGCCGCACCTCACACTCCAGCTTTTCAGAAAGGCACCGAACAGTCTCCACTCCCGGTACGACATACTTCTTCGCCATCGCGCTTCGCTCGGTTGATCTCCAGATCGACGGCGTTGTACTTACCCCTCCCCTCCCGCCACCAGCAGCACCGCCCGCCCGTCGTGGTCCCCGGTCGTCTCGGTGGGCGTATCCAGACGCGAGCCCATGTCCACGTACCCGGCACGTTTGTAGAGGCTGGCCGCGTTCAGCCGGTCCGCGAGGTCTTCCCGCGCCACCTGAAAGGAGCGGTAGGGATGCCCCGGCTTCGGCAACAGGCGCACGCCCTCCAGGCTGAACGCCCCGGTAAACGCGAAGCCGCCCTCCACCGCCACCGGCCCGAAGAGGCGCCCGTGGTTGTTGGGCACGAAGAAGGGGTCGTCGCTGAACGCCTCGCCCTTGCCGGTGGGCAGCATGGGGTAGAGCTGCCCGCCGACCTCGCCCCAGTACCCGGTGGAGTGGCCGCCGCGCGGGGGATACCCGGCGGCCCGCATCGCCGTGAGCAGCCGGGTGGTCGCCTCCTGCGGGGTGCGGGCGCCCCGGTCGATCAGCAGCACGTTGACCGGCTCGCGCAGGGTGCGCCCGCCGACCTTCTCGCCCAGCCACGTCGCGGGCACGAGGTCCTTGGTGATCATCCAGCGGCCCACGGCGCCGATGCCGGGCACCGGAACGGTCACGTCGGCGGGGCGGTAGCTCGTCGGGTCGGGCAGCGGCGCGGCGGGAGTGGTGGCCGAGGGCGCACAGGCGGCCAGCAGGAGGGCGGAAACGGCGGCGAGGGCCAGCAGGGGCAGAACGCGGGAACGCTTCATGGGAGCCTCCGTGGAGAAAAGTGGGCGACAGGATGGCCTCCACGGTAGCAGGAAGTGGGGGCAGGCCCTCGCCCCAGCGGGGACACTCGCACTTGCCCGCCCGCCCGCCAGAGCGCGATCCTTGCGGGACGAAGGATTCCTGCGCCCACGGACCTCACGGTAGGGAGGGATGGGCACAGGTCAGAATGGAGCCGAGATGAGACAAGACCGCGTGACGACGGGGCTGGGCCTCGCCACCCTGCTGAGCCTGGGGGTGGCCGTGGCCCTGGGGCTGAGTGCGCCGCTGGACCAGAACCAGGGATCGCTGGTGCGCCTGTTTTTCGTGCATGTGCCCAGCGCGTGGCTGAGCTACCTGGCCTACGGGGGCACCGGGCTGTTCGGGCTGCTGTACCTGCTGACCCGGCAGCGCCGCTGGGACCGGCTGGCGCTGGCGAGTGCCGAGATCGGCGTGCTGTTCACGGTGTCCACCATCGTGGGCGGGATGCTGTGGGCCAAGCCGACCTGGGGCGCGTACTGGGTCTGGGACGCCCGGCTGACGACCACCGCCCTGAGCATCGTGATCTACGGCGGTTATCTCCTGATTCGCTCCCTGATCGACGACCCCGACCGCCGCGCCCGCGTCGCCGCCGTGGTGGGGCTGGTGGGCACCCTGTACGTGCCCGTCAACTACATGGCGGTGGAGTGGTGGCGCGGGGTTCACCAGACGCAAACGCTGAAGCTGCTGGGCGGCATCCGCTTCGACGCCGCGCCGATCTACGGCTGGGTGCTGCTGGTCGCCACGCTCGCCTTTACCCTGCTCTACGCCTACCTGCTGCGGGTGCGCGGCATCCTGGCCGCCCGCGAGGAGGCCCGCGAGGAACGCGAGCTGATGGAAGACCTGCAGGGCATGGAGGTCGCCCGTGGATAAGTACACCGGATACGTCGTGGTCGTGTACCTCGTGACCTTTCTGCTGCTGGTGGGCTACCTGGGCTGGATGTGGTGGCGGCTGCGGCAGGTGCGCGGCGAGGAGGAACGGCGATGACCGCGCCCTCTCCTGGCCCCACCCGGCTGCCCCAGGCACGGCGGCGCAGGCGCAACCCGCTGCCCACCGTGCTGGGCGTCCTGGCGCTGGTGGGCCTGACCGCCTTCCTGGCCTTCGGGAACCTGGGCAAGAGCCTGGAATACTTCGTGACCCCCACCGAGTACGTGCAGCAACGCGCCGAACTGGAAGGCCGCCCGCTGCGGATCGGCGGACTGGTCAAGGCCGTGCAGTACAACCCGCAGACGCTGGACCTGAAATTCGACGTGACCGACGGCAGCGCCTCCTTCCCGGTGCAGTACACCGGGGCGGTGAGCGACCTGTTCAAGGAAGACCAGGGCGTGGTGGTGCGCGGTGAGTTCCAGGGCGACACCTTCCACGCCTCCGAACTCGTGGTGAAGCACTCCGAGGAATACAACGTGCCGCAGACGCAGGCGGAGCTGAAGGACCTGCTGCGGCAGGCCGAGTGATTCCGGTTCGTGAGAACCCGACCGACAGGGAGCAGGAATTGAAGAGTCCGGAGCGCCATGGAAGCACCAAAGCGGAGCGCTGGGGCTGGAGTGAAGTCTCCGGACTCCTGCGGGTGACAACGTGCTGAATCTGATTTCCTTTGACGCCAGCCCACTGGGGGCGCTGGGCCAGCTTTCGCTGCTGGCGGCGCTCGCCTTCACGCTGGGCGGAACGTGGCTGGCGGTGGTCGGCGGCGTGAAGGCCGACGCGCGGGCGACCGAGGCGGCGCGGCGGGCAGTGTGGGCGGTGTTCGCGCTCGTTAGCCTGTCCATCCTCACACTGATGGCGGCCCTGCTGGGCGACGACTTCTCGGTGCGGTACGTGGCCGAGCATTCCATGCGGGCCTCCCCGACGTGGATCAAGGTGACCAGCCTGTGGGGGGCGCTGGAAGGCTCGATCCTGCTGTGGGCGTGGATGCTGGCGGGGTACGCCTTCATCCTCAGCCTGACCCTGCGGCGCGACGCGCTGCGGCCCTGGGCGCTGGCCGCGATGTACGCCAGCCTGCTCTTTTTCGTGGGCATCTGCGCGACGGTCGCCAGCCCCTTTACCCCGCTGGCGCAGATTCCGGCGGACGGGCGCGGACCGAACCCCGCCCTGCAAAACCACTGGATGATGGCGGTTCACCCGGTGCTGCTGTACCTGGGCTTCGTGGGGCTGGCGGTGCCCTTCGCCTACGCGGTGGCCGCGCTGGTGACCGGGCGGCTGTCGGACCACTGGGTCGTCGTGACGCGGCGCTGGACGCTGACCGCATGGGCCTTCCTGACCGCCGCCATCGTTGCGGGCGGCTGGTGGAGCTACGAGACGCTGGGCTGGGGCGGGTACTGGGCCTGGGACCCGGTGGAGAACGCCTCCTTTATCCCCTGGCTGCTGGCGACGGCCTTCCTGCACTCCATCCAGATTCAGGAGCGGCGCGGCCTGATGCGGTCGTGGAACGTGTGGCTGATCGTGCTGGCGTATGCGTCCACGGTGCTGGGCACCTTTCTGAACCGCTCGGGCATCGTGCAGAGCGTGCACGCCTTTGCGGGGGGGCCGGTGGGACCGGTGTTCCTGGGGTTCCTCGCCTTCCTGCTGGTCGCGGGCATCGGGTTGGCCGCGTGGCGAGCGCCGCACCTGCGCGACGAGGGCGAGCCGCCCGCCGCCCTGAGCCGCGAGGGGGCGTTCCTGGCCGGGAACTGGCTGTTCCTGGTGTTCGCGGTGATGGTGCTGGTGGGCACCCTCTTTCCCACCATCGTGGAGGCGGTGCAGGGGCGGCGCGACACGTCGGTCGGCCCGGCCTTCTACAACGCCTTCGCCATTCCGCTGGGGCTGGGCCTGCTGCTGATGATGGGCGTGGGGCCGCTGCTGCCCTGGCGCCGGGCCGAGGGGCAGGGCCTGTGGCGGGCGCTGTGGCCGCTGCTGCTGGCGGGGGCAGGGGCGGCGGTGATCGCCTACGCCCTCGGGATTCGCGGGGTGGGCGTGCTGGCGACGGTGGGCCTGTCGGCGTACAACCTCGTCGGGCTGGGGCTGCTGACCGGGCGGGCGCTGCGCCAGCGGGGGGGCGGCATGGTGGGCCTTCTCCGCGAGCAGCCCCGGCGTCACGGCGCCTACCTCGCGCACGTCGGGCTGGTGGTGATGGCGCTGGGCATCGCCTTTTCGTCGGCCTACCGGCAGGACGCGCAGGTCACGCTGAACGTGGGCGCGGCCCCGGTGCGGCTGCTCAACGAGACGCTGGCGCTGGAGGGCACCCGCGAGGAGCGCAAGCCCTACGGCACGTCGGCCATCGCGCGGGTGCGGATCGACGGCCGAGCCTACGAGACGCGGATGAACACCTATATCCAGGGCGGCGACACGCCCTTCCCGGCCCCCGCCGTGCGCTACGGGCTGTGGGGCGACACCTACCTCGTCGTGACGGCCTTTGGCGAGGAGGGGCGCTGGGCCAGCGTGCGGCTGATTGAAAGCCCGCTGGTGTCGTGGATCTGGTGGGGCACATTGATCGTGGTGCTGGGGGCAGGGCTGACGCTGGTGCCGCCGCGCCGTGCCCCGGCCCGCGTGTCCGCGTTGCAGGCGGCTCCGGCGACGGACTGAGCGTGTTGAAGATGAATCGAGTGGCGAAGGTAGGGCAAGCTGGCGCTTGCCACCCCGCTCTGCTCCGCAGCTCTACGAGTCCCAGCCTCCCCCGCAAGGGGGGAGAAGCAAAAAGAGTGAACCTATGACTGACCTCTCCCCCACTTCCAATCCGACCCCCGCTCCCGCTCCCCTGTGGCGGCGGCTGCTTCCGCCCGTGCTGGCGGCGGGCCTCGTCGCGGTGCTGGGCGCGGCGCTGCTGAGCCCCTCGCGGAACGCCACCGACGGCGGCCCCCTGGTGGGCAAGCCCGCGCCCGGGTTCACGCTGGAGAGCCTGGACGGGGCGCAGGTGAGCCTCGCCGCGCTGCAGGGCCGCCCCGTGGTGCTGAACTTCTGGGCCTCGTGGTGCGAGCCGTGCCGTGAGGAAGCGCCCCTCTTCCGCGAACTCGGCGAGAAACGGAGCGGCGAGACTGGCCCGGCGGTCCTGGGCATCCTCTTTCAGGAGACGAAGGAGCAGAACGCCCGCGACTTTATCCGCGAGTACGCCCTCGCCTACCCCAACCTGCGTGACCCCGGCATCAAGACCGGAATCGACTACGGGGTGGCGGGGATTCCCGAGACGGTCTTTATTGACCAGGAGGGCATCATCCGCCACGTGGACCGGGGTGGGCTGAGCCGCGAGCGGCTGAACGTGGGGCTGGAGAAGATCGGGGTGGAGGGGATTTGAAGCGGCCAGCTTCCAGCCGCCAGCGACCAGCGGGGGCACGGCTTCTGCCTCTGGCGTTCAGCCTGCTGCTCTCCAGTTCCCTCGCCCTGACGACCGATCAGACCCTCCGCGCCGAGGCCATCGGGGACAACCTGCGCTGCCCGATCTGCACCGGGGAACCCATCACCCAGAGCACGAACGACATCAGCCGCGAGATGCTGCGCGACGTGCGCGAGCAGGTGGCAGCGGGGCGCAGCGACGCGGAAATCTACAGCTACTTCGCGGCGCGGTACGGCAATTTCGTGCTGCTGGACCCACCGAAAGACGGTGTGGGGATGTTGCTGTGGGGCGCTCCGCTGGCCGCGCTGGGGGCGGGGGGGCTGGTGCTGTGGCGTTTTCTGCGGCGCAGGCCCACCGCCGCCGCTGCCGCCACACCCGGGCCCGAGGGAGACACCTTTGACCCCTACCTCGCGGAAGTGCAGCGGCGGGCGCGTCGCGGGAAGGAGGCGTGACCCTGAGCCTCGTTCTGCTGGCCCTGATCGTGGGGGCATCGCTGTGGCTGGTGCTCTCGCCGCTGGGGGCCGCCGCGCCGAGTGACCCCGATGCCCCGGAGCGCGAGCGGCTCAGCAACGAGCGTGACCGCCTGTACCGGGAGCTGGACACCCTGACCGACGAGCGGCGACGGCCTGACCTCGAGCGCCGCGCCGCGCTGACCCTGCGGGCGCTC
>NZ_JASNGB010000018.1 GCF_030271215.1 Deinococcus rhizophilus | reverse complement strand
GCTCAGAAAAGATACAGGCCATACGGCGTCTTGTCAACTCCCCCCATGCCGGGTCTTCACTCAGGCTGCGGGGGGAGTCTTCTTTCGTGTGCTGGACGGGGTTAACGGGAGAGGAGGACCGTCTCCTGAACTTTGAGGCCCTGGCTCAACGCGTCGCGGGCATGCTGCCGGGCCGCCGCGAGGTCGTGGTCGCGGTAATTGCCGCACTCAAGTTCACTGACCCCGGGGATGGGCCGGTCGTGGGCCTCCACCTCTCCCAGAGCCTGCTCGAAGGCGCGGCGCACGCCTTCCTCGTCCGGTTCACCGATAACGGCCATGTACATGCCCGTGCGGCAGCCCATTGGGGACACGTCGACCACATCGGTCAGGTGGTCGCGCAGGTAACCTGCCAGCAGATGCTCCAGGGTATGAATGGCGGCGGGTTCGATGGCGCCCTGGTTGGGCTGCAGCAGGCGCAGGTCGTACTTGCTGATCGCGTCGCCGCTGGGGGTGCGCTTGATTCCGGCCAACCGCACATAGGGGGCCTGCACCTTGGTGTGATCGAGATCGAAGGATTCCACGTTCGCCATGGGATTCATTCTGGCCGGAGGGTGGGCAGACAATGTGACCGGGCAGAGGAACGGCCTCCTTATCCGGCATACTGCGCGGCGTGCCCACCCTGCTTCGCCGCCCGCGTGCCTTTCCCATCTGGGTTCCGCTGCTGATCGCCGCGTCGCTCGTCGTCGCCGATCAGGCGCTCAAGGCGTGGGCGCTGGCGAACCTCGTTCCCGACGCGGCCCCGGTTCCCTTTATTCCGGGGCTACTGGGGTGGCAGCTCACCTTTAATACGGGCGCCGCCTGGAGCCTCTTCTCGGGCTCAGCGGTGCCTCTGGCAGTGGTCCGGTTGCTGGTGGGCCTGGGCATTCTGGGGTATCTGGTGGTGAAGCCCCAGCCCCGGCTGCTCTCGGTGCTGCTGGCGATGGTCGCCGCTGGAGCGGTGGGCAACAGCATCGACGGGCTGTCGCAGGGCCAAGTGACTGACATGTTCTACTCGCCGCTGCTCAGTGCGGTCACCCAGGCGCTGAACGCGGGCCACTTCCCTATCTTCAACATTGCGGATATCTGTGTGGTGCTCGGGACACTGATGCTGGTGGTCGTCAGTTTTGCCGACGAGCGCCGCAGCAAGGCCGGAGCCGCCTGACCCCGCCGGATCAGCCACCAAGAAGACGCCCCCAGCGCTGAAGCCGGGGGCGTCTCGGGTGAGGAGGTCAGGTCAGGCTCTTGCGGCACTTGGTGCAGACACGCATCCGCACGGCCACGCCATTACGGCTGACAGTGAGAGGCTGGAGGTTGGGCTTCTGGACCCGCTTGCTGATGCCAGTGACCTTGCGGCCCACGCCGCCCTTGGCACGGGCCTTACCACGGCGAATGACCGAGTTCACGACGATCGGCCCCTTACCGCACACTTCGCACACTTTCGACATGTTCCTTACTCCTTCTTCAACCTGACCCGCTGTTGTGCCGGGGGCTGGTGACCTGGACTCTGGTGACCTGGGACACTGCCGCGCCGGGCAGGGTCAGGCAAGCCTTTGAACTCTAGCACAAGGTCGGACCGGCAAGAAAAAGGTCTGGCATCCCTCTCGTGGGAGCCAGACCTCTGGAGTAACGGGCTTAACGCAGGATCTTGAGCGCCTTGAGAAGAGCGATCAGCACGACGCTGCCCACCACGCCCCAGATGATGCTCCAGAAGCTGAAGCCGCTACCGGCTGCCTCGGCGCCGCCGATGTTCAGCAGGCTGCCGAACAGCCACTGCGCCAGAACCGCACCGACAATCCCGATCAGGATGTTGGCGACCGCGCCCTGCTGCGCGTCGGTTTTCATGATCATGCTCGCGAGCCATCCGCACAGCGCACCCACCAGAATAAGAACGATCCAACTCATAGTTTCTCCCTCCAGGACGTTGAAGTTCAACGCTGTCGTGCGTCGTTGTGAGTGCACAATGGGACCGCCGGGCACGGCAAAGTGTTATGCAGACTACGTTCTCAAGGCCGACCCAAGAGCAGATGGAGGGGGGGCAAATCCCAGAGAGACGCGGGGCCCAGACAGGACCGGCCGGGTCTCATGTGGGGGTCAGGGCAGCCGGAGAGGGTTCCTCATGCAGGTTGGCCCGGTAGGATGCCTCAGGAGGACCCCCCATGCCTGGACTGCTGCACCGCTACCGTGAGTACCTGCCCCTGACCGACCGCACGCCCCCGCTGAGCCTGCACGAGGGGAATACACCGCTGATCCCGGCCCCTCGCCTGAGCGAACGCCTGGGCATTCAGCTGTTCCTCAAGTACGAGGGCCTGAACCCCACCGGCAGTTTCAAGGACCGGGGCATGGTCATGGCAGTGGCCAAGGCGATGGAAGACGGTGCAGACACCGTGATCTGCGCGAGTACCGGCAACACCAGCGCGGCGGCGGCCGCCTACGCCGCACGCGGGGGGTTGCGCTGCGTCGTGCTGATTCCGGACGGCAACATCGCGCTGGGCAAGCTCGCGCAGGCGGTGGCGTACGGGGCCGAGGTCATAGCGGTGAACGGCAACTTCGACGCGGCGCTGCGGCTGGTGCGGCAGATCAGCGCCGAGCATCCCATCGCGCTGGTGAACTCGGTGAACCCCTACCGGCTGCAGGGGCAGAAGACGGCGGCCTTTGAGGTCGTGGACGTGCTGGGGCAGGCGCCCGACGTGCTGGCCATTCCGGTGGGCAACGCGGGCAACATCAGCGCGTACTGGATGGGCTTTGGCGAGTACCACGCGGCGGGGCGGAGCGCGGCCCTGCCGCAGATGTGGGGCTTTCAGGCGGAGGGAGCCGCGCCGCTGGTCCGCGACGCCATCGTGGACGAGCCGCAGACGCTGGCGACGGCCATCCGGATCGGTAACCCGGCGAGCGCGGACCTGGCGCGGGCGGCGGTGCGGGAGTCGGGCGGCCTGCTCGACATGGTGAGCGACGACGAGATCATGCACGCCTATAACCTCGTGGCACGGGAGGGTGTGTTCTGCGAACCGGCGAGCGCCACTCCGGTCGCAGGGCTGCTCAAGCGGCACGCGGCGGGCCTGCTCACACCGGGGCAGACGGTCGTGGCGGTGCTGACGGGCAACGGGCTGAAGGACCCCGACGCTGCGCTGCGGGCGGTGGAGGCGCCCCGAGCGGTGCAGGCCAGGTTGGAGTATGTGCTGGAGCGGATTCTTTGAGGGAAGCCGGAGACACAGCCTTCACCGTCCGCGCTCCGGCGAGCAGCGCCAACCTGGGGCCGGGCTTCGACAGCCTGGGCCTGAGCCTGCCCCTGTTCACCACCGTGACGGTGACCCCGCAGGCCGTGGCCGAGGTGGTGCCCCTGGGACCGGAGCTGGCCGGAACGCCCGCCGACGAGGGGAACTATGTCTACCAGGCGATGCTTCTGGCAGCGCGGCAGGCTGGACGCGGGTTGCCGTCCGCCCGGGTTGAAATCCAGACAGAAATCCCCCTGGCACGGGGCCTGGGCAGCAGCGCCGCCGCACTCGTGGCCGGAATCGTGGCCGGGAACGAGGCGCTGGGACGGCCTCTGAGCGAGGCGGAAGTGCTGGACCTCGCCGCACGCGAGGAGGGCCATCCCGACAACGTGGCCCCCGCGCTGCTGGGGGGCATCGTGGTCGCCACACTGGACCGGCTGGGCACCCACCATGTCCGGCTGGACCCGCCCCCGCACCTGGGAGTCACGGTGCTGATTCCCGACTTCGAGCTGTCTACCAGCAGGGCGCGGGGGGTGCTGCCGGGCGAGTACAGCCGGGCGGACGCCGTGCACGCCCTCTCGCACGCCGCGCTGCTGGCCGCCGCATTCGCGCAGGGACGGCTGGACCTGTTGCGGCACGCCATGCAGGACCGCCTGCACCAGAACTGGCGGGCGCCGCTGGTGCCGGGGCTGAGCGACATTCTGGAGGGCGCGACCGGGCACGGCGCCCTCGGGGCGGCGCTCAGCGGGGCGGGGCCGACGGTGCTGTGCTTTCACGATGCGCGGGAGGAGACGGCGGGGTTGCATGCCTTCCTGCATGGGGTGATGGAGGCACATGGGCTGACGGGGCGGGTGCTGGACCTGCCCATTCAGACGGAGGGAACTGTCGTTCAGCGGGGGGGCTAGGCCGGGGGGGATAGGCTCAGTGCTCCAGCCGCAGCCGGGGCAGCAGGCGGTCGAGCCAGCCGGGCAGCCACCAGTTCCACCGTCCGGCGAGCTTGAGAAAGGCGGGCACGAGGACGAGGCGCACCAGGGTGGCGTCCAGCGCGACGGCAACCGCCAGCCCCAGCCCGATGCTCTTGTTCGCCACCACGCGCCCGGCGATAAAGGCCGAAAAGACGATGAACATGATCAGCGCCGCCGAGGTGATGATGCGGGCGGTGCGCCCTACCGCGAGGACGACCGCCTCGTCGTTGGGGTGGCCGCGCAGCACCTCCTCCTGCACGCGGGAGAGCAGGAAGATCTCGTAGTCCATGCTCAGGCCGAAGAGGACCGCGAAGAGGATCAGCGGGAGGCTGGAATCCAGCACGCCCACGTCGTCGGGGATGCCCAGCGGCCCGGCCAGGAAGCCGCCCTGCACGACCAGGGTGACCACCCCGTAGGCCGCGCCCACCGTCAGCGTGTTCATCAGCAGGCTCTTGAGCGGCACCAGCAGGCTGCGGAAGGCCACCATCAGCAGCAGGAAGGTCGCCGCGAAGACGGTCAGGACGGCGGCGGGCAGCGCGTCCGTGAGCGCCCGGCTGAACTCGCGCTCGCCGACCGGAGCACCCCCCAGCAGGAAGCGGAAGCCCGAGTCCTCCAGCACGCCGCGCAACCGTCCCTCGAAGGGGTCGATCTGGTCGGCCCGCAGGTAGGCGTCGGGGACGACCGTGACCCGCAGCAGGCGGCGGTCCTCGCTGAAGGAGCGGGAGGTCAGCAGGCTGAGGGCCGCGATGGCGTCCGTTCCGCCGCCGCCCGCTTCCCCGGCGAGGTCCCCGGGCGTGAGGAAAGGGCTGATGACGGTCTGCACGCCGGGAAGGGCCCGCAGCTCCTCCACCACCGCCTGAAAGCGGGCGCGGTCGGCGGGGCCGTAGCGCTCGCCCCCGAGGTCCAGCACCACCTCGAACTGGCTGAGCAGGCCGCCCGCGCCGAGGTCGCGCACGTCGGCGAGGGCGTCGCGGCTCTCGACGCCGGGGGTCAGGCCCCAGGCGCCCGCGTAGCCCGTCCGCATGTTCAGGGCGGGCAGGGCCAGGGTGACCAGCAAGAGGGTGCTGAGCAGCACGGCGAGGCCGGGGCGGGACGTGACCCGGCGGGCCAGCGCCGTCCACGCCGCCGACGCGCCCGCGTTCTGCGCCCAGGGAAAGCGCAGGAGGCGCGGACTGTTCACCCGCTCGCCCAGCAGGGCCAGCAGCGCGGGAAGGACCGTTACGCTGGCAAGCACCGTGAGCAGCACGACGAGAACCCCGCCCAGCCCCATCGAGCGCACGAAGGCGATGGGCGGCAAGACCAGCGCGGCCATCGCGATCGCCACCGTCAGGCCGCTGAACAGCACGCTGCGCCCGGCGGTGAGCACCGTGCGGGCGGCGGCCGCGCGGGAGTCGCCGTCCCTGCCCAGTTCCTCGCGGAAGCGGCTCACCATCAGCAGGGCGTAGTCGATCCCGGCCCCCAGCCCCAGCATCGTGATGACGCTCTGGGCGAAGGTGCTGACCTCGGTGACGCGGGTCAGGCCGTAGACGCCCGCCATCGCCACGGTGATGCTCAGGACGCCCACCATCAGCGGGAGGCCGGTCGCCACCAGCGCCCCGAAGACGCCCAGCAGCACCAGCGCGGTCAGCGGCAGGGCTGCGAACTCGCTGCGTTTGGTGTCGCTCTCCGCGAACTCGGTGAAGTCGTCCGCGATGGCCTGTCCGCCCGTGACCTGCACCGCCAGCCCGTCTCTCCCCACCTGACCAGCGTAGGTCCGCACGCGGGCGAGCGTCTCGGTCGCGCCCTCCTCCAGCGGAATCTGCGCGACGGTCAGCGAGAGGCGGCCGTCCTCGCTGACCGTGGGCACGGTGCCCTGCGCCCCGGCCGCGAGGACCCGGGTCACGCCGGGCACGTCCTCCAGCCCGCTCAGCAGGCGGTCGTAGGCGGCCCGGCCCGCCGGGGTGGTCAGCGGGGGGGCGTGGCGGGTGACGAGGAGGGCGGTGTTCGTGTCCTCCTCCCCGAAGCGCCCCCGCAGCAGGGCGGTCACGCGGGTGCTCTCGGCGTCGGAGAGGCCGCCGGGGTCGGCGCTGAGGTTCTGGGGGGCCAGCGAGGCCGGGTAGGCGCTCAGCAGCGCGAGCAGGCCCCACAGCGCCAGCACCAGCCAGGGGCGACGGGTCACGAACTCGGAGAGGGCACGCACGCGGGGCAGTAGAGCACGGCGGGGAGGGGACTTTTCCCTCCGGGTGGGCTCAGTGCACCGTCCCGGACATTCCGACTTTCCGGGAGAGCACCGAGCAGCTTTCACTCCCGGTCCGGCGTCACGGTCTGCGCTCCTCACTTGGCTCGGTCAAGCCCGGGATCAACGGCAGGGAGGTCAGAACAGCTCGTCGAGCAACCGGTAATAGGCCAGCTTGCGTTCGTCCACCAGCGCCCGGCCGTACAGGTCGAGGAAGCGCTCGGCGTGGTCCCGACTCAGGTTGCCCGTCAGGCTGCGGTGCGTCAGCGCGAGGTCGGCGTGACGGTCGGCCAGCCCGGCGCGGCCCACGTCCACGAAGCCCTCCACGTACTCGCCATTCAGGATCAGGTTGGGCAGGCAGGGGTCGCCGTGGGTCACCACCAC
The DNA here is from genome assembly GCF_030271215.1 of Deinococcus rhizophilus. Lineage (GTDB taxonomy): Bacteria > Deinococcota > Deinococci > Deinococcales > Deinococcaceae > Deinococcus > Deinococcus rhizophilus. The sequence goes on along the minus strand of NZ_JASNGB010000018.1, from coordinate 20,566 downwards.
GTCCTCCTCCCCCGGCCGGGTGCGGACGAGTTCGTTCCATACACGGGCCGCCGTCCAGCCCTGGCGTTCGTCGTCAAAGTCCGACTCGTCCACCTCCCCCGCCTCCACCCGTTCGCGGGCTAGGCGCAGGGTGACGGGCAGGGTCATGGTGAAAGGGCAGTCGCGCCCGGGCAGGGCGTGCAGCTCACGTAGGGCACGGGCGAGCAGGTCCACCACCCGCTCCGGGTGCAGCAGCGCGTCGGGGTGGCTCATGGGGATGCCCGGCAGACGGGTCATGGCGAGGAACTCGTGGGTGGGCGTGACCTCGTAGCCCACCACGGTGGGCACCGGCACCCGGCCCGCCAGCCAGCGCAGGCGTTCGCGCTCCTGAAGCAGGGTGGAGACGGGCAGGCCGCCCCGGGGCTGCACCTTGACCACGTACTTCTGACTGCGCCACACGCCCGCGCCACTCCTGCCGCCTGTGACGGGTTCCCAGCGGGCGGCGGGCAGCACGCGGCGCAGGGCGTCGGGCAGGGTGGGGCCGGGGCGGGCGGTCATACCCGGGAGGATACGCGGGGTACACTGCCGGGCGATGAAGGTCGGTCTGCTGGATACGCTGGGAGCGCGGTATGGGCGGTACTGGGCCGCGTTCCTGAAAGAACTGGGGGTCGAGGTCGTCACGCCGGACCTCCCCGCCGCCGAGGCGTTCGCGCTGGGCCGCGACAGCCTGCCGGACGCCCCGGTGCAGGTGCAGCTCGTGCTGGGGCGAGTGCTGGCGCTGGGGCGGGTGGACCTCGTGCTCCTCCCGCAGACGCCGCCCCTCCTCAACGACGGCTGGGGCGAGGCGCTGCCGGACCTGCTCTCGCGGCGCCTCAGCGGGCTGCCGTCCATGCAGGCCCTGCCCGACGGCGGCCCCGAGATGATCGCGGCGGCGACCGAGCTGGGTCAGCGGCTCACCCGCAACCCCGGCCGGGTGCGGCTGGCGCTGGAGCGGGTCAAGCCGCTGGCGGCCCCGCCGCGTGAGGACATGCCCGCGCTCAGCCGCGCCTCGCGGGTCACGGTCGCCGTGGTCGGGCCGCGTGCCCTGCTGGGGGACCCGGACCTGGGAGCGGGATTGCGGTCGGCGCTGGAAGGGCTGGGGCTGCACCCGGTCATCTCGCCCGAGCTGCCCCCCACGCAGGTCGCGGCCCGGGGTGGGCGGATGGAGCGGGCGGCCACGGCCCCGGCGGGCGAGAAGGAGCTGTACGGGTCCCTCAAGCTGCTGGACGGCAAGAGTGCGGTGCGCGGGGTGATTCTGGCCTCTCCCGCCCGGGACGGCGCGGTGCGGACCACTCTGGAGCGGCTCGCGGGGCAGACGCACAAGCCCGCGCTGGTGGTCGACGTGGACGCCGGGCAGACCGAATGGCCCGAGCTGGTGGCCTTTCGCGACCGCGTCACGGTGGGCGCGGCGGCCCGGCCTGCCGCGCCGGGCGGGGACGACGCTTGAAGTTCTGGCGCTGGCTGACGACCCCGGACCCCGAACCGGGCCTGACCCGGCGCAAGCTGGGGCGGCTGCTGATCCGGGTGCTGCTGTTTACCGTGGTGGCGACCCTGCTCTCGGGACTGCTGCGGCTGGCGGGGCTGGGGCCGTACCTCGACACCTGGTGGGGCACGCTGATCTTCGTGCTGCTGCTGTACATTCCGCTGTTCCGCTTCCTGACGGTGGACAGCTTCGTGCCGCGCCGCCTCGCCGGGCGGGGAACCCGGCAGCAGTCGGACGCCCGCACCCAGCGCCGCCGCGAGCGCAACCGCTATGCGGGCGTCAGGAAAAGCCCTCCACGCGGGGGGGGCGGGCGGCGGTAGGCTCCCTCCCATGACCCACGGCAAGGCCCGCCCCGCCCGTGAGTGGGCCGCCGAGCTGATCTTCCGGCCGCTGGCAGAGCGACTGGTGCCTCCGCTGGCGCGGCGGCGGGTCAATCCGCTGCACGTGGTCCTGACGCATACGGCCCTGGGGCTGCTGGCCGGGGCGCTGCTGCGGCGTGGGCATCGGCTGACCCCCGCCCTGCTCCTTCAGGTCAAGACGGTGCTGGACAATCTCGACGGGCAACTCGCGCGGGCGACCCGGCAGACCACCGAGACGGGGCGCTACCTCGACTCGGAGATGGACGTGCTCGCCAACGCGGCCGTGCTGACCGGGCTGGCGGGGCGCCGGGGCCTGGGGCTGACCGGGCTGCTGAGCCTGATTCTGACCACCGACTACCTGTGGGAGCGGGACCACCGGCAGGCGCGGGGCGAGGTGTTCCGTGACCCGCCCGCGCAGGCTGGAGACGACCCCCGGGTGCTGGAGCTGCTGCGGGGCGTCTACGCGCTGTATTTCGCCCCGCAGGAGCGAGTGCTGGGGGCGCTGTTCGAGGCCCGGCTGCGGTCGGCGGTGGGCGGCGACCCCTCCCCCGCCGACCGCCTCGCCTACACGCCCGCCGCGATCAACCGGGTGGCGGTCAACCTGGGGCTGAGCACGCAGCTGCTGGCCCTCGGCGCCGCCCTGGCCCTGCGGCGGCCCCGGCTGTACCTCTGGAGCCTGCCCGCGCAGGTGGGGCTGCTCGCCGGGGTGCAGCTCTGGCGCGAGGAGCAGGTGCGCCGGGGCCGTCATGAGATTTCCGGATAATCCGTTGCGGCCCCTCCGCTTCGCTGCGGTGCCTCCACTCCTCTCCGTCACCGTTGTTCCTTCTCCCTCTGGTCGGGGTTCACAGTCATTGCCCAACTGTTCATCTGGAGTCCGTATCAGCCCTCTTCCAGCGGGTAGGTTCGCGCGGCCCGCACCGCCAGCGAGATCAGGAAGCTGTAGAAGACGGCGACCCCCAGAAACACCAGCCAGCCGGGAAAGTTGCCGATGTCGGCCAGGGCAAAGGCGGCGGGGAACTCCAGCACCCAGCCCTTGGGCATGGACATGTCGAGTTTGGCGAACCACGCGATCAGCACCGCCGCGTAGATCCACAGGTAGTTGCGGTTGAGCCGCCAGCCCAGCGCGTCGGCGCGGGTCATCGGGGAACGGGGTTTGGCGAGTTCGGCCAGCAGCAACTGGTGCCACCCGGCGTCTACCCGGTCGCCCAGCATCGCGGGGTAAAAGAAGCGCTCCATGATGCGGACCCGGTGGTGGGCGACCTCGAAGGTGCGGAAACGCCGGGCCTCCAGCCGCAGGAAAAAGTAGTTCATGCCCATCGCAAAGAGAAAGGTCGCGTGGCTGTTGTTGGGGTCTCCCAGCGCAAAGGACGCCAGGCCCGCCGTCGTCACGACCGACCAGTTGGTCGTCATGTCGAGGCGCTGGCGGTAGGCGGTCATCTTGCCCACCTCGGCGCGGTACAGGTGAATCAGGGCGTTGGCCGAGTTGGTGGAATAGTCGCGGTCGGTGAGGGCCCCCAGCAGCGGAGCGGGTGCGGTGGCGGGCGTCACGGCCCCGCCCCCGGAGAGACAGGCAGGCTCATGGGTTCAGCGTACCCCCGGCCCGTCACCGCAAGAAGGGATTGGTGCGCCGCTCGGCCCCCACGGTGGTCGCCGGGCCGTGGCCGGGATAGACCGCTGCGTCGTCCGGCAGGCCCAGCAGCTCCCGCGTGATGCCCTGCAGCAGTTGCGCGTGGTTCCCGCCCGGCAGGTCGGTGCGCCCGATGCCCCCCTGAAAGAGGGTGTCTCCGGCGACCACAACCCCGTCCCCGACGAACACCACATGCCCCGGTGCGTGCCCCGGCAGCTCCCGCGCCGTCAGGGTCAGGTCGCCCGCCGTGAAGGTCTGGCCCTGGGTGATCCCGTGCTCGGGCGGCGCGGGCTGGATAAATGGCAGGTTCCAGCGGGCCGCCGAGGCCGCGCCCATGCGGTAGATCGGCAGGTCGGCAGGGTGCAGCCACACCGGCACGCCCAGCGCCTCCCGCACCGGCTGCACGGCCCCGATATGGTCGAAATGCGCGTGCGTGAGCAGGATGCCGCGCACCGTCACCCCGGCGTCCCGCACCAGCGACAGCACCTGCGCCGCGTCGTCGCCGGGGTCGAAGAGAAAGCCCTCGTTCTGCGCTCCGGCCACCAGGACCGCGTTTTCCTGGAGGGGGCCGGTGGACAGGGACCAGACGCGAACAGAACCGTGAAGCCGGGACCGGGGCAGAGAGCGGGTCATGGGGGGAAGTGTACGGCTACGCCCCCAGCCCAAAGACCTCGCGCAGCCGCAGGGCGAAGACCTGAAAGCTCAGGCTGGGGCTGGCATAGGCTTCCAGCGCCGAGTGCAGGGCGTCGAGCGCCGTGTCCGCGCGGGCCCGCTCGTGGGGGGGGCGCTCCCGCCACGTGAACCGCAGCGCCTCGGGGTGCCAGGTCGCGTCCCAGCGCTTTTCCAGCCGCTCGGCAGCTTCGAGAGCGGTCAGCAGCCCCTCGCCCAGCGCGGCTGTGAACTCGGCGCCGTCCGCCAGGGCCGCCCGCACGGCCTCCCGCGCCTCCAGCACCCCGGCCCGCCCAGCGGCAAAGGCGACGAGCGCCGGGTCCGCCTCCTCTCCCAGCCCCGCCAGCCCGCGCTCGATGGCCCGGTCGGGGGCCGGGGCCACGTCCAGGCGGGCGCTGCGGCTCTGGATGGTGGGCAGGACCGAGCGGCGGTCCTCGGCCAGAAAGACGAACAGCGCCCCGTGCGGCGGTTCCTCGACCAGCTTGAGCAGGGCGTTGGCGGCCTCCGGCCCCAGGAACTCGGCGCCGTCCACGGCGACCACCCGGCGGCGGAAGGTGGGCCGGACTTCCAGAAACTCGTAGACGTGGGTCTCGTACTCGCGCCCCTTGTCGCGGCCCGAGAGCACCGCGCCCACCGGAATGACCCGCCGCCGCGCCGCCTTGCCCGTGCTCGTGGTGGTGCGCGGCTCCACGATCAGCAGGTCAGGGTGCGCCCCCGCCGCCAGCGCCCGGCACGACGGGCACGCGCCGCAGCCCTCGCCGTACATGCCGCGCGTGCCCGAACAGTTGTGCTGCCCCGCAATGGCCAGCGCCAGCGCCCGCTTGCCCACCCGCGCGGGACCGCTGAGCAGCAGGGCATTGCCCGCAAAGGCCCCCGTCTGCTCCAGCAGCGGCCCGTGGAGGAGGGCAGCCGGGAGGGTCATGCGGCAGGCCGGAACGCCCCGGTCCGGCGTCCCGACTCCTTCCTGCGCCCCCTGCTCCCCACGGCCCTCACCGCCCCAGCGCCAGCCGCGCGGCGAGCACCGGGGGCAGCCCGGCTTCCAGGATGGCCGTCTGCGCGGCCTCGACCGGGTAGGGCACCCGCACCACCTCGAAGGTCTGCCGCGCCGTGTCGAAGAGCCCGTAGCTGGCCCTGGGGTCACCGTCGCGGGGCTGGCCCACGCTGCCGGGGTTCAGCAGGGCGCGGATGCCCGGGGGCAAGGGGTAGCCCCCGCCCCCGCTGAGGCTCTGGAACTTGACCCACTCCCCCACCGGAGCGTGCAGCGCCACGTAGGCACCGGGCAGGTGGGTGTGGCCCACAAAAGCGAGTCGCCCGCTCCAGCCTCCGAAAGCGTCCCGCGCCGCCGTCACCGAGTCGGTGTAGGTGTCCAGGCTCAGCGGCGTGCCGTGCCGGAACAGGGCACCGACTTCCGGGTCTTCCAGGCCGTCGGGCCAGCGGGCCACCCAGCCGAGGTCTGCCGTGGAGAGCCGCCCCAACTGCCACACCAGGGCCGTGCCGACCACCCCGTGACCACCGCCCGGCAACCATTCGCCGCCCTGCGCGTGGAGGTCGAGCAACATCTGCTCATGGTTCCCGCGAATGCAGGTCGCGTCCATCTCGCGCAACAGGGCCAGTACCTCGGCCGGAAAGGCCCCGTAGCCCAGGGCGTCGCCCAGCATGACGGCGCGGTCGTAGCCTCGCCGCGCGGCATCCGCCAGCACCGCCTCCAGCGCGGGGGCGTTGGCATGGATGTCGGAGAGGACCAGCAGGCGCACCGCGCCATGATAGCTGCCCCTCACGGCCAGACCGTGACCCGACCCGCCGCCGGGTCCAGCCGCACCCGGCCCCCCAGCGGCAGCGTGAGCTGCGGGCTGGTGTGCCCAAAATCCACGTTCGCCACCACCGGGAGGTCCCCCCGCCCCGCCTCACGCAGTACCCGGCGCACCCAGCCGTGCAGCTCCTCCACCATCTCGGGCGTGTAGTCCCGTGGGCGGGCCAGCAGCAGCCCGGCGGCCCCGGCGAGGAGGCCCTGCGCGGCGTAATTCCTGAGCCAGTAGCCCACCTGACGCGGCGGGGGCACGTCTTCGCTCGTCTCCAGCGCGAGGACCGCGCCCTGCCACAGCTCGTGGACGGGCCAGCCCGGGGTGCCGTTCAGCATGTCCAGCACCTCCAGGCAGCCGCCCATCAGGTGCCCCTCGGCCTCCCGCTCGCCCTGAAGCCAGACCCAGCCGTCGCCGGGCTGAAAGGGGCGGCGTACAGCCTGCGCGGTCTCGTCCTCCCAGTCCACATGGGCCTGGGTCCATTCCGGCGCGGGCGCGAGGTCGAAGGGGCGCGGCTCGTCCACCAGCGCCCGGCGCAGGCCCTCTGCGGCGAAGGGATGCATCCCGCCGTTCTCCGCGAGGTCGGTCAGCAGCGCGGGGCCGTGGTAGGCCATCACGCCCGCCCGCAGGAACTGGTTGAGGGTGACAGTCGCGTCGCTGTAGCCCAGGAAGACCTTGGGATGGTCCGCGATCAGGCCGAGGTCCAGAAAGGGGAGCAGCCGCACCGAGTCGTCCCCGCCGATGATGCTGACCAGGCCGTGAATGTCGGGGTTTCGCAGCGCCCAGTGCAGGTCGTCGGCACGGGCCTGCGGGTGGGCGTCCAGATACTCGGGGCCGCGCAGCGCGTTCGGCGCGGGCACGACCTCCCAGCCGAACCCGGCGGCGACCTGTCGCACCCCGGCGTGATAACGGCCCATGACTTCGGTGACGAAGCCGCTCGACAGGCTGAGCGCCGCCACCCGTGAACCGGGAACGAGGCGGGGCGGACGGACGAAGCGGAGCGCCATGGGGCAGGCTAGAGCATTGGGCAGAATGACGGCCCCCGGGGACGGGCGCCCCAGGTGCCTCCCCGAATGCCCAATGCGCTTCTTCAATTCGCTCGCTCTGCTGCGCAGCTCTGCAAGTCCGCTCGGCCAACGCATGCGGAAACCCACCGCATTCTTATGGCAAATGCTCTAGAGGTCGGCGGTGGCGGATACCATACGCCGGATGGCCGGGCCCGGGCACGAAAAAACCGCCCACTTGGGGCGGTGATGTCGGGAATTCTAGCGTGGTATGCGCCGGAGGTCAAGTTATGCGCGGCTCTCCCCGCCCAGCCTGGCCTCTGCCGCCCGGAAAGCCTGCACCGCCGCCTCGCCATGCAGCACCAGCCGCACGCTGAGGGCCGGATGCCCCGCCAGGAAGTCGTGAATCGCCCGCAGGGTGACCTCGGCGGCCTCCCGGAGCGGGTAGCCGTAGACCCCGGTGCTGAGGGCGGGCAGGGCGACCGAGTCGCAGCCGTGCCCGGCAGCCAGCCGCAGGCTCTCGCGGCAGGCCCCGGCCAGCAGCTCTGCCTCGCCCTGGGTGCCGCCGCGCCAGACCGGGCCGACCGCGTGGATGACGAAGCGCACGCCCTGACGCTCCAGATCGAAGGCGGGGGTGATCACCGCCGTCCCGGTGGGCGTCCCACCGATTTTCCGGATGGCCCGCAGCAGCTCCGGCCCGGCGGCGCGGTGAATCACGCCGTCCACGCCGCCCCCGCCCGCGAGTTCCTTGTTGGCGGCGGTCACGACCGCGCAGGTGCGCTCGCGGGCGATGTCCCCCTGCACCAGTTCGAGGGGCATGGCGCTCAGCTCTCCACGACGCGGCGCAGGTCCGCCGGGCTCAGCGCCCCGCTGCGGACCGTGTCGGCCAGGTGCCCCGCCGCGCGGTCCTCGTCGGTCCACTCGGCCTCGGGAAGCTGGCGGGCACGCTCGGCCCGCTGCACGGCCCGCAGTTCCTCCACGGCGCGGTCCAGGTCGTCGTTGACCACCACGTAGCGGAAATCGTGGGCGTGCATGATCTCCTCGCGGGCGCGGGCGAGGCGTTTCTCGATGCGCTCGGGCGTCTCGGTGGCGCGGGCCGTCAGGCGGCGGCGCAGTTCGGTGAGGCTGGGCGGCATGATGAAAATCAGGATGGCCTCGTCGCCCAGGCGGCCCTTGACCTGCATGGCGCCTTCCACCTCGATCTCCAGCACCACGTCCTGCCCCCGCGCGAGCGCCGCCTCGATAGGTTCGGCGGGCGTGCCGTAGTGGTTGCCCACGAACTGCGCGTGCTCCAGAAAGCCGTCCTGACGCACCCGGTCCAGAAAGACCTCGGGCGTCACGAACACGTACTCCACCCCGTCACGCTCGCCGGGCCGGGCCTCGCGGGTGGTCCACGAGGTCGAGTAGAACACGTCCTGCCCGGCCAGCCAGCGCTCGCGCAGGGTGCCCTTGCCCACCCCGGACGCGCCGGTAATCACGAGCAGCAGGCCCCGTCCTGGGCGGGGCTGGGAGGAGCGGGGCCAGGGAGAGGGGCCAGGGGCAGGGGAAGCGTCCGGTTCAGTCACCATCATTGGCATCAGCATAAGGGGCCGGAGGCGGCGGGGAAGGAATGCGAAGGGGGCGGGAGGAGCACCCTGGCCTCTCCCACCCCGCGGAGCGCGACTCGCCCCGCGTCTAGTTCTTGCTGCGGCTGCGCGTCGTGGTGCCCCCGCCCGCCGAGGTCCGGCTGCGGCTCTTGCCGAGGGCCTGCCCCTTTTCGTAGCTCGCCTGCATCTTGCGGCGGGTCTCCTCGGCCAGGGCCTTGAAGTCCACCAGCCCGGCCGAGATGTTCTCGGCGGTGGGTTTGACATTCCCGCTGCGGCGGGTGCTGGCCAGCGCCTCATTGGTGTCCGCGAACCACGCTTCGAACTCGGGCGTCACGTCAAAGAGCATGTCGCGGGTATCGCGCTGGTAGCTGCCTTCCGCGCCCCGCCGCGAGAAGGTCTTGGGCATGGTGAAGCGTTCGGTGAGGAAGGTGGCGTCGAACCTGCCCTCCCGCACCGCTTCACGAAACTGCTTGACAAAGGCGTCACTGCGCTGGGGATTGCTGAGCTCCTGCACCTGTTCACTGAGTTTCCTGTAGGCCATGATGCCCTCCTGCCCCCGAGTATGGGTTTCCGGCCCAGGTCTGTAAAGGGCAGGGGCTTTTCATGGTGGAGGCTTGCTCCAACTTTGTAGGTACGGGTACGAAATCTATTCCGGGCCTCTTCCTGGGCATCCCCCTGCCCGTTCGTCCTCCAACAGCAGGCGACTCCAGCAATCTGGCGCCGCCCCTTGAATCTGCCGCCCCCCGTTTAGGAAAACTGATTTCCCTCATCCAGACCGACGCCGAACCCCTGATCAAGCAGGGCCTCGCTGTAGGTGCGGAAGGCCAGCATGGTCTGGGTGCGGGCGATGCCCTCCACCTTGCGCAGGTGGCCGGTCACCACGTCGTCGAGGTCCTCGTAGCGCCCCAGCTTGAGCACCACCACGATGTCCCACTCGCCCGTCACCGAGTACACCTCGCGCACGCCCGGCACCCCGGACAGGGCCTCGGCGGTTTCCTGAATGCGCTGGCGGTCGGCCTGGACCATCACGATTGCTGTGACCATGCGGGCATTGTGCCGTTTCCGCGTCGCGGGAGGTCAGCCCTGCGGTCCTGACCGTTCGTTCGGGGACGTTCTGCCGCCGCGTGGGGCCGTACCCTGGAGGACATGACGGCCCCCGCCCCCGCGCCCGCCCCGGCGACCCCCACGGTCACGCCGCGCGAGCACCTGCTCAACCGCATTCAGAAGGACATTCCCATCGTGCAGCGGCCCTACCGCGTCATCGCCGAGGAGGTCGGCCTGACCGAGCAAGAAGCGCTGGGCATCCTGCGCGAGGTGAAGGCCGAGGGGGTGCTGCGGCAGGTCAGCGCGATCTTCGACACCCGCACCCTGGGGTACAAGTCCAGCCTGGTGGCCGCCGAGTACGACGAGGACCGGCTCGACGCGGGGGCCGAGGTCGTCAACGGTCACCCCGGCGTCAGTCACAACTACAAGCGCAACCACAGCTTCAACCTCTGGTACACCATCGCCGTGCCGCCCGAGAGCGACCTCGAAGCGCATGTCCAGAAGCTCCATGAGCTGAGCGGCGCCCGCGTCACCCGGCTGATGCCCACCCTGCACCTGTTCAAGATCGGCGTCGAGTTCGACATGACCGGCAAGGAGGACTGGAACGCCAAGTCCAGGCCCCAGTACACCTCCGAGCAGCGCAATGTCGGCTACGAGGTCACCGACCTCGACCGCGCCTTCGTGCTGGAGTTCCAGAAGGACCTGCCCGTCACCGAGGAGCCCTACGCGGACGCCTGCGCTGCGCTGGGCCTGACCATCGACGAACTCGCCGCCCACGCGGAGAAGATGAAGGCGGCCGGAGCCTTGCGGCGCGTCTCGGCGGTGTTCCGGCACCAGAAGGCGGGCTTTACCTTCAACGCGATGGGCGTGTGGGCCGTGCCGCAGGAGCGGGTGGCCGAGGTGGGCCGCCAGATGGCCGAGTTCAAGGCCGTGTCCCACTGTTACCTGCGCCCGACCTACCCCGAGTGGCCCTACACCATCTTCACGATGGTCCACGGGAGAAGCAAGGAAGAGGCGTTCGGCAAGATCGCCGCCATCGAGCAGGAGGTCGCCCCCGGCATTGACCACGCGATCCTGTACTCGACCAAGGAATACAAGAAGGTGCGGCTGGAGTTCTACCAGCCCGAGTTTTACGGGTGGGCACGCGAGCATCTGGGCACCGAAGCCTGATCTCCGGGAAGGAATCCGGGAAGGGAAGGGACGCTGAGGCCGGAGCTTCAGCGTCCCTTCTGGTGAGCGGGTTCGCTTACCCGTTCACCACCTCGCCCCCGTTGGGGTGCAGGACCTGCCCGCTGATGTAGGAGGAGTCCTCGCAGGCTAGGAAGACGTAGGCGGGCGCGACCTCGGCGGGCTGGCCGGGACGCTCCAGCGGCACGTTCTGGCCGTGCTCGGCCACGCGCTCGGCGCCGAAGGTCGCGGGGATCAGCGGGGTCCAGATCGGGCCGGGCGCCACGCCGTTGACGCGGATCTTCTTCTCGGCGAGGTTCTGGCTGAGGCTGCGGGTAAAGGCCACGATGGCCCCCTTGGTGGAGGAGTAGTCCAGCAGTTGCGGGCTGCCCTTGTAGGCGGTGACGCTGGTCGTGTTGATGATGACCGCGCCTTCTCCCAGGTGCGGCATCGCCGCCTGGGTCAGGTAGAACATCCCGAAGATGTTGGTGCGGAAGGTGCGTTCCAGTTGCTCGGGCGTGATGTCGGTGATCTGGTCTTGCGGGGTCTGCTCGGCGGCGTTGTTGACGAGGATGTCGAGCTTGCCCAGCTCGGCCACCGCCCGCGCCACCGCCTGCTGGCAAAAGGCCACGTCCCCGACGTCCCCGGCGATGGCGACCGCCCGGCGGCCCTCGGCTTCCACCATCGCCACGGTGTCCCGCGCGTCCCCGTGCTCGTCGAGATACATCACGGCGACGTCGGCCCCCTCGCGGGCGAAATGCACCGCCACCGCCCGCCCGATGCCGCTGTCCCCACCAGTGACCAGCGCGACCTTGCCCTCCAGCTTGCCGCTGCCCCGGTAGCCCTCGCGGATGACCACGGGCGCGACGCTCATCTCGGCCTCACTGCCCGGCTGGGTCTGCTGGGTCTCGCCGGGCACCTCCTGCGGGTAGCTCCCGGTGGGGGCGGTTTCGGGCTGCGCGTGGGTGCTGGCCTGGTCTTTGTCGGTCATGGGCCGACTGTCTCACCCTGCCCCGCACCCCTCCCCGCCCTGGCTCACAAGCTTGAGGAGGTGTGAAGGCAGGGGCCGCTCTGCCCGGTCAAAAAGAAAGGCACTTTTTGACGAGTGTTCTAGACTTGCCGCATGACCACGGCGCTGGTGCTGATCGTGATCTCGCTCGCGGGGGCGGGGGTGCTGCTGCTCACGCGGCGGGGCGGGCCAGGGCGCCCGGGCGGCTTCCGGCCACCGCCCCGCCGGACGATGAAGACCGATGAGGAGGTCTGGCTGCGGCGCCTGATGACGCTGACGCGGGGCAACCGGGGAGCCGTCGAGCGGGCCGTGACCGCCAAGCGCCGCACCTTTCCCCGCGCCACCCGTGCCGAGCTGCTGGAGATGATTCACGACGAGTACCGCCGCGACCACGCCCGCGACTGAACGTGGAAGCGCCCGCCTCCTTCCGGGAAGCGGACGCTGAGGGCGGCGGGGAATCAGCGGGCCAGCACGTCCCGTACAGTCCCCACCACGTTCTCCACGCTGAAGCCGAACTGCTCGAACAGCACCTTGGCGGGGGCCGAGGCGCCGAAGGTGTCCATCCCGATCACGGCCCCGTCATGGCCGACCCACTCGTACCAGGGGGACCGGCTGGCGGCCTCGATGGCGACGCGGGGCACGCCGGGCGTCAGGACCGAGTCGCGGTAGCCCCGCTCCTGCTCGCGGAAAACCTCCATGCAGGGCATCGAGACGACGCGGGCCTGCGTCCCCTCCCCGGCCAGTGCCTCGGCGGCCTCCAGCGCGAGGCTGACCTCGGAACCGGAGGCGACCAGAATCACCGCCGGGTTCTCCGCGTCGCGGACGACGTAGGCGCCCTTCTTCACGCCTTCCGGGTTGGCGGGCAGGACGGGGAGGTCCTGGCGCGAGAGGGCCAGCGCGGTCGGTCCCTTGCCGTACTCCAGCGCCATCTGCCACGCGGTCGCCGTCTCGTTGGCGTCGGCGGGGCGGATGACGTGGGCACCGGGCACGGCGCGGAGCATGGCGAGCTGCTCGATGGGCTGGTGGGTGGGGCCGTCCTCGCCCAGCCCGATGGAGTCGTGGGTCAGCACGTAGGTCACGGGCTGCATCTGAATCGCCGAGAGACGGAAGGCGGGCTTGAGGTAGTCCGCGAACACCAGGAAGGTGCCCACCAGCGGGCGCGGCCCGCCGTACAGCGCCAGCCCGTTGGCGGCGGCGGCCATGCCGAACTCGCGCACGCCGAAGTAGACGTTGCGGCCCCCATACGAGCCGGGCAGCAGCTCGCCGCCGTCCTTGATGGTGGTCTTGGTGCTGCCCGAGAGGTCGGCGCTGCCCCCCATCAGGCCGGGCACCACCCCCGCCAGCGCGTTGATGACCTCGCCGCTGGCGTTGCGGGTGGCGACCGCCTTGCTGCCGGGTTCGTAGGTGGGCAGCGCGTCCGCGAGATTGGCGGGCAGGTCCCGCTTGAGGAGGGCCATCACCTCGGCGGCGAGGTCGGGGTGCTCGGCGCCGTAGCGGTCGAGGAGAGCCTGCCACTCGGCCTCCTGCGCGGCCCCGCGCCCCGTCGCGTCCATGTGGGCCTTCACCTCGTCGGGCACGGTGAAGGCGGGGAAGTTCCAGCCCAGCGCCTGCTTGGTGGCGGCGACGCCCTCCTCGCCCAGCGGCTCGCCGTGCGCCTTGCTCGTACCCGCGCGGGGGCTGCCGAAGCCGATCACGGTGCGAATCTGAATCAGGGTGGGCTGCTCGGTCTGCTCGCGGGCCTGGCGGATCGCGGCCTCGATCTCGTCCAGATTCTCGCCGTCCTCGACGCGCAGCACCTGCCAGCCGTAGGCGCGGAAGCGGGCGGCCACGTCCTCGGACTCGGCCTTCTCGGTGGCGGTGTCGAGCTGCACCCGGTTGTCGTCGTGCAGCCAGATCAGCTTGCCGAGCCGCAGATGCCCGGCCAGCGCCGCCGACTCGTGGTTGATCCCTTCCTGCAGGTCGCCGTCGCCCAGGATGGAGTAGACGTGGTTGTCGAAGATCGGGAAGCCGGGGCGGTTGTAGCGGGCGGCGAGGTGCGCCTCGGCCATCGCCATGCCCACGGTCATCGCCGCGCCCTGACCCAGCGGTCCGGTCGTCGCGTCGAGGCCGGGGGTGTGGAAGAACTCGGGGTGGCCGGGCGTCTTGCTCCCCCACTGCCGGAAGCGCCGGATGTCGCCCAGCGGCATGTCGTACCCGGTGAGGTGCAGCAGCGAGTAGATCAGCATGGAGGCGTGCCCCGCCGACAGCACGAAGCGGTCGCGGCCCGCCCACTCGTGATTCTGCGGGTTGTGGCGCAGGAAGCGCTGCCACAGGACGTAGGCCATCGGGGACGCGCCCAGGGGTGCGCCGGGGTGCCCGCTGTTGGCGGCCTGCACCGCGTCGATGGCGAGCGTCCGCATGGTGCTGATGCTGAGCTGGTCCACGCTCTGTTGGGAGGCTGTCATGTCCGGCAGTCTAACGGGCGGCTCCGGGCCACAAAAGACACGCCCCCACCTGCTACGAGGGAAGGGCGTGATCGAAGGACAACTTTGGGCCCTCAGGCTCCATCCGGTTCGGGGAACAAGCACACCAACGGCGCTTCCATTCCGGTGAAAACAGAATACGCCCCGGCCGTAATCCTGTCAACCCATTCCGTGAATGTGATTCACTTATGAATTGCAGCGGGCCGGACTGGATAGCGCTTGGTAGCGGCAGGCACTGCCCGACGCGGGGCGCATATACACGGCTACGCCATCCGGCCTACCTCTGCGATTGGTGTTCCGGGAGCCGGACCGACAGGATGGGGGCATGAGCTCAAGCCCAACCCTGACCATCCGCGCAGCCACACCTGACGACGCCTTTGCCGGGGCGCTGCTGCTGAACAGCACGCAGGAGCCGCACTTTCACACCGGTGCGGTGAGGCTCGCGGGCTCCTTTCAGGAGACTCCTGATCGCTACGCCGTGGCCGAAACAGGAGGGCGCGTGAGCGGGCTGGGCACCCTCTGGTTTCCGGAGTTTCACCCTACCCACGCCTGGGTGGGCCTGCATCTGCACCCCGATCAACGGGCAGGCGGTGTGGCAGGAGCCCTGCTGGAGCACCTCGCGGGGCGGGCGCGGGCGGCCGGGCGGGAGCGGCTGTGGGCAAGCGTGCGCGAGGATTACCTTCCGGCGTGGCCCGACCTGCCCGCGCTGGGGTTCCGGGAGGTTCACCGGACCTTCGGGGGCGGCTTTCACCTGGCGGGGTGGGAGGCCGGGACGGACAGGCTGGAGGCGGCGCTGGCCGGGCAGGGCTACCTCTTGACCCCCGCCGCCGACTTCCGGGGGGACGGCCGCCTGACCGACCTCTATGCCCGGACGCGCGGCGAGAAGGTCAGTGCCGAGCCCACCATCCCCCCGGCGGCGGAGACCCTGACGAAGGGGGACGGCCTCTGGGACATGGCCTGGCTCGCCTGGCACGGGCAGAACCTCGTGGGGATTGCCCTGCCGGAACGGTCGCGGCTGGATGCCTGGAACGCGGTGCTGGTGGTGCATCCGGGGCACCGCCAGCGCGGGGTGGCGACGGCGCTGCTGGCACGGGTGGCCCGCAGCGTGCAGGCTGGGGAAATGACCTTCCTCAACGTGGCGGGCAGTGCGCGGGATGTGGCCTACCTCGGCGTGCTGCGGCGGCTCGGGGCCAACATTGAACCCGACTGGATCGCCTGGGAACGTGGGGCGTGATTGTCCGGCCCTTCCAGCGGGCCGACGCCCCCGCCGTGGCCGACCTCGTGACCCGGAGCGTGCGCGGGCTGTGGACCTACCGGCCCGAACATTTCCGCGAGGACGCCCGGCCAGAGTGGCGACGGCTGGTGGCGGTGCGGGGCGGCGGGGTGATCGCCACCGCGCACCTCGCGCCCTTCGGGGACAGCGCCCCGGACGCGCTGCGGCTGGACCTCGCGGGGGAGGGGGCGGCGTTCAGTCCCCTTTATCTGGCGCTGCTGGCCCGATCGGAACTGGTCCGGCGGCCCGCCGGATACACCCGGCTGCTGGGCGTGACCCGCGAGGACTTCTCCGAGAAGATGACCTTCTTCGCGGCGGCGGGCTTTCGCAACGCGTGGCAGTCGTGGGGAGCGCACCTCGACCTGCGGGGCTGGGACTTCGGGCCGTTCCGGGCGCTGGAGGAACGCCTGTTTCTGGAGGGCTACGAGGTCGAACGCTGGCGCATGGACGCGCCGGAGGCCGAGTGGCAGGCCCTCCACGCCCTGCACCGCCAGGGCGAGGCGGACGTGCCGCGCAACCCGACGACCATGACCGCGCCGCTCGACCTGCCCGCCCTGCGCGAGGTGATGACCCGCGAGGAAGCCGTCTTCGTGGTGCGGCGGCGGGGCGAGCTGCTGGCGCTGACCCGCCTGACCCTGCCGCGCGGCCAGCCGCTTCAGGGCACGGGCGAGGTGTCCAGCGACCTCACCGCGACCCACCCGGCACACCGGGGCCGGGGCCTCGCCACGCTGGTGGGGGCGCACGCGCTGGCCTGGGCGCACTCGGAGGGGTACACCCGCGCCGGAACCGGGGGCGCGGTCCTGAATCTGCCCATGCTGCGGGTGAATACCCGGCTGGGCTACGTCCCGGAGGCGATGTGGGTGACCTGGGAAAAACGGCTGAGAACCCCCGACGCGGCAGTCAGAAACTGTTCAGAGGTTTCAGGCTAAATTGGTGCCATGCCACAATTGATGCTGGAGGAGCTGGCGTCCTACTTCTTCTACGCGCAGGGCGGCGAGGGTCCCTACACCCTCCACGACTTTGTGCGGCTGATCGACGAACTGGGCCTGCAGCGGGCCAATGAGGTGCGCGAGGACGTGGTGCGGCAGATCGCGGACGGGCGGCGGCTCCCCGTGATCCGCGCCGAACTGGTCGCCTGAACTTCCAAGCGAACGGGGGAAGGCACTGGCCTCCCCCCAACAGGGCCCTACCTCCCACGCGGGAAGTGGGGCTTACTTTTTCGCCCGGTCTTCGGGCAATCCGCCCGCCTTCTCGAACTCGGCCTGGAGGTCGCGCAGGGGTTTGGCGGGCTTGCTTTTGGGATCACCCGGCAGCGTGCGCGCGAAGAATTCCAGCGCATCGGGGTAGCCGTCGGCGTCCGCGTCGGCGTTCTTCGCGAGGACCGAGCGCAGCACCGTGCGGAAGTTGGCCGTGGGTTGGGCGCGGAACCCAGCTTGCAGGCTCTGGCCGAAGGCGTTCCAGCCCTTCCCGCCCTGCGGCTGGGTATGGCAGGCCACGCAGGACATCACCTTGCCGGAGAGCTGCCACAGCGGGTCGTCCTTATCGTGGCCGAGGAAGCGGGCGGCCTCGGTGCGGTACTTGGGCAGGGCGAGGGCTGCCGGAGCCGCGAGCAGCACCAGCCCGGCGAGGAGGGCACCCCCGAGCCGGACGCTCACGCCACCCACTCCGGCCCCGCGAAGTCGCCGCGCAGGATGCCCTGGGCGTCCAGGCCCAGCCAGCGCGTGAGCGCCCCGGCGTACACGCCCCGGAAGTCCTGCTTGTAGCGGATGTCGCCGTTTTCCAGGTTCTCCAGGTCCGGGCTGTCGCCGTGGACGCCGCCCTTCACACCCTTGCCCAGCGCGAACATCACGCTGCCCTGGCCGTGGTCGGTGCCCGCGCTGCCGTTCTCGGCGACCCGGCGCCCGAACTCCGAAAAGCCCATCACGATCACCCGGTCGGCCAACCCCTGCGTTTCCAGGTCGGCCTGGAACGCGGCGAGGCCCGAGGCCAGGGTCGCGAGCAATTCGTCCTGATCGGCCCGCTGGCCCGCGTGGGTGTCGAAGCCGTTCAGCGAGACGTACAGCACCCGCTGCCCGGTCCCGGCGGCGATGAGGCGGGCGGCGTCTTGCAGGTGGGTGCCGAAGCGGCCTTCCGGGTACTTCGCGCCGGGGCGGTACTTCGCCACGTTCGCCTGCACCTTCTGCGTGTTCAAGACCATCTGCCGGGTGGCGCGGCTCAGGTAGTCGGCCTCGCCCTGACGGGGCAGGTTGAGCAGCTGCTCGAAGGCCCCGTCCAGCCCCGCCGGAAGCCGCACCTGAAAGCTGCTCACGCTGTCGATGGAAGGCAGGCTGAAGTCCGAGGCCCGCAGCGCCTGTGGGGTCGTCCCGCCGATGTTCGAGGCGCAGAAGGGGTCGCCGATCTTCTCGGCCACCCGCCCGATCCAGCCTTCCGCCTGCGCCTGGGTGGGGTCGGCGGTGTGCCAGATCGCCATGCTGGCAAAGTGGCTGCGGTTGGGGTTGGGATAGCCCACGTTCTCCACCCAGGCGAGGTGCCCGCTGTCCCACAGGCCCATCAGGGGTTTGAGGGAGGGATGCATCCCGAGGTCCGGCGTCAGCGTCAGCACGTCCTTTTTGGGAATGGCGATGTTGGGGCGGGCCGCGTAGTAGGCCCCGTTGGAGTAGGGCACCAGGGTATTGAGGCCGTCGTTGCCCCCGGTGAGCTGGATGACCACCAGCGTCTTGCCCGCAGTGCCGGGGGTGGTCGCCGCCTGCGCCGCGGCCCGCGCCAGGAAGCCGGGCATGCCGGTCGTGGCGGCCACCGCGAGGGCGGAGTATTTCAGAAAGTCGCGTCGGTCCACGGTCATGGTTACCTCTGGGGTCACTTGGGTCGGGTCACGGGGAGGGTCAGGCCAGCCCGAATTCGGGGCTGATCAGGCTCAGGTACAGGCGCTGCTTGGGGTTCAGGCCGCCCGTCACCCCGGCCAGCGGCGAACGCTGGGTGCCCAGCAGGGCGAGGTCGGAGGGCAGGATCTCCAGCTTCGGGGCCGTGTTCCCCACGGTGAGCGAGGCGGCCAGCTGCATCCGCAGCAGCAGGGCGGTGTCGCCCACCCACTCGCGGCCCCCGTCCCAGCCCTTCACGGTGTCGGGTTCGAGGAGAAACTGGCCCATCCGCCCGGCGGTCTGCGCGAGGTTCAGAATCTGCCGGGTGTCCAGCCTCGGTCCCCCCAGCGTGCGAACCGCCGCCACGGTGAAGGCGACCGGCCCGCGGATGATCGCCGCGCGGCGCGAGTAGAAGTGCTCGCTGGCGAGGAGTTCCTCGAGCACGGCGCGGACGTTGCCGTTCGTGCGCCGCCACGTCTCGGCGCTGGCGGCCACGGCCCCCTCGTCGGGGGTATCGGCCACGAAGGCGCGGTGCAGCTTGCGGGACACGAAGGTGGCGGTCGCGGGGTGCGTGGCGGCGATCCGCACCACGTCCTCGCCCCGCAGATTGCCGCTCTGCCCCAGGTAGGTTTTCCGGCCGCCGTCGTGCTGCCCGGAGATGAAGAAGAACTCGGAATCCTCCAGAAACTTCTGGTTGCCGCGCCCGCCCCGGAAGGTCCAGCCGGTCAGGGCGCGCGCCCCCTCCTGCACGTCCCGCTCGGTGTAGGGGCCGATACCGGTCGTGAACAGCTCCAGCAGCTCGCGGCTGAAGTTCTCGTTGGGCCGCCCCTTGCGGTTCTGGTCGGCGTCGAGGTACCGCAGCATCGCGGGCGACTGCGCGACCTCCAGCGCGAAGCGGGCGAAGTCGGTGGTGGCAGCGTGGCGGCGCAGCAGGTTCAGGTAGCCCGCCAGCACCGGCACGTTCCGCACCTTGTCGGTGGCGACCACGAAATGGTTGCTCCAGGTCAGGGCCAGCAGCTCGCGCAGGGGCTGGGGGCTGTACAGCAGCTCGAAGAGCCACGCCGCCCGCGTGAGCTGCACGCCCGCGAAGGGCGTGGCGGCCTCGGCGGGGTTGAAGGGGTTGCCGGGAGCGCGTTCGTCGCCGAAGGCCAGCGCTGCGCGGGCCACCTCGCGCGCACCCTGGCCCACCAGGTCGCGGATCCCGGCGTCGGTGGCACCGAAGGCCGTGCGCCGCAGAAAGTGCGCGGCGTCCTCGGCGGTGAGCTTGCGGGAGAGGGGGGGTAGGGGCATGGTTACCTCTTAGAGTCGTGGGTGGGAAGAAAAGTTCCCAGGGGGGTGGGGTCGGCTTCCCGGATCTGGGCCAGGGCCTGTTTCAGCGGGGTGTCTGGCAGGTTGCCCACCAGCCACACGAAGCGCCCGCCCACCCGCCGCGAGGCCACCCCCGGCGCGGCGCGGACATTGCGCGGGGCGACGACCAGCGCGAGCACATTCACCCCGTCGCTGAGGGAAACGGTCACGCCGCCCCCCTCCCGGTCCTCGGCAGAGACGGGCACGAAGCCGGGCGGAAAGCGCAGGCCGGGCAGCGCCTTCAGCACGGCAGCTCTCAGGCCCACCGGGATGGGCGGCAGGGGCCTCTTGATCCGCAGGGGCTGGGGGTCCACCCGCGTGAAGGCGGCGCGGCGGGCGAGCAGGCCGCCGGGCTTCCGTTCCTCGTAGGCGAGGGGCACATTCCAGACCCGGTCAATCCAGAGCGTCCAGCGGGCCGCCTGCCCCACCCTGGGGGTGAGGTCATAGCGGGTGACCTCGCGGCCCGCAATGGGGGCAGAGGCGTCCTGGCGGGTCACCGTGAAGTTGCGTGTCAGCAGCGCCGGGTAAAAGGGCACCGTGGGCAGCCGCGCCGCCGTGCGGGTGGGCACCGCGCGGGGCGGGAAAAAGACACTGACCTCCGCGTCGCCCCGCGCGGCCAGCGTGCGTGCCTGCCGCAGCGCTGCTGTGAGGTCGTCCACAGGTGCCGCGTTTGCCGCAGCGGCCAGCCCCAGGGCCAGGGCAGCGGCGAGGGCTCTCTTCACCAGCCCTCTCCCAGTGCGCCCTGGTACACGTCGTAGGCGGCGCTGGCGGGCAGTGCGGGCGCGGGCCGCAGGACCAGCACCCCGGCGAGGACCGCGGCGGCCGCCAGCAGGGAGGGCCACAGGGGGGCGCGGCGAGCGG
>NZ_JASNGB010000179.1 GCF_030271215.1 Deinococcus rhizophilus | reverse complement strand
GGCCCGGCAGCGGCTTGAGCCGCACGCGCACCCGGCGGCGGGTCAGGGCGCTGGTGATGCGGGCCCGCAGCAACTCGGCCTCGCCCACCGTGACTGTCACGACCGTGCCCTCGGGCAGCCGCGCTCCGACCAGCACGACGACGCCGCCCTCCACGATGCCCTTGTACGCCCTCATGACCCTCACTCTAGAGCCTGACCCCGCCCGGCAGCGCAGGGAGGCTCACGCTTCGCGGCCCTGCGCCCGCCGCTGACGCCGTTCGGCGTTGGACAGCGCCTCGCGCAGCGCCACGATCTCGCCCTCGCGGGCACCCCCCATCCGGGCGTAGCGGTCGATCACCTCGGCGGCCTCGCGGCGGCGGCCCAGCCGCAGCAGGATGGTTCCCAGGTGCTCGTCCCCCACGAAATAGGCGCGGGGATTTTCGGGGTCGGCCAGCACCTGCGCCCGCGCCGCGTTTAGGCGCTCCAGCGTGACCCGGTGCCGCCCTACCTGCCAGCGCACGAGGTAGGTTGCCAGCGCCAGCGTGACGAGCGCCCCCAGGGTGGCCGCGCTGTACGCTTCCGGCACCCCCACCTGGGTCCCCAGCCGCACCATCAGCGGAAACGAGAACGCCAGGATGACGAGCACCGCCAGGGTCGCGGCGTAGTTCATGGGGGTGAGGATAGCTTGTCGACCGTGGCGTGTGGCTTGTAGAGGAAGGTGGGAGGCGTCCCGGCAACGCCTCCCACCTTCCCTGTTTCTTTTCTCCACAGGCCACAGGCGACAAGCCACATGCCCTCACGCGCCCTATCCTCTTCCCCATGCGCCTGCACCTGGTCAC
Organism: Deinococcus rhizophilus; assembly: GCF_030271215.1. Classification (GTDB taxonomy): domain Bacteria; phylum Deinococcota; class Deinococci; order Deinococcales; family Deinococcaceae; genus Deinococcus; species Deinococcus rhizophilus. The sequence continues at coordinate 5,399 of NZ_JASNGB010000179.1, read as the reverse complement.
CGTCGGGGAACCCAAGCTCGCCTACGCGAAGGCAGGCTGGGACGAGTACGCGGGGCGGCTGGGGAGATACCACAAGCTGCGCGTGACGCGGGTGACGGGCAAGACCCAGGCCGCCGAGAGTGAGGCGGTCGCGCGGGCGGCGGGCAAGGCCCCGCTGGTGCTGCTCGACCCGCGCGGGCGGCAGTTCAGCAGCGAGGGACTGGCCGCCTTTCTGGAGGCCGAGGCGGTGGGCGGCACGGGCGAACTCGCCTTCGCGGTGGGCGGGCCGGACGGCCACACCGACGCGCTGCGGGCCGGGGCGCGGCGGCTGTGGAGCCTGGGCGAGCTGACCCTGCCCCACGACCTCGCCATGATCGTGCTGGTGGAAGCGCTGTACCGGGCGTCCACCATCACGGCGGGGGAGCCGTACCACCGGGGGTAAGCGGGGACAGAGAAAGGGGGAGACGCGCCGAACGTCTCCCCTTTCCCAGGCCGCCTGAACCTCAGATGGTCTCTACCTCGAAGCGCAGCCCCAGCGCCCCCGTCTCCGGGTTGGGGTCCTTGCCCGCGACGAGGGCGTACCCGGCCCGCTCGGGGGTCAGCCACTGGGCGGTCACCCGGCGCAGGTCGTCCAGGGTGACGGCCAGCAGGCGGGCCTTGTACGCCTCCTGCACCTCGGGGGTGTAGCCCGCCTGGTCCCCGAAGAAGCGCAGGCGTCCGGCGGTGTCGGGGCTGGTGAGGGGATCGAGGGTCTTGCTGGCCCCCAGGATGGCCTCGGTGAGTTCGCGCTCGCCCAGGTCGCCCGCCAGGAACGTGGGCACGTCGCGGAACACCTCGTAGGTGCGGACGACGTGGGGGTCGCGGTAGCTGCTCATGGTGAAGACCCCGGCCCGCGCGTCGAAGGCCGCGCTGCCGCCGTAGGCACCGCCCTTCTCGCGCAGCTCGGGAAGCAGGTACTCACTTCGGAGCAGCCGCGAGAGCACCAGCAGCGCCGGGCTGTCGGGGTGGGTGTAGGGCACGGTCTGCCACGCCACCGCGTTGAACGCGACGGGCGAGTCGGTGAGCCGGGCCTGCGGGCCGCCCGCGAGGGTGCCGGGCCGGGGCCGCCCCACAGCCTCCCCTTCCCCGAAGGTGTCCGTGAGGGGGCCGAGGTCGAGCGCGGCGTCCTCCGGGGTGGCGGTCAGGCACAGCAGGGGTTCACCCTGGAGAATCAGGTCGCGGATGCGGGCGAAGCGCGAGAGCAGCGCGTCCACCTCGGCCTCCCCTCCCTCCACGATGCGCTGGAGGGCGGTCAGCGCGGTCAGGCCGCTGAACTCCTCCTCGATGCGGGCGGCGGGGCTGACCTGTGCCCCCGCGAGGCGCTCGGCGTAGGCGCTGCCCGCGTTCACCACGCTGGCCTTGAGGCCCGCCAGCCGCTGCCTCAGCAACTGGTCGAGGCGCTCGCGGGTGAACTCCGGCGCGGCGATCAGGTCGCGCAGCACCTCCACCAGCGCCGCCCCGTTGCGTGAGAGCGCCTTGCCGCCGAAGGTCAGCGAGAGGCGCAGGGCCTCCAGATCGCCCGGCTGACCGCCCACGCCCACGCTGGCGCTCACGCCGCCCGTCACGGCCTCGATGCGGCGGGCCAGCGCGAGGTAATCCTGCCCGGCGGCCCCGCTGCGGGTCACCGCGTAGGCGTAGAGCGGCAGGGTGCCGAGCAGGTCGGCGGGAACCTCGGGCAGCCGCACCTGCACGTCGAGATAGACCAGCCCGCCCGTGGGCTGCGGCACCCGGCCCACGAGTGCCCGGCGCACGGTCTCGGTGTCGTAGGGCACCCGCAGCACGGTCGCGGGCACGTCGTTCAGGGTCAGGGTGGGCAGCACGCTGGGGTCGCTGGGCTGCTCCTGCAATTCCTTGAGGCGCAGGCTCTCCGCGACGATGCGGGCGTGGTCCTCCTCGGTGAAGTCCGCACTCAGGCGCTCCACGAGTTCGCGCTCGCTCTGCTCGGTGCGGGCCATCAGCTCGGGGTCGGGCCGCAGGACCAGGGTCACGCGGTGAGGGTTGTCCAACAGTTCCTGCTGAATCATCGGCTCGAAGACCCGCCCGGCGGCGAGGTCAGCCCGCAGCCGCTCCAGCTCGGCCTCCAGCCGCAGCCCGGTCACCGGGTCGCCGCCGTAGAGCCACGGCCCCAGCAGCCGGAACATCACCTGCAGGGCGTAGGGGAAGCCGCTGTTGGAGACCTCGCGCTGGCTGATCTCGAACTGGTGGAGGCTGCTCTCGATGAGTTTGGGGTCGATGCCCTCGTCGGCGATCTGGCGCAGGGTGCCGAGCACCAGCGCCTCCACCTCGTCCGCCTTGCCCGCACTGAGTCCCTTGAGGCCCGCCGCGAAGGCCCCCTCGCGGAAGGAGTCGCGGTAGCCCGTCAGGTCGGCCAGGGCGCTGCCCAGTCCCGACTCAATGAGGGGCCGGGTCAGGGGCGCGGCGGGGTTCCCGAGCAGCACGTCGCCCAGCACGCTCCAGCGCAGGTTGTGGTCGGGGTCGGTGGAGTGGCCCAGCTTCCAGGCGACGAGCACCTGCCCGCCGCGCTCCACGTCGGTGCCGGGGTAGCCCACTTCCATCCGGCGCGGCTCCTCGAAGTTCGGCTGGTCGGGGATGCTCACGTCCAGCGTCTGGGGGCTGAACCTCGACATCACGTGCGCCTCGATCTCGCCCAGCACACGGGTCAGGTCGAGGGTGCCGTAGGTGTAGAAGAAGGCGTTGCTGGGGTGGTAGTGCGCCGCGTGAAAGGCCCGCAGGTCCTCGTAGGTGAGGTTCGGGATGTGCTCGGGCGAGCCGCCGGAGTTGTTCGCGTAGGTGAGGTCGGGATACAGCGCCGCGCCCAGCGAGCGGTACATGACCGCGCCTGCCGAGGCCATCGCGCCCTTCATCTCGTTGTAGACGACGCCCTGGAGCTTGAGGGGAGTCGTGGGGTCGTCGGGCGTCTCGAACTCGAAGCGGTGCCCGTCCTGCCGGAAGCTCTCGTAGCGCATCAGCGGGAAGAAGGTCGCGTCGAGGTACACGCCCAGCAGGTTGAAGTAGTCCTGCTCGTTGCGGGTGGAGAAGGGATAGGTCGTCCAGTCGCTCGCGGTCATCGCGTTCATGAAGGTGTTCAGGGACCGGGGCAGCATGGCGAAGAAGGGGTCGGCCACCGGGTAGTTCTGGCTGCCCATCAGCACGACGTGTTCGAGGATGTGCGCTACCCCCGTCGAGTCCCTGGGCACCGTTGGGAAGGTCACCCCGAAGGCGAGGTTGTCGTCCTCGCGGGCGACGTGGGCGTGCCGGGCACCGAGGTCGTGGCGCAGCAGCACCAGCGTGCCCTGCATCTCTGGCAGGGCCTCCACGCGCTCGACGGTGTAGCGGCCCAGACGGTCGCCGGGGGCAGGCAGGGCAGGGCGGGCTGGACTGACAGTCATGGAGGCAAGTCTAGCGCCGGGGAGCCGGGAGAAATGGCGAGATGCCCTTCTGGGCGGGATACACTGAGCCATGACAGACCTCCTGATTCTTCTGGGACTGATCGGAGTTCCTGCTGGGCTACTGCTGGGGTTCTGGCGCCTGCGCCGGGGGCTGCAGCGGGGCAGTGGAACGGTGGATCCACTCACCGGAGCGCTGTTCTTCGGGGCGGAGGCACGGGGGCAGGAGGGGCTGAAGCCGGGGGGACAGGCGGGACACGCCGGGGGAATCTCCAAAAGCTGACCCTCCACCCCGACCGTCCTCATCCCGGCCCGCTACACTTCACCCCATGCGACAACTCACCTCCGCGTGCGTGCTGCTGCTCGGCACCCTGGTGCTGGGAGCGTGCGGCGACACGCTGCCGACCGGGTCGGGCGCGACGGGTCTGCGCGACGCCCTGAACTTCACGACGACCAGCCTGCCCGTGGCCTACGCGGGCGAGCGTTACGAGGCGCCCGTCACGGTCTCGGGCGGTGCGGGGCCGTACACGGTGCGTCTCGCCTCGGGCACCTTGCCCCCCGGCGTGACCCTCAGCGGGATGCGGCTGACGGGAGCGCCCACCAAGACGGGCGCGTACACCTTCACCCTGGAAATGGCCGACGCCAACCTCAGCTCCAAGGTGCGCGAGTACACCCTGAACGTGAACGAGCTGCCGCCGCTGGCCGTCAAGCCCCAGCTTCCGACCGGCGAGCTGCGCGGCGAGACGCGCATCCCGCTGAACATCACCGCCCCGCGCACCGTCCGCGCGGCCCGGGTGACCTGGGAACTGCCCGAGGGCGTGACGGTGACGCGCGTGCAGCCCGCCGACGCCGCGGGGGTGCTGTTCTGGAAGGTCACGGGCCGCACCCTGACGGTGGACTTGGGGTTCAAGAGCGTGCCCGCCAACGGCACCCGCGTCGCCCTGGTGGGCCTGAGGCCGGAGAAGGTCGTCAAGCTGGACGCGACCCGCTTCGCCTTTGAAGCCCGGGACGGGGCCGGGAAGCTGCTGGCCGAGCAGAAGTTGCCTGCCCCACCTGCCCCCGCGCCGAGGGCGACTCCGGCTCCGGCTGCGGTCCCCACCCCGACGGGCACGGGCACAACTGCCCCGGCGTCGTCCACGACCACGCCTCCGGCAGCCAGCCCGGCCACCACCACGCCGAGCCCCACGGCACCCGCCGCGCCCACTCCCACCCCCCCCACCACACCGGGCAGCGGGGGCGGGCAGTGAGGCGGGCGATGACGCTCGTGGCCGCGCTGGCGCTGGGAGCCGTCCCGCTGACGGCGCAGGCGACCACGGCGCCAACCCTCACTCTGACCCAGCAGGCGCGAAAAGCGGCCGTCATCGTGCGGGCCACGCTGGGCACGTCCGCGCGGGTCACGGAAGGCGACGTGACCTGGGTGGTCTACCCCCTGACCGTGGCCGAGGCGGTGGTGGGCGACCCCGCGACCCTGCCGCAGCGGGAGGGCAAGCCCGCGCTGTACCTGCTCGCGGGGCTGGAAGGCGTGCCCGAACTCCGCGCCGGGCAGGAGGGCTTTTTCCTGCTGTATCCGGGTCGGCTCGACAGCCCGCTGGTGGGCTTCTCGCAGGGCTTCTATCCCATCGTGAACGGGCGGGTGACGCGGCCCGGTGCCGCTGGAGAGGCCGGGGGGACCTCTGCAGGCACGACCCCCACCCCCACGGCGACAACGCCCGCTTCGCCCACGACGCCGGGCACCCCCGCCGCCAACACGACCACCAACCCGACGCCAGGAACGACGGGCACGACGCCTCCGGCGGCTCCGGGAACAGGAGCGACTGGGGGAAGCGCGACCCCCCCGCCCACGACGCCGGGCACACCGGCGGCCCCTGCGCCAGCCTCTCCCACGCCGTCGGCCACTCCGGGCACGGCGACCCCTCCGGCCACCCCCGGCACGCCTGCGGCGGCGACTCCGGCCGCGCTGACCCCAGCCGCCACTCCACCAGCCGCAACCCCGGC
>NZ_JASNGB010000178.1 GCF_030271215.1 Deinococcus rhizophilus | reverse complement strand
GTGCAGCGCCGCTCCCCAGCGCACCGCCCGGACCTGCCCGGGAGAGAGCCCGGCAGCCTGGGCCAGCGAGACGGCCAGGGCCACCACCCGCTCCCCGTGGCCCCGGCCCCCGCCCTGCAACGAGGCCAGCATCTCGACGACCGCGTCGAGGGCAAGGTCCGGGTGTGCGGGCAGCCGGTTGGCCGCCGTCCAGACCGCCCCCGTCTCTGCCCCCAGTTCGGCCAGTTGCGCCAGCACCTCGCCCGTTGCCCGACGAACCCCACCAGACCGCGCCCCACGGGGACAGGTGGGCCAGACCGCAGGAGAGGAGGGGGGGACCAGCGCGAGCATCTGCATGAAGGAAAGATAAACGTTTGGGTGTGAGGAAAGGGTGATCGTGCCGCTGGGCAGCGGGGGCGCCGGGCCGCGTGTCCACTAAGGTTGGGCCATGTTGCGTGTGCTGTTTGTGGGGGACGTGTACGGCCAGCCGGGGCGGCGGCTGCTGGCCCAGCATCTGCCGGGGCTGCGGGCCGGGTTCGATTTCATCATCGTCAACGGCGAGAACGCTGCCGGGGGCTTCGGCCTGCACCGCGAGGCGGCGGCGGCGATCCTGGCGGCGGGCGCGGGCTGCATCACCCTGGGCAACCACGCCTGGCATCACAAGGACGTGTTTTCCATGATGCTGGACGAGACCCAGTTTCCCATCGTGCGCCCGCTGAACTATGCCGACCCCGGCACACCGGGCCTGGGCTGGCGCTCCTTCGACGTGAGGGCGGCGGCGGGAGGCACCGAGCGGCTGACGGTGGTGAACCTGCTGGGGCGCGTCTTCATGGAGGCCGTCGCCAATCCCTTTCAGGCGATGGACGAGCTGCTGGCGCGGGACGACCTCGGCAGCGTCTTCGTGGACCTGCACGCGGAGGCGACGAGCGAGAAGGCGGCGCTGGCGTGGCACCTCGACGGGCGGGTGGCCGCCGTGATCGGCACGCACACCCACGTGCCCACCGCCGACACCCGCATCCTGCCGGGCGGGACCGCCTTTCAGACCGACGCGGGCTTCACCGGGCCGCACCGCAGCGTCATCGGGGCCGCGCCCGAGGGACCCATCCAGAAGTTCCTGACCGAGCGGCCCCACCGCTTCAGCGTGGCGGGCGGCCCGGCGGAACTCAACGCGGTGCGGCTGGAGTTGGAAGGCAACCGCGCCCTGTCGGCCGAGCGCTACCGTTACGTGGAGGAGGACTGAAATGGCGCTGAACCACGACGTGAACCTGCTGGGCCGGACGCTGGGGCAGGTGCTCAGGGAGCAGGAGGGCGAGACCTTCTTCGATCTGGTGGAGGAGGTGCGCCGCCTCGTGCGGGAGGTGCGGGCGGGGGGCGACGACGCCGAACTGCACGCCCTGCTGGAGGGGCTGGACGCGGGCACGGCGGCCAACCTGGTGCGGGCCTTTACCTGGTATTTCCAGCTGGTCAATCTGGCCGAGGAATACGAGCGGGTGCGGGTGCTCTCGGGGACGCAGGGGGTACGGCCCCAGAGCCTGGAGGGGGCGCTCACCGAGCTGAAGGCCCAGGGGGTCACGGCGGACGAGGCGGAAGCGCTGCTGGCGCGGCTGGACCTGGGCCTGACCTTCACCGCCCACCCCACCGAGATGCGGCGGCGGACGGTGCGCCACCACCTCGTCGAGATCGCCCGCGCCCTGCCGGGGCTGGCTCTGTCGGATTCGGAGGGCGAGGACGCCCCCGAGGAGATTGCCGCGCACGTCGAGGCGCTGTGGGGCACCCCCGAGCTGCGGCGGCTGCGGCCCACCGTGCAGGACGAGGTCAAGGGCGGCCTGACCTACCTGACCTCCATCGCGCGGGCGCTGCCGGAGTTGCAGCGCGACCTCACGCGGGCGTTCCGGCGGGTGTACGGGCGGGAGACGGCGGCGACCCTGCCGCTCTCCTTTTCCTCGTGGATGGGCGGGGACCGTGACGGCAACCCCTTCGTGACGCCGGAGGCCACCCGGGGAGCGCTGGCCCTGCACCGCGAGCGGGCGCGTGAGCTGCTGCTGCCCGCCCTGCGCCGCGCCTACGCCGACCTCAGCCAGGAGGAGTTGGAGGACAGCGGCGATACCTTCCGCACCGGGATCCAGGCCCTCCACGCCGAGGTGCAGGAAGGCACCGCCCCCGACCTCGTGCCCCGGCTGGAGGCGCTGCGGGAGCGGCTGGAGGCCCAGGGCCAGCGCCGCAGCGCCGAGCGGCTGCTCGCTCCGCTGCTGACGGTGGCCCGCGTGTTCGGCACCCACCTCGTCAGCCTGGATATCCGCGAGCACAGTGGACAGACGGAGGGGGCGGTGGCGAGGTTGCTCGCGGCGGCCGGGGTGGAGGCCGACTATCTGGCTCTCCCCGAACACGCCCGGCTGGAGGTGCTGACCCGTGAGCTGCGCTCCCGCCGCCCGCTGTGGCCCGCCGGGAAAGCATTGACGCCCGAACTGGAGACGGCGGTCGGGCCGCTGCGCGAGGTGCAGGCGGCGATCCGGGCGAGCGGTCCCCGCGCCTTCGGGCGCTACGTGATCAGCATGGCCGAGAGCGTCAGCGACGTGCTGGAGCCGCTGCTGCTGGCGCGGGAGGTGGGGGTGCGGGTGCTGCCGGTGCCCCTCTTCGAGACGCTGGCCGACCTGCGGGGAGCGCCGGGGATCGTCTCGGACCTGCTCGCCCTGCCGGAGTACCGGGCGGTGCTGGGCGGCGACGTGCAGGAGATCATGCTGGGCTATTCCGACTCCAACAAGGACGCGGGATTCCTGGCCGCGAACTGGGCGCTGCACGAGGCGCAGCGGCAGCTCAGCGAGGTCTGCCGCCGGGCGGGGGTGCGCTGGCGCTTTTTTCACGGGCGCGGCACGTCCATCGGGCGGGGGGGCGGTCCGGCGTCGCGGGCGATCCTGGGGCAGCCTGCCGGGACGATCGACGCGGGGCTGCGCCTCACCGAACAGGGCGAGGCGCTGGCCGACAAGTACAGCCACCCGGTGCTGGCGCGGCGCAATCTGGAACAGGCGCTGTACGGCATGATTCTCGCCGCCGCCCGCCCCGCCGCCGAGCCGCCCGCCAATTGGACGGACGCGCTGGGCCGTGCGGCGGAGGCGAGCGCCGCCGCGTACCGGGCGCTGGTGGACGACCCCGGCTTCCTCCCCTTCTTCGAGGCCGTCACCCCCATCCACGAGATCTCGCGCCTGAACATCGCCTCGCGCCCGGTGCGGCGGCCCGGAGCGCCCACGCTGTCCAACCTCCGCGCGATCCCCTGGGTGATGAGCTGGACGCAGAACCGCGCCAACCTCCCCGGCTGGTATGGGCTGGCGGACGGGCTGCGCGAGATCGGCCCCGAGCTGGCCCGGACCATGTACGCGGACTGGCCCTTTTTCCGCTCGGTGCTGGACAACGCGCAGATGAGCCTTGCCAAGACGGACCTGCTGATCTTCGACGAGTACCTGCGCCTGACCGGAGGCAGCCTCCTCGCCGCGCGGCTGAAAGGGGCTTACGCCGAGACGGTGCGCCTGGTGGAGGAGGCGGTGGGAACCGAGCTGCTGGGCAACGAGCCCAGGCTGCGCGAGAGCATCCGGCTGCGCAACCCCTATATCGACCCCATCCACCGCATCCAGGCCGAACTGCTGCGCCGCGCCCGCGCCGAGGGCGAACGGGAAGACGCCTTNGCTGCGCGAGAGCATCCGGCTGCGCAACCCCTATATCGACCCCATCCACCGCATCCAGGCCGAACTGCTGCGCCGCGCCCGCGCCGAGGGCGAACGGGAAGACGCCTTCGAGCGCCCGCTGCTGCTGAGCCTCCAGGGCATCGCGGCGGGGGTGCGGAACACGGGGTGAGGGGCAAGGGGTCAACCCCCGCTCTCGCTCACGCTGTCTTTTCTCTGTGTCAGCCGCCTTCAACGTCCCCACCCCTCAAGTCCACGTTCCAGGCAGACGAGCCGTTCGGCCTGGGGAGCGCCGAGGCCTTTCACTTGGGCGGAAGGATGGCGTGGAGGGGGAAACGGGGGCGGGCCGAGCAACGCGGGAAGATGGGGGAACACCCTTTGCCGAGCGCAGCGCTGCTCCCCCTTCCTTCTGGGGACTCGCAGAGCTGCTTGCAGAGGGGGCTGGGGGGAGGGGCAAACCGCAATCAAGACGCCCGGCCCCCCCACAGCAACCCCACCGAGCCCACACGCTACCCTCTCCCCATGCGCCCCCTCCCCCTCACCGCCCTGCTGCTGGCCTCCGCCGCCGCCGCCCAGACCGCGCCTGCCCTTCCCTCCTTCGAGGGCCAGATCATCTATCAGGTCATGCCCGACCGCTTCTTCGACGGCGACAGGGCCAACAACGCGGGCGTGGACCGCTCCAACCTCCGCGCCTGGCACGGCGGCGACCTGCCCGGCCTGACCGCCAAACTGCCCTACATCGAGAAATTGGGGGCGACGGCGGTGTGGCTGACCCCGGTCTACCGCCAGCAGACGGCCAACTCCTTCGACACGGCCCCCTACCACGGCTACTGGCCCGCCGATTTCCGCGACGTGGACCCCCACTTCGGGACCCTGGCCGACTTCGGGCGGTTCACGGCGGCGGCGAAGGCGGCGGGGATGCGCGTCGTGCTCGATCAGGTCATCAACCACTACGGCTACGAGGCCCCGACCGTGCGCCAGAAGCCCGCGTGGTTTAACGGGGAAGCGCAGTGCGCGGCCTCCCAGAACCGCGACGTGGACTGCCCCCTCTCCGGCCTGCCCGACCTGCGCCAGAGCAATCCGGAAGTGCGGCAGTTCCTGCTGGAGAACGCCGACTTCTGGCGGAAACAGGGCGTGGACGCCTTCCGCTACGACGCGATCAAGCACGTGGAGGGCGACTTCCTGCGCGAGCTGCTGAACCGTGACCGCGCCGCCGGGACGTGGACGCTGGGCGAGTGGTACGACGCGGACACGGGCACGGTGGCCGACTGGCAGAAGGCGGGCTTCGACAGCCTCTTCCTGTTCAGCCTGCAAGGAGCGATGCGCCAGAGCGTGATGGGCAGCAGCAGCCTGACGAACGTGGCGAACGTGCTCTCGCGGCAGGACGAACTCGTGCGCCCCAGTGAGGTGGCCCTCTTCCTCGACAACCACGACGTGCCGCGCTTCGCCCAGGGAACCCTCTTCGAGGACGAGGGTCAGGCCCGCACCCGCTACGGCCTGCGGGCGCTGATGACCCTCAGGGGGGTCCCGGTGATCTACCAGGGCACCGAGATCGCCATGCGCGGTGGGGGCGATCCCGACAACCGCCGCTCCATGCGCTTCGAGAACGCGTGGACCCCCGCCGAGCGCGAGGTGTTCGGGGCCGCTCAGGGCGCGATTGCGGCCCGCAAGGCCAGCCGGGCGCTGAGCGTGGGGGGCCAGACGCTGCTGCCCGTGCCCGCCCGCCTGGAAGACGACCTGCTCCTGCTGACCCGCCAGAGCGGCGACGAGCGCGTGCTGGCCGCGTGGCACGGGGGCCGCGAGCGCAAGACGTACTCCATCCGGCTGAACACCCTGGGGCTGGGGAGCGGCACCCAGGGGGTGACCCGCAGCCTGTACACGGGGCAGGACGCCAAGGTCAGCGTGAGCGGGGGCTGGCTGCACCTCAGCCTGCCGGGGCGGGACGCGGCGGCCTTCACGCTGGCGCTGAAGTAGGGCGTGGGGCGGCGTGGACTCGCTGGGCTGGGGCGCCTCGCGAGTCCGCCCGCCCCAAGAGACTCTGACCACCAAGAACGAATACAGTTCTAACCCTCTCTCCTCGTGGGAGAGGGCCTTGCGGGAGATTGGGGTAGGGGGATCTTGCTGCCCACCCCTCCCGGTCCAACCGCCTGAGCGCGGTCCCCTGCACTACCATGCAGCGCGATGCGTTCTCCCCTGCCCCGCGCCGTCCTGATTCGCCTGGAAACCGGGCGGCTGGTGGTCCTGAGCGTGCTGCTGGGCGGGCTGGTGGGGGCGCTGTGCGTGGGGCTGCGGCTGGGGCTGGAGTGGTTGCTGGAGGCCGGAGCCTGGCTCACCGGCTTCTCGCCCCCCGGCACCCCCGGCGAGGGCGGGCTGCTGATGACGTTCGGGGAGGCCCTGCCCTGGGGGTTGCTCGCGCTGCCGCTCGTCGGGGCCGCCTACGTCTGGCTGATTCCGCGCGAGGACGGCGATCCCCTCAACCAACTGGTGCGCGGCGCCCACACGCGGGGCGACACGCCCACCCTCCCCACGCAACTGCGGACGCTGGCGGCCACGCTGCTGGGCCACGGGGCCGGGCTGCTGGTGGGC
>NZ_JASNGB010000177.1:2148-6244 GCF_030271215.1 Deinococcus rhizophilus | reverse complement strand
CCCGCCCACCGGCACCGCGCCCCCGAAGCCGTGTGGGGCAGCAAAATCCAGCGCCGGAACGGGGAGGGGCAGCGCCACCCGCCAGGGCACCGGGGGGAGGGCGGGGGCGGCGGCAGTCACATGCCCGACGCTAGCGCAAGGGGCCGGGCGGGGGAGGTGGGGCGGGTCGCAGACAGGCCGGGGCCTGCCCACCCCGCCAGGGCCTACGCTGAGGCCCATGCCCGCCTCCGCCCGCTCCGGCCTGCCCCTCGCCCTCGTCGCCGCGCTGAGTTTCGCCACGCTGGGGGTCTGGGGCAAGCTCGCGGGCGAGGTGGGGCTGGGCACCCATGAAGTGCTGGCGTGGCGCTTCGGGCTGGTGGCCGCCGTTCTGCTGCCGCTGGTGGGCCGGGGCATGACGCTGGCCCAGCGGGGGCCGCTGCTGGGCGTCGGCGTGGTGTACGTGCTGGCGACCTTCTGCTACTTCGGGGCGCTGGGGCGCATCACGGCGGGGGCGACGGGGCTGCTGCTCTACCTCGCGCCCGCCTTCGTGATCCTGTTCGGGTGGCTGGCGGGGCGGCGGCCAGATGCGGCGCGGCTGGGGGCGGTGGCTCTCGCCGGGCTGGGGCTGGGGCTGGTGGTGGGGGTGCCGGGGGCGGGCGACCGGGACGGGCTGGGGCTGGCGCTGGGGGCCGGGGCAGGAGCCATGTACGCCGCCTACCTGCTCGCCTCCGAGCGCTGGCTGCGGGGTGTTCCGCCCCTGGCCGCCACCGGGCACCTCGCGCTGGTGGGGGCGCTGGCCTTCGGCGGGCTGGCCGGGGCGCGGGGCGAACTGGGCGTACCGGGGAGTCCCGCGCAGTGGGGCGTGATCCTGGGCATCGCCGTGATTCCCACCCTGATCGCGGTGCCCGCCCTGTACGGGGCGGTCGCCCGGCTGGGCGCGGCGCGGGCCAGCCTGCTGGGGACGCTGGAGCCGCTGTTCACGGTGGGACTGGCCTTTCTGGTGCTGGGGGAACCGCTGCGGCCCGCCGTGCTGCTGGGTGGGGCGCTGATCCTGGCGGGGGCGGCGCTCGCGCAGAAGCCGGAGCGGGTGGCACCCTCCGTCCCCTCCCCCGCCCCGTCTCCCCTATCCTGACGGCTTAGACAAAGGAGGCAGGATGGGGTTACTGGGACGGGTAGGCCGGGGCCTGCTCTGGCTGATATTGGTCGTGCTGCTGCTCGTGCTGGCGGCGGTGCTGTGGCTGAAAGCGACGTCGGGGCCGCAGGTGAAAGGGCAGGTCACGCTGGAGGGCCTCTCGGGGCCGGTGACGGTCACGCGCGACGCGTGGGGGGTGCCGCACATCCGCGCCGAGGCGTCGGACGAGGACGCCATCTTCGCGCTGGGCTTCACCCACTGGCAGGACCGGGCGTGGCAGATGGACTTCCAGCGCCGGGTCACCCAGGGGCGGCTCTCGGAGGTGCTGGGCGAGGCGGCCCTCTCGCAGGACCGTTTCCTGCGGACCTGGGGCTTCTACCGCGCCGCGCAATCGGCCCTCCCCGCCCTGTCGGACCGCTCGCGGCGGATGATCCGGGCGTATGCGGCGGGCGTGAACGCGGCGATGGGGCAGGGCAAGGTGGCCCCCGAGTTCCGCATCCTGGGGTACACGCCGGAGCCCTGGACCGAGGTGGACGCCATCGCCTGGAGCAAGCTGATGGCCTACGACCTCGGCGGCAACTGGGACGAGGAGTTGCTCGCGGCGCGGGTGCAGGAAAAGCTCGGGGAGGACGGTCTGGACGACATCCGGCCCCCCTACCCCCGGGGCGCGACCACCATCCTGAGCGGGGGCGAGGTGGGCCAGGAGAACGCGGCCCCTTCCGCTGAGGCGGGCGTCACCCTGCCCGGCGCGACCCTGGCCGCCCTGCGAGCCCATCTGGAGACCGCCCGCTCGCTGGGGATGGAACGGGTGCCCGGCAAGGGGAGCAACAACTGGGTGATCTCCGGCAGCCGTACCGCGAGCGGCAAGCCCATCCTGGCCGACGACCCGCACCTCGCCCTCTCCAGCCCGATGCTGTGGTACCTCGCCGACCTGCGCGGGCCGACCCTGCGGGTGATCGGGGCCAGCATTCCGGGTCTGCCCAGCATCGTGATCGGGCGCAACGACCGCATCGCCTGGGGGGTGACGAACGTGAACCCCGACGTGCAGGACCTCTACGTGGAGCCCGAGTCGGCCCGCCTGACCGGGCGTACCGAGGTCATCCGGGTCAAGGGCGGGGAGGACGTGCGCCTCGTCGTGCGTGAGAGTGAGCACGGGCCGATCATCTCGGATGTGGGGGCAGGGGCGCTCGGGCCACGCGTGGCCCTCAAATGGACCGCCCTGCAACCCGGCGATACCACCCTGGACGCCTTCCTGGGCCTGAACTACGCGCAGAACTGGCCGGACTTCCGGGCGGCGCTGCGGCCCTACGTGGCTCCCAGCCAGAGCTTCGTGTATGCCGACGTGGACGGCAACGTGGGCTACGTGGCCCCGGGACGGGTGCCCGTGCGCCGGGGCTGGGACGGCTCCCAGCCCGTGCCCGGCGACGGCTCGCGCGAGTGGCAGGGCTTCATTCCCTACGAGGAACTGCCCGCCACCCTCAACCCGGGGGACGGCCTCGTCGTGACCGCCAACAACAAGGTGCTGCCGGGCGGGGCCGACCCCCTGGGCAACCTCCGCAACTGGGCCGAGCCCTACCGCGCCGAGCGCATCACCGCGCTGCTGACCGCCAAGCCGGAGGGCCTCACCCTGGACGACGTGAAGGCCGTGCAACTCGACACGGTGAGTCTGGTGTGGCGCGACCTGCGGCCCCTGCTGCTGGCGACCCAGCCCGACGGCGACCTCAGCCGGGCGGCGCTGGAACGGCTGCGCGGCTGGGACGGCAACCAGACCACGGACAGCGTGCCCAGCACGGTCTACGAGGCGTGGCTGGCCGAGTTGCAGGCGATGGCGGGGGACGAGCTGGGCGACGACACGCGACTGAACTCGCTGGCGGTGCGCGAGCAACTGAGGGAGGACGGCGACCTGTGCCGCTCGCGGGCCGCCCGCGTGCAGAATTGCGCCGACCTGCTGCGCGTCAGCCTGAAGCGGGCGGTGGACGGCCTCGCCGCGCGGCTGGGCGACGACCTGGGCGGCTGGACCTACGGCCGGGTCCACACGGTCGCCAGCGACCACGTGATGGGCGAGGACGCCCGCGTCGCGTGGCTGTTCAACCATTCGGCCCCCACCCCCGGCGGCACGAACACGGTGAACGTGGCCCGCCCCGACCCCGAGACCCTGCGCCAGACGCACGGCCCGAGTTACCGCCATATCGTGGACCTGGCCGACATGAACCGCAGCCTCTATATCGGCAGCCTGGGGCAGGGCGGCAATCCGCTGGGCGAGCATGTCAGCGACCAGCAGGGCAGGTGGGCCTCGGGCGAGTACCTCCCCATGAGCACCGACGAGGGGGACTGGGGCCGCACGACGACACTGACCCTCCAGCCGGGCGAGTAAGAACCGGGAATCAGGAGGGCTGGGGCTTCGGCTTCAGCCCTCCTCGCCCTGCAAGGTCAGCACCAGCCGCCGCGCTCCGCCGTCGTCGCGGTGCTCGCACAGGTAGATTCCCTGCCACGTCCCCAGCGCCAGCCGCCCCCCGCGCACGGGCAGGGTGAGGGACGGTCCCAGCAGGCTCGCCTTGATGTGGGCGGCCATGTCGTCGGGGCCTTCCAGGGTGTGCTCGAACTCCGGCCAGCCGTCGGGCACCAGGTGGTTGAAATACCGCTCGAAGTCGCGCCGCACGTCCGGCGAGGCGTTCTCGTTCAGGGCAAGGCTGGCCGAGGTGTGCTGAACGAAGACGTGCAGCAGGCCCACCCGCACCCGTGCGAGTTCGGGCAAGGCGGCGACGACCTCGCGGGTGACCAGGTGAAAGCCGCGCGGAAAGGGGCGGAGGCGCAGGTCGTGTTGGGCCCACATGCCCGCAGCGTAGCCGGTGCTCATGGCCCGGCCCTAGCCTGAGCCCCATCCCATGCGACGCCTTCTCATCCCCCTGCTGTCCACTGCCCTGATGATCGCCCCCGCCGAGGCCCAGAGCGTTCCCCGTTCCTCGCTCGCGCTGCCCATCACGG
>NZ_JASNGB010000177.1:0-2051 GCF_030271215.1 Deinococcus rhizophilus | reverse complement strand
CCCCGTTCCTCGCTCGCGCTGCCCATCACGGTGCCCCTCGCGGGCGTGCAGCAGGCCGCGAACGCCCGCGTCCCCGCCGAGTTCGCCCGGCTGGACGAGACGCGGCCCCTCGCGGGCGGTCTGCTCACGGTGCGGCTCACGGGCACGGTCACCCGCACCGGGCACGTGCGGGTGGGGGCCGCGCCGGAGGGAGACGCGCTGATCGTGCGGGTCCCGCTGCGGGCCGCCTTCCGGGCCGAGGGCCAGGGACTGGGATCGGCGCTGGGCCGCGACTTCGGCGGCGAGGCGACCGTGAGCCTGCGCCTGACGCCCACCCTCTCGCCCGACTGGCAGGCCGGGGTGAAGGTCGCCGGGACGGTGGAGTGGACCGACCCCCTGAGCGTGGAACTGGCCCCCGGCGTGCGGGTCAGCGTGCAGGCGCTGGTCGACGGGCAGGTGCGCTCGGCGCTGGACCGCGTGACCGCCGACATCGAGCGGGCGGTGCGCGAGGGGGCCGACCTGCGGGGCCGCGCCGGGGCGCTGTGGGCACGGGCAGGGCAGCCCTGGACGCTGCCCGCCCCCGAACCCGCCTACGCCCGCGTCACCCCGCGTACCCTGACCGTCAGCCCCTTCCGCTTCACGCCTGAGGCGCTGAAGCTGACGGTGGGCGCGACCTTCGACCTCGCGGCGGGGCTGGGCCGTGCCCCCGCCCAGGCCCCCACGCCCCTGCCCCCGCTGCGGGTGGCCGAGCCACCGTCGCCGGGGGTGTCCCTCGCTGTGCCCGTGCGCCTGCCCTACCCAGACCTCTCACGGGCGGCCACCCGCGCCGCCGCCACGCGGACGGTGACCCTGCCGCTGCCCCTCTCCCCCACCCTGCGGGTGGAAAAGGTCGTGGTGACGGGCCGGGGACCGCGCCTGAACGCCGCCGTCACCGTGCGCGTCTCCGGGCCGCTGGGCCTCAGCGTGCGGGCCACCGCCGATGTGTCGGGCGTGCCTGCGCTGGACGCCTCCGGGCGGGTCGTTACCCTCCGTGACCCCACCGTCGTCACCCGCCGCGAGGGGCTGACCGGGCGGGTGGTGGGCTGGCTGGCAGACGCCCGCGCCCAGACGTACCTGCGGGGGGCGGCCCGCTTCGACCTGACCCCGCAGCTCACGCAGGCGCGGGGACAGGTCCAGGCGCGGCTGCCTTTCACCCCCGTCCCCGGCGTCACCCTGACGGGCAGGGTGGGCGAGTTGCGGCTGACCGGGCTGAGCGTGACGCCAGACGCCCTCGTCGTGACGGCCGCCGCCGGAGGGCAACTCGCGGCGGCGGTGGATGCGGGGAAGGTGCGGTGAGGGATCAGTGGAACGTGGGGAGTGGAACCGGCGCGAACGCCGAGCCGGAGACGCTCGCGGTCAGAGTCCCAGATTCCACCCGGTAGATCACGTCCTGTGGGTGGCTGAGGGCCATCGCCTGCCGGGGGGAGAGCCCCAGCAGATGCATCCTCAGCAGCCGCCCGATCATCTCGTGGGAGACGATCAGGACGTTGCCCCCTCCACTCCTGGAGATGGTCTGGAGCGCACGGGCCGCGCGGGGTGAGGCCGTCTCGTAACTTTCCCCACCGGGCAGGACGGTGCGGTATTTGTCCCGCTCACGGGCAGCGGCCAGGTCTGGAAAACGGTTCACCCTCTCCGCCTTCAGCAGCCCGGCGAGCTCTCCAGCGTCCACTTCGGCCAGGGTCTCCAAGACCGTGAGCGGCACTGCCCGTTCCTCCAGCACAAATTCCGCTGTGCGACGGGCACGGCCCATCGGGCTGGAGTAGGCGTGGCGGAGCGGGACTCCCGAGAGTGTAACCGCGTGAGCGCGTGCCTGAGCCACGCCGAGCGGTGTGAGCGGCGAATCCAGTCGTCCTTGAGGCCGTCCTTCCACGTTCCACTCTGTCTGACCGTGTCGCAGCAGATAGACCACCGGACCGGGTACCACTACCGCCGTCCGAACTGCGTCTGCGTCGTCCCCGATTGGGTCGTGGGCGTCCCCGCTGCCGTGCGCCCGAGCGCCGCGCCTGCGGGCTGGGCGGGGGCAGGCGCCGCCG
>NZ_JASNGB010000176.1 GCF_030271215.1 Deinococcus rhizophilus | reverse complement strand
ACGCCCGCGCGGGCCAGCGCGACCGCCGCCGGGGTCAGGTCGCGGGTGACGCCGCTGGGGTTGGTGAGCAGGCCGACCCGGCTCCACCCCGCCGCCCGCTCCGGGGCCGCGAGCAGGTGTTCCAGGCCGAGGCGCTCCGTCACGCTGCTCTCCTCACCTCGCCCCACTCACTTCTCGAACACGCTGTAGTTGCTGGAAATCACCCGGTTGTCCCGCACGTAGAAGTTGCCCAGGCGGTCGTGGAAGGCGGCCACCGAGTCGGGTTTGGCGATCAGGATGACCGGGAGGTTGCGGGCGAAGAGCCACTGCCACTCGGTGTAGAGCCGCTTGCGCTGGGCCTGGTTTCCCAGGGCCTCGGCCTGCGCGAAGATGTCGTGGATGCGCCGCTCGGCGGGAGTCATGGCCGCGAGGTTCGGCGTGCCGCCCTCCTGCGCGGGTTGCAGGCTGCGCCGCCAGTAGTGCAGGGCGCCGCCGGGCTGCCAGATGTCCTTGCGAAGCTGCGGGTCGGGCTGGTCCCCGAAGGTGCTGAGGACCGACTCGAAGTTCCCGGCGAGCGCGGTCGGCAGCACCGTGCTCCCGGTGATGCCCTGGAGGTTGACCTTGATCCCGAGGCGCCCGAGGTCACTCTGGAGAATCACCGCGATGCCCGGCATGATGGTGTTGTCGGCCGCGTGCAGGATGTTGAATTCCACGTTCGGCCCACCGCCCGGAAAGTTGCGGATGCCGTCGCGGTTGGTGTCCCGGTAGCCCAGGCCGTCGAGCCGCACGCCCGCCTGCCCCAGGTTGTAGCTGCGCAGGTAGCTGCGGGTGTTGGTGTACCACTCGCTGATGGGCGCGACCCCGTGCCCCGGCAGGCTGGCGAGGCCGTTGTACACGGTGTCGATGATCCGTTCGCGGTTGACCGCGAGCTGCATCGCCTCGCGGAAGCGCAGGTCGCTGAAGGCTTTTTTCAGGTTGGCGTCCCGGCTGTCCTGGTTGAAGGCCCAGTGGACCGGCGGGTTGTTCAGCCCGATGCCGCGAATCACCCGGAACTTCGCCCCCGCCAGTTCCTGCCGCTTGAGGTCCGGGAACTGCGCCCCGGTGATGGGCGCCGAGTCGAGCTGCCCGGCCCGGAAGGCGGCGATCTGCGCGTCGGGGCTCTTGATGATCAGGTATTCCAGACGGTCCATGTAGGGGAGCTGGGTGCCGCGCGGGTCACGCCGCCACGAGTTGGGATTGCGGACCAGCGAGACCTTCTGGTCCACCGTGTAGCTGCCGAGCATGAAGGGGCCGGTGCCCACGATCTCGGAGAGGGGCGCGTTGGTCGCCCACGCCTTCATGAAGCCGTCGGGGTCCCTCAGCGGCTGGTACTTGGCGAGCTTGTGCTGCGGCAGGATGGGCACGAAGGTCAGTGCCTGGAGCATCGCCCCGTAGGGTTTGGGGGCCGTCACCCGCACCGTGTAGGCGTCCACCTTGCGGAAGGTCAGCGGGTCCTTGCCGATCTTGAAGACGGCGGACTGGTTGGCCCGCAGCCCGGTGTTGCTCGCCACGTCCACCAGCGTGAAGATCACGTCGTCGGCGTTGAAATTCTGCCCGTCGCTCCACTTGACGCCCCGGCGCAGCTTGAGGGTGGCGCTGCGGCCGTCCGGCGAGAAGGTCCACGACTCGGCCAGCGCGGGATAGAGCCGGTTCGTCAGGGGGTCGAGCGTGATCAGCCGGTCGAGGACGTTGTTCATCACCGTGTAGGTGTTGTTGTCCAGCACCGCGAAATAGTTGAAGCTCTGCGGGCTGGACACGATGGAGAGGGTCAGCGTGCCACCCTTTTTCCCGACCGTCTGGAAGAGGGAGGGGGGCACGTTGGCCCGGCTCTGGTTGGCCTGGGCGTGTGCGGGGGCGCAGAGGGCGAGGCTGACGGTGAGGGCGGCGAGCAGGGGAGCGGCCGGGGAAGGAGCAGGGCGTGCGGTCATGGCGTACCTCCGGGGGCGGGCGCGGGGTTAGCGGCTCTGGGTGTCGGCGGCGTCCCGCAGCGCGTCGCCCAGGAAGTTGAAGGCCAGCACGGAAATCACGATCAGCAGCCCCGGCGCGAGCAGCCAGGGGTAGAGGCTCAGCGTCTCGAAGTTCTGCGCGTCCTTGAGGAGGAGGCCCCAGCTCGTCATGGGCTCCTTGATGCCCAGCCCCAGGAAACTCAGGGCACTCTCGCCCAGGATGTAGCCTGGCAGCGCGAGGGTGGCGGTCACGATCAGGATCGAACTCAGGTTGGGCATGATGTGCCGCAGCACCACCCGCAGGTCGGACGCGCCCACCGCCCGCGCCGCCTGCACGTAGTCCACCGACCGCGCCGACAGCACCTGCCCGCGCACGATCCGCGCCAGCCCCGCCCAGCCGATCAGGGCGAGGACCGCGATGATCCCGAGGTACACCCAGGTACTCGGCCAGCGGGCCGGGATGATGGTCGAGAGCGCCAGCAGGATGGGCAGCCGGGGGAAACTCAGCAGCACCTCGGTCGTCCTCTGAATCAGCCCGTCCACCCACCCGCCGAGGTAGCCGCTGAGGCCCCCCAGCACGATGCCGATGGAAAAGCTGATCAGCACGCCGATCACGCCCACCGTCAGGCTGACCTGCGCCCCCACCAGCGTCCGCGAGAGCAGGTCGCGCCCGAACTTGTCGGTCCCCAGCAGGAAGGCGGTTCCCTGCGGCACCCCGAAGAGGTGCCACTGGCTGCGGAAGACGCCCAGGATGTTGTACCCGTAACGGGCCGGGTCGTCCCCCCGGACGAAAAAGAGGATGGGCAGCGGGCGCTCGCGGTTCTCCGCGAAGGTGCTGGCGAAGGTCACCGGGTCGCGCGTCTTTTCCACCGGGTAGATGAAGGGGCGCGTGAGCTGGCCCTGGTGAATCACACGCACCCGCTGCGGCGGCTGGTTGGGAAAGTCGGGATGCTGCGCGGTGATGGAATACGGCGCCAGGAAGCCCGACAGCAGCGCCATCAGGTACAGCCCCGCGAGCACCCACGCGCTGACCACGCCCACCCGGTTGCGCCGGAAACGCCGCAGCGCCAGCGCGAGTGGGCTGGTCGCGCGGGGAGTGGCGGGCGCCGCGGCAGGGGAAGGAATCGCCGTCATTCGAACCGGATCCGGGGGTCCGCCCACGCGAGCGCGAGGTCGGCGAGCAGGTTCCCGACGAGCAGCAGCAGCGCGCTGAACAGCAGCAGCGTCATGGCGACGTACTGGTCCTTGTTCAGCAGGCTGTCGTACAGGAAGGGGCCGATGGTGGGCAGGTTCAGCACGATGGACGCGATGATGGTGCCCGAGATGAGGCTGGGCAGGCTCAGCCCGGCGAGGCTGATCAGGGGGTTGACCGCGTTCCGCACCGCGTGCCGCCACAGCACCCGGTTGGCCGCCAGCCCCTTGGCCCGCGCCGTCCGCACGTAATCCTGGTTGATCACGTCCAGCATCGACGCCCGCATCTGCCGCATCAGGCCCGCGACCCCCTCCAGCCCGATGGCGATCATCGGAATCCACAGGTGATTCAGGAGGTCGAGAAACTTGGCGAGGCTCCACGGCGCGTCGATGAACTGCGGGCTGAACAGGCCACCCACGTTCGTCCCGCCGAAGTTGAGCACCAGCGCGATCAGCAGCAGCGCGACCAGAAAATCCGGCGTGGCGAGGCTGACATACCCGAAGAAGTTCAGGATGGTCGCGCCGGGGCCGTAGCGGTTCAGGGCCGTGTAGATGCCCAGCGGGATGGCGATGGCCCAGCTCACGAGGAGGGTCAGCACGGCCAGGAACACCGTCCAGCCCAGCCGCTCCCAGATCAGCGAACTGACCGGGCGGCCGTTGACAAAGGAATAGCCGAAGTCGCCCTCGGTCACGATCCCCTTGATCCAGGTCAGGTACTGCACGTAGGCGGGCTGGTCGAGGCCGAGCTGCCGGGTGACCAACTCCACCGTCTCGCGGGTCACGCGCGGGTCCTCGAGGTACTGGTCGATAAAGCTGCCGGGTTGCAGCCGGATCACCACGAAGCACACCACCGAGATCAGCAGCAGCGTGGGCACCATGCCCAGGATGCGGCGCAGGGCGTAGGTCAGCATGGCGGGGGGGTGGGGAAGAACAAGAGGGCGACTCCATCTTTTCTCCCTCTCCCCTTGCGGGGGAGGGTTGGGGAGGGGGGGGGCAAGCAACGCTTGCCCTCAAAACGCGGGATGCGCTCCCCCCTCAAGCGATCAGCCATCAACCGCTCACGGCTTCCTACTTCTGGTAGATCAGCGGCACCGGGTTGTACCCGGGAATCACGCCGAGGTTGTAGATGTAGTTGCCGAACTTGTTGCTGACGGCCCCGATGTTCTCGGGCTTGGCGATGGGCGTGACCGGCAGGTTCTGGGCAAAGAGGAGTTGCCAGCGGGTGTACAGGGCCTTGCGGCGGCTGGCGCTGGTCGTGACGGCCGCGTCCTCGAAGATGTTGTAGATCTCGCGCTCCCAGCTCGCCATGCGGGTCAGGTTGGGCCGTCCGCCGTCCTGGGCGGGCTGGAGGCTGCGGTGCCAGTAGTACAGGGCGCCGCCGGGCTGCCAGATGGGCTTGCGCAGTTCGGGGTCGGGCTGGTCGCCGAAAGCGTGCAGGATCATCTCCCAGTCGCCGCTTTGCCCGGTCGAGAGCAGCCGCGAGGACAGGATGCCGCGCAGGTTGACCTTCACGCCGATGCGGGCGAAGTCGCTCTGGAGGATGGTGGCGATGGCCGGGTAGACGCTCGAATCGGTGCCGTAGGTCAGGTCGAACTCCAGGTTGCCGCCGCCGGGCAGGTTGCGGATGCCGTCGCGGTTGGTGTCGCGCAGGCCCAGCGCGTCGAGGGCCTGTCCCGCCGCCGCGAGGTTGAAGGAGCCGAGCTGCCGGGTGGTGTTGGCGTACCACTCGCGGTTGACCGGCGCGATGCCGTGCCCCGGTGCGCTCGCCAGCCCGTTGTACACGGTGTCGATGATGCGCTCGCGGTTCAGGGCGCTCTGCATCGCCCGGCGGAAGCGCACGTCGCTGAAGACGCGGGCCAGCGCCGCGTTCTTGGCGTCGAAATTGTAGGCCACGAAGGGCGGGGAGCCGAACAGGGCCGTCGAGCGGAAGACCTTGAAGGGAGCGCCCGCCACCTCCCGCTGCTTGAGGTCCGGGAACTGCGCCCCCGAGATGTTGAGCTGGTCGATATTCCCCGCCAGGAACTGCGCGACCTGCGCCTGGGGGTCGCGGATAATCAGGAACTCCAGCCCGGCGAGGTAGGGCAGCTTGGTGCCGCGTGCGTCCACCTTCCAGTAGTTGGGGTTGCGGGTCAGGGTGACCTTTTGCCCGGCGGTGTAGTTGCTGAGGCGGAAGGGGCCGGTGCCCACCACGTCGGCCTCGCGGACGTTGCTGGGCCAGGCCGTGTTGATGTCGGCGGGCTTGGCGCCGCCTTCTTGCGAGTACCTGAGCAGCTTGTGCTTGGGCATGATGAACGAGCGCATCTGGAGCAAGAAGGCCGGGCTGGGGCGCGGCAGCACGAAGCGCACGGTGTTCGCGTTGACCTTGCGGACCTCGACCTGCTTGCCGTCGAGCTTGAAGGACGCGGCGTCGCCCGCCCGCGCTTCCGGGTTCATGATGATCTGGCTGTAGGTGAAGACCACGTCGTCGGCGTCGAACGCCTGCCCGTCGCTCCACTTGACGCCCTGGCGCAGCCGGAAGGTGTAGGTGCGGCCGTCGGGGCTGATGGTCCAGCTCTCGGCCAGCGCGGGCTCGACCTTGTAGGTCGCGTAGTTGAACTCGACCAGCCCGTCGAACAGCTGCTGCGAGATCAGCCCGAGGTTGTTGTCGATCACCCCGTAGTAAAAGAGGCTCTGCGGGCTGTCGCCCAGCGCCAGGGTGTAGGTGCCGCCGGGCTTGCCGTTGGTGATGCCGAGGCTGCCGTAGCCGGTGACCTTCTTGGGCGCGGCCAGGGCGCCGCTGCACAGGGCGAGGGTAACGAGACCGGCGAGGCCGCAAAGGCGCGGCAGCGGGGAGCGCGTGGGCATGGAAGTCCTCCGGGGAAAGGGGCGAATTGTGGCCAAGGTGACGCCCCCAGCATAAGACCACTTGCAGACCTCTGCAAGCCTTTCCCCGGATTGGTCTGCAAGTGGTACGGTAAGCGGGATGTCCCCGACCGCCCTGCCCTGGCTGGTGCCCCTCGACGCCGGGAGCGCCACCCCCGCCTACCTGCAGCTCGCGCAGGGGCTGGCCGCCCGCATCGAGGGGGGCGAGCTGCCGGGCGGCACGGCCCTG
>NZ_JASNGB010000175.1 GCF_030271215.1 Deinococcus rhizophilus | reverse complement strand
GCACGGCGGCGAGGGCGTGCCGGGCGACCGGGCCGCGTACCCAGACGCCCACGTCGGCGAGGTCGAGGCCCCGGCCTCCCGGCGCCTCACGCGGCAGGTGGTTGATGCTGATGTTGAACCCGCCCGCCAGCACGCGCTCGCCGTCTTGCACGATCACCTTGATGTGGCTGTGGGGATAGGTGGAGGCGTAACTGGCGATCTCCAGCCGCCAGCCGGGAACCGTGTCCCCGGTCAAGGGCACGCCCGCCGCGAGCAGGTGCTCGGCCGCCGCGTAGATGTTGGCGCGGGGGTCGAGCGGCGCACTCGCCCGCACCGTGTTGCCGAAGATCAGCCGCACCGTCAGCCCCGCCGGGTACCGCTCCGGGTGCGCGGCGAGGTCACCCCGCAAGGCGGCGATGGCAAGCGCCACTGGCGCCCCCGGCGCGTCCGGCCCCTCATCCCAGATCATGTTGGCGATCACCAGTTCGCGCCGGGTCTGCCCCAGTGCGGCCACCAG
The DNA here is from genome assembly GCF_030271215.1 of Deinococcus rhizophilus. Taxonomy (GTDB): domain Bacteria; phylum Deinococcota; class Deinococci; order Deinococcales; family Deinococcaceae; genus Deinococcus; species Deinococcus rhizophilus. Next base: position 5,930 of record NZ_JASNGB010000175.1, on the reverse strand, counting down.
ACTGTCGAAGCCGCCCAGCGGGGTCACGGGCTGGGTGCTGTAGGCGGGGTTGGCCTGCGGCAGATGCAGCAGCCCCTCCAGCCGGTTGCCGCAACTCAGGGCCGCGCCCTGCCCCCGCACGCGCTCATACAGCAGGCGGTCGAGGCGGGCGGTCGGCTCGGGGCAGGTGTTCAGTCCCAGCCCGTCAAGGGCAGCGAGGTCAGGCGGCGGGAGGTTCAGCCCCAGTGGGCCGGGCACCTGGAGGGGCTGGGCGGCAGCCTCCCCGAATGGGGCGACCAGCAGTGTCAGGAGGGCGATCAGGCCGCCGAGCAGGGGCCGGGGCAGACGGGGGCGCATAGGGCCGCAGCCTATCCTGCCCGGCGCACGCGGCACCGGGAGAAGACGCACCATGCCCCAGCCGGAGTCGGGCGCTGCTAGCCTGCTCTCCATGCAGCTTCTCAGCGTTCACGTGGGCCAGCCCACCGCCGTGCAGGTCGGCGCCCGGCAGGTGGTCAGCGGCATCCGCAAGCACGCGCTTCCCGGCCGGGTGGGGGTCACGGCGGCGGGGCTGGACGGCGACCACGTGATGAACCGCAAGCACCACGGCGGTCCCGATCAGGCCGTGTACGTCTACACCCGCGAGGACTACGCCCACTGGGAAGCGGCGCTGGGCAGGCCGCTGGAGCCGGGCACCTTCGGCGAGAACCTGCTGGTCGGGGGGCTGGAGTCGGCCGGGGTCAGCATCGGGGAGCGGTTCCGGGTCGGCGCGGTGCTGCTGGAGGTGACCGCCTCCCGGATTCCCTGCGCCACGCTGGGGGCACGGATGGGGGACGCGGGCTTCGTGGGGCGCTTCGCGGCGGCCCGGCGCCCCGGCTTCTACGCCCGCGTGCTGGAGGGCGGCGATGTGGGCGCGGGCGACCCGGTGACCCGCGAGGCTGGCCCCGCCGGAGCGCCCACGGTCGTGGACACCTTCGACCTGTGGTTCGCCCCCAGACCGCCGCGTGAGGAGTTGGAGCGCTGGCTGGCGTACCCACTCGCCGTGCGGCTGCGGCGGGGCGTGGAGGAACTGCTGGCCGCCCAGGACCGCCCGAGCCCCACGTCGTCCCCGCTAGTCTGACCCCATGGCCACACCACATGGGGAAGAACGGCGCCGATTGCTGGCTGCCTACGACGCGCAGCTCAGGGAGCAGGCCGAGATGTCGGGCGCCACGGGCCAGGACCGCGCCGGACCGCTGTGGCGCGGCAAGTTCGGCTCCCGGGGCCTCGTCTCCTACCGCTCGCTGGAGGGCCTGTCCGGGCAGGCGCTGGACAGCCTGATCGCGCAGACCGTGGAGCACTACGCCGCCGACCCCGCCATCACCTCCGCCGAGTGGAAAACGCGGGGGCATGACGCACCCGCCGACCTCCCTGACCGCCTGCGGGCGCACGGCTTCGAGCCCCAGGAGCAGGAAACCGTCATGGTCGGCGAAGCACGGCACCTCGCCGGGCCGGTCACCCTGCCGGGGGGCGTCCGGTTGCGCCGCATCGACGACCAGCCCGATCCCCTCCCCGACGTGACGCGGGCAGCCGATACACACAGCCGGGTGTTCGGCCTTCCCTTCCGGCCCGAGGAGCTGATGCGGCGGCTGGAGGAGCGCCGTGGCTGGACCGAACTCTGGATTGCGGAAACCGCAGACCAGGTCGTCTGTGTCGGCCGTCTGGAAGTGGTACCGGATACGGAATTCGCGGGTCTGTGGGGTGGCGGAACACTTCCCGAGTGGCGCGGCCAGGGCATCTACCGGGCACTGACCGCCGCCCGCGCCGGGTCGGCGCTGGGCCGGGGCGTCCGCTACCTGCACAGCGACAGCACGGACGCCTCGCGGCCCATTCTGGAACGCAGCGGCCTGCTGCCCGTGACGACGACGACGCCCTACGTCTGGGAGCGGCCCTAGGGCAGCGGCTCAGGCCCGCAGGCGGTCGCCGTACTCCTTGCGCAGCTTCGCCACCTTCGGCGCGATCACGGCCATGCAGTAGGGCTGGCGGGGGTTGTTGGCGTAGTAGTCCTGGTGGTAGTCCTCGGCCACATGGAACGTGGTGGCCGGTTCAATGCTGGTCACGATGGGACGGTCAAAGACGCCCTGCGCGGTCAGGTCGGCCATCACCTCGCGCGTGGTCTGCTCTTGCCCGGGCGTCAGCGGAAAGACTGCCGAGCGGTACTGGGTGCCCACGTCGGCCCCCTGACGGTTGAGGCTGGTGGGGTCGTGGGTGGCGAAAAACAGCGTCAGCAGGTCGCGGAGGCTCACCTGGGCGGGGTCGAAGGTGACCCGCACCGCCTCGGCGTGCCCGGTCGTGCCGCTGCACACGCTGCGGTAGTCGGGGGTGGGCGTGTGACCGCCGATGTAGCCGCTTTCCACCCGTTGCACGCCGCGCACGTCCTTCAGCACGGCCTCGGTGCACCAGAAGCACCCGCCCGCCAGAATCGCCTGCTCGGTCTGTCCGCCACTTGGTGAGGTCATGCCCGGATTCTGCCGCGTGCGGGCCGGGGGGAGTGTGGACCGTGGAACGTAGAGCGTGAAGGCGTGCGCCTGACCACGGTCCACCCTCCACCCCCTCCCCACCCCTTACCCCCCGAACAGCAGCCGCGCCGCTACCAGCACCACGATCACCCCGTAGATCACCTTCACGAAGCCGCTGCCGCGCAGCATCGCCATGCGGGCCCCCAGGGTGGCCCCCAGCGCGTTCGCCACGCCCATCGGCAGCCCGATCCACCACACCATCTGCCCGCCGATCAGGAAAAAGAGAAAGGCGCCGAGGTTGGTGGCGAAGTTGATCGTGCGGGCGTTGCCGCTGGAGCGCACCAGGTTGAAGCCCGCCAGCGCGAACAGGAACATCAGGAAGGTGCCCGTGCCCGGCCCCAGGAAGCCGTCGTAGATGCCGATGATGAACGCCCCCGGCAGCGTCAGCGCGAGCGTGCGGGCGGTCAGGCCGGGGTAGCGGTCCTCCAGGCCGAAGCGCTTGTTCGCCAGCACCAGCGCCCCCACCCCCAGGATCACCACGCCCACCAGGGTGCGGAAGGCGTCCGGGTCCACGAAGCGCACCAGAAAGGCCCCCAGCGCACTGCCGACGAGCGCGAGCGGGATCAGCCGCAGCACCAGCCCGCGCTCGACATGCCCCTTGCGCCAGTACTGCACGGTGGCACTCCCCGACCCGAAGATGGCGAGCAGCTTGTTGGTGGCGACCGTCTGCGCGGGGCTGAGGCCCATGAAAAAGAGCGTGGGCAGCGTGATGGTGCCGCCGCCGCCCGCCACCGCGTCGATGAAGCCCGCCAGGAAGGCGAGCGGAATGCCGTAGAGCAGGACTTCGGGGCCGGGCACGGGGGGCAGTATAGGAGGGGCCAGCGGGCCGGAGGCTCAGGCCGAACGCGCCCCTACTCCAGCCGCCGCAGGGCAGGCACCAGCAGACCCAGCCCGGCGACGGTCATCAGCAGGAATCCGGCCCCCAGCAGGGCTCCCGGTGGCCCCAGCGTCCCCGCTGCCGCCCCCGCCACGGCGAAGCCCACGGGGACGAGGCTGTAACTCACCAGCGAGGTCAGCCCGAACACCCGCCCCCGGTACTCGTCGGGCACCTGGGTGCCGACCCAGGCCGGATACAGCACGTTGGACACCATCGCCAATCCGTCGATCAGCAGCACGGCGACGAGCCCCATCCATACCTCCCGCGAGAGCGCGAGGGGCAGATATCCCACCAGCCCCGCCGCGAAGAGACTCCCCAGAATCGCCAGCCCGCGCCGCCGCACCCGCAGGGTTCCCAGGAGGGCGACACCCCCGAAAATGCCCACGTTCATCGCGGTCAGGTAGAGGCCGTAGGCGGCGGCGGGCTGTCCCAGCGTCCCCGTGACGAGCAGCGGCAGCGCCACCGCCATCGTCGCGCCGCTCAGGTTGATGACGGCAAACAGGGCCAGCAGAGAGAGCAGGGCGGGCTGGGTGCGGGCGTAGCGCAGGCCAGAGCCGATGTCGGCCCACATGGACGGCCGGGGACCTTCTTGGGCTGGAGACGCACCCACCCGCAAGCTCAGCAGCCCGGCGACCAGCACCCCGAAGGACAGCGCGTTCGCCGCCGCCGCACCCCCGGCCCCCGCCACGACCAGCAGCACCCCACCCAGCGCCGGGCCGAGGATGGCCGCCACGTTGTCTCCCAGCAGGAAAAGGGCCTGGGCCTCCTGCAAGCGCTCGCGGGGCACCAGCGCGGGGAGCAGGGCATCGAACGCCGGATTCGCCAGCGCACTCACCCCGCCGTAGAGCAGCGCCAGCGCGTAGAGGTGCCAGAGCTGCACGGCGTCTGCCAGGGCCAGCCCCGCGAAGGCGGCCATCAGCAGCCCGCGCACCGTGTTGGCCCCCACCAGCAATCGGCGGCGGTCCACCCGGTCCGCCAGCGCTCCACCCACGAGCGCGAGCGCAATGCCCGGCAGCACGGCCACCAGCAGCAGCCCGCTCAGGGCCGCCGCCGATCCGGTCAACTCCAGCAGCAGGGCGACCTGCGCCACCCGGAAGATGCCGTCGCCCAGGCCCGAGAAGGTCTGCGCCCCCCACAGCACCGCGAAGGGTTGGTGCCGGAAGAGGGCCAACGCGGAAGCCGTCTGCATGAGCGGGGCAGAGGGGAGCAGAGGCTGCGGGGCTCGCCCTCCTCCCCTACTCCTGATCCTTCCCGAGATCGGCGCCCCGGCGGGTGGCCGCCACGACCGCCCGCATCACCGCGCCGCGCACGCCCGCCGCCTCCAGCACCTCCAGCCCAGCGATGGTGGTGCCGCCGGGACTGGCGACCTCGTCCTTGAGCAGACCGGGGTGCGCCCGCTGCTGGAGGAGTTCACCGCTGGCGACGAGCACCTTGGCGGCGAGTTCGTGGGCCAGGGCGCGGGGCAGGCCCATCCGCACCGCGCCGTCCGCGAGCGCTTCGGCCACCAGCGCGGCGTAGGCGGGGCCGGAGGCACTCATGCCGGTAAAGGCGTTGAAGAGGTGCTCGGGGAGGTCGTACACGTCGCCCACCGCACCAAAGAGCGACCGGGCGAAGTCGAGGTCCCCGCTGAGTTCCGCCTCACGCGGGGCCGTGATCGCGGTCTGGCTCCGGCCGATGGTCGCCGCGAGGTTGGGCATCACCCGCACCACCCGCTTGGTCCCCAGGCGGCGGGAGAGCGTGTTCGTGCTGACCCCGGCCATCGTGCTGATGTACCCGGCGTTTTCCTGCGCGAGCCACTCACTGATTTCCGGAAAGACGCGCGGCTGCACGCTGACAAGCACCCGCTCGGCGAAGCGCAGGTCAGAGGCGCCGATGAGCGCGGCCCCCGTGCGCGAGGCGAGGTCGGAGGCCCGCCCCGCGTTCGCGTCCAGCAGCCCGATGTCTCCCGCAGCGATCACCCCGCGCGACAAGACCCCTTCCAGCAAGGCCAGACCCAGCTTCCCGACGCCGACGATGGCGAGTTTCATGGGGGAGAGTGTAGAGGCTGGGGGCGCGGGGCATGTCTGCCTGCGACCAGCCTCCAGCCCTGGCCCCGCGCCCGCTACACTCTCCCCCATGCTCGTGTACCACCTCCCCGGCACCTTCCAGACCCGCGAAGCCGACCTCGACCCCCTGTGGGAGGCGGGCGCGACCGGGCTGGAGGAGCGGTCCGGAGTGATCCGCGTCTATTTCGGGGGGCGGGTGCCGCTGCCCGCGTCCGTCTCGGACGGCGAGTGGCACGAGGAAACCGATCAGGACTGGCAGGCCGAGTTCCGCCGCACCCTGCGCCCGGTGCCGGCGGGCCGGGTGACCATCGTGGCGCCGTGGCAGCGGGAAGAGGTGGAGGCCGGGCAACTTCCGCTCGTCATCGAGCCGGGCATGGCCTTCGGGACCGGGCACCACGCGACCACCCGGCTGGCGGTGGAGGCGCTCTCCGGGCTGGGGCTGGACACGCGCGGGCCGGGCGGGACGGGGGCGCG
>NZ_JASNGB010000174.1 GCF_030271215.1 Deinococcus rhizophilus | reverse complement strand
CGCCGGAGCGCCCGCGCCCGCCGCTCCCCCCGAGGCCGTCCCCCAGGAGTCCCAGACGCCCAGCACGCCGACCCCGCCCGCCGCGCAGACCCCCGCGCCGAACGGTCCGGTGTACCTGCAAGTCGGCGCCTTTGACCGCCAGGAGAGCGCCGGGCGGCTGGTCGGGATGCTGCGCGACCTGGGCTTCTCGCCCACCGTGAACGCGCCGGAAAACCGCAAGGTGACCGTGCTGGTCGGCCCCTACAGCGGGGACGCGCTGCTGGAGGCCGAGCGCAAGCTCGACGCGGGCGGCCACGACCACTTCAGGATTCGCTGATGACCGGGATTCCCACCGCGACCATCAGCCGTCTGGTGACCTACCTCCGCATTCTGGAGGGCCTGGAAGCCCAGGAGATCAGCCGCACCAGCAGCAACGACCTCGCCGAACGGGCCGGAGTCACGGCCTTTCAGGTGCGCAAGGACCTCGCCTATTTCGGTCGCTTCGGGACGCGCGGGATGGGGTACACGGTGCCGATCCTCAAGCGCGAGCTGATGCGGGTGCTGGGCCTGAACCAGACTTGGAACGTGGTGGTCGTCGGCGTGGGGCGGCTGGGGCAGGCCATCGCCAACTATCCCGGCGCGAGCGACTATCAGTTTCAGTATGTCGGACTCTTCGACGTGAATCCCGACGTGGTGGGGCGCACGGTGCGCGGCCTGACCGTGCGGCATATGGACGAGCTGCCCGAGTTCGTGCGCGGCAACAAGGTGGATATGGGCTTTCTGGCTGTGCCGCCCGACCACGCGCAGGACGCGGCGCAGGCGCTGGCCGGAGCGGGCGTGCGCGGCATTCTCAACTTCGCGCCCACGGTGATTCAGCCCCGCATGCTGGAACGGGCGGGGCAGCAAGAAATCAGTGACGAGTGGCGTGCTGTGATTGTCGAGAACGTGGACTTCCTGGCCGGAATGAAACGGCTCGCCTTTTACATCCTGAACCCACACCTGAACGCCGTGGACACGGAGGAGACTGAATGAAGAGACTATCCGCCCTTGCCCTGCTTGCGGGCCTCGCCCTCAGCGCCTGCGGAAGTGCGCCGGGGCAGATCACTGGGAATAATCGCGTATCGGTTGGCGTTGACGCCGGAGACGCCACCTCTTTTGTGACGGTGACCAAAGCGTTCACCCCCGAAGAGGTCGATGAGGAGGGTAACGTCACTCCCGCCAAGACGGTCTGGACTGCCGGGAACCCGGGCCCTGTGACCTTTACCTTCATGACCCGGCCCGGCTCGGATGCGGTCTACATCACTGGCTGGCGCATCACACGGTACGACTTCAACGGGCGGGTGAGCACCGAGGTTTCTAACTCCGACAAGGCCGACATCTATGTCCCCTCCGGCTGGAGTTGCCCGGAACGCGCGTCGCTGCCGAACTATCAGTCCTGCCAGATGTACACCACCGACGGAAGAATCCGGAGTGATGTGCAGCCCGCCAATGGTCTGCCCATTGGGGGGTTCTCACTCACCTTCGCAGATGATCTGATTGAGGAAGTTCAGAGGACCAACGCAGGAGCCTACAGCGTCGTCGACATCGAGTTTACTGGCAAAAGCAGCAACGGGCATCCCGTCGTGGTCAAGGCGAGCAACATCTCGAACAGGGCCATCAAGGCGGGCGACGAGTAGAACCCGGCAGCCTGCGAACATAAGAGGAGGCGGGGGCCAAGGCAGCCCCCGCCTCTCCTCTGCATCCCCTCAGAACTTGATCGCGTACTCCGCGAAGCCGTCCTCGCGCACGCGCAGCAGCGTGGCTCCGGCGGGCAGGTTCTTCTGGGCGTTGGGGCTGCTGACATACAGCAGGGTCGCGCCGGGGATGGGCGTGAGCTTCCAGTTGCCGTCGGCCTGCGGGTTCACCGTCTTCTGCTCGGTGAAGTACTTGACTAGGGCCGCGCGGGTCTCGTCGGGCGACTGGAGGACGATGTTCTTGCCGTCCAGACCGGGGAAGGAGCCGCCGCCCGAGGCGCGGTAGTTGTTCGTGGCGATCACGAACTGCTGCGCGGGGTCGATGGGCTTGCCCTGGTACATCAGGTTCTTGATGCGGCGGGCCTCCGGATTCACCAGCTTGCCGGAGCGGTCGTAGCGCGAGGGCTGGCTCACGTCGATCTCGTAGGTCACGCCGTCCAGCACGTCGAAGTTGTAGGTGGGGAAGGTCTCGTCGACCAGGGCCTGCGGCTCGGTCCTGGCGGGGTCGATGCGGTTGAACTGCCCGGCGCTGCGCTCCAGCCACTCCTGCACCTGCGCCCCGGTGACCAGCACGGCCTGCACGGTATTGGGGTAGACGTAGAGGTCGGCGACGTTCTTGATCGCCAGCGTCCCGGCGGGAATGTCGGTGTAGTAGCTGGCCCCCGCGCGGCCCCCGGCCTTGAAGGGCGCGGCGGCAGACAGGACGGGGAGGTCCTTGTACTGGCCCCCGGCGAGCGCGGCCTTGACGTAGGCGGCCTGCGCGTTCGAGACGAGCTGCACGCTGGGATCGTCCTGCACCAGCGACCAGTAGGAGGTGACCGGAGCCGTCAGGTCGGCGACCTTGCCGCGCACGTAGGCCAGCGTGCCCTCGTGCGCCTTCTTCACGGCGGCGGCGATGGCGGGGTCGGGCGTGACGAGGCTCTTTTTGGCCGTCTTGTCCCAGATGGGGCGGATGCTGCCCTGGGCGTCGGCGATGGTCCACTTCCGGGTCGCGCGGTTGTAGTTGAGCTTCAGGTCGGCCACGCCGAGGTTGTTGCCCCAGAAGCCGGGCATCAGCACGACCTTGCCGCCGATGGTGCCCTTCTGGAGGTTGACGCCGGGCACGTCCTTGTACGCGGTGCCGGGGAATTCGAGGTGGCTGTGGCCGGTGAGCACCACATCGATGCCGTCCACGCCGGTCAGGGCCGCGCCTGCCTGCTCGCCGCCGGGGGCGTAGGCCCCCTGGTTGATGCCGGTGTGCGCGAGCGCGACCACGACGTCGGCGCCCTGGGCCTTCATCTGCGGGACGAAGCGGCGGGCCGCCTCCACGATGTCGAGCGCCTGCACCTTGCCTTCAAGGTGGGCGCGGTCCCAGTTCAGAATCTGGGGCGGGGTGAAGCCGATCACGCCGACGTTGATGAAGTAGGGGCGGCCGTCGGTCGAGTACACCAGCTTGCGCTGCACGACGAAGGGCGTGTACCGGTTGGTGCCGTCCATGTTCAGCACGTTGGCGTTCACGTAGGGCATCGGCGCCGAGGCGAGCACCCGGTCGAGATAGTCCAGGCCGTAGTTGAACTCATGGTTGCCCAGGGTCGCGCCGTCGTAGCGCAGGGTCCGCATCACCTGGTGCATGGGGTGCATCTGGCCCTCTTTCAGCGGCTGCACGCGGGCCGCGAAGTCGCCCAGCGGGTTGCCCTGAATCAGGTCGCCGTTGTCGAAGAGCAGCGTGTTGCGCTTTTCCTCACGGGCCTGCTTGATCAGGGTGGCCGCGTACTCCAGCCCGAACTCGCCGGTGGGCTTGTCCTGGTAGTAGTCGTACCCCAGCGCGTGGGTGTGGAGGTCGGTGGTCTCGAGAATCCGCAGTTCGACAGTCTGGGCGCTCGCTGCACCCAGCAGCAGCGCCGTCGTCAGGGCAAAGTTAGTCCGCACGCCCTCCAGCATACGGCCAGGGGTCAGGGGCGTGTGAAGGGGCCAGCGCTCCCGGTCCAAGATCGCGGGCCGCCTGGAGAAGCCGCTCCTGAGGAAAGGGAGCAAGTCCAGCCTTCGTGAAGACAAGGGAAGCGGCGAGGGGCCCGGAACTGCATATGCTGGGCCGCAGTCCTGCGTCCCCCTTCAACCCAGCCCCCCCAGGAGCGCCCATGTCCCCGAACCGCCAGACGGCCCGCCCCGACCCCTCCCCCACCACCTCGGTCCAGACGCTGGGCCTCGCCGCGGTGCTGACCATGCTCGGCGCGGTCGTGGTGGCCCGCACGCGCGTGCGCCCCAGCGAGGAGGAGTTGCTTGGGGCGGCCCAGCGTGTGCTGAGCGCCGTCCTGCCGCAGGAGCGCTCCTTCGCCGTGGGGTTCTGGAATGGTGAGGACCTGCCCGCAGGCGTGCCGGAGCCGACCGCCCGATTGATCCTCAACTCGCCCGAGTCGCTGGGGCGGATGCTGAACCTCCCGCTCGACGTGGCGCTGGGCGAGTCGTACCTGCGCGGCGACTTCGACATCGAGGGCGACTTCGGGGCGATCGTGGGGCTGGCCGACACGCTGGACCCACAGTTCACGCCCGCGCAGGTGGCCGGACTGCTGCGCGACGTGGCCCTGCTGCGCCGGGGGGTGAGCGTGAAGCCGCCCAAACCGCTGGCCCAGCTCCACGGCGAGACGCACTCCCGCGAGCGCGACAGGCAGGCCATTCAGGCCCACTACGATGTGTCCAACGACTTCTACAGGCTGTGGCTGGACAGCCGCATGGTCTATTCCTGCGCGTACTTCCCGACCGGAACCGAGACGCTGGACGCAGCCCAGGAGGCCAAGCTGGAGCTGATCTGCCGCAAGCTGCGGCTGAAGCCCGGCGAGCGCCTGCTGGACATCGGCTGCGGGTGGGGCGGGCTGGCAATCTACGCGGCGCAGAACTACGGCGTCTCGGTCCTGGGGGTGACCCTCTCCGAAGCGCAGTTGCACGGGGGACGGGCGCGGGTGAAGGCCGCCGGGCTGGAGCACCTCGTCACGCTGGAGCTGCGCGACTACCGGGACGTGCCCGCGGGTGGGCAGGGCGAGTTCGACAAGATTGCCAGCGTGGGCATGGCCGAGCACGTGGGCCGCCGCAAGATGCCCGAGTACTTCGCTGCCGCCTACCGGGCGCTGAAACCCGGCGGGCTGATGCTGAACCACGCCATCGCCGACGGGCTGGGGCAGGCGCGGGTGCCCATGCTGATCCAGTCGGGCAACTTCGCGCGGCGCTACGTGTTTCCCGACGGCGAGCTGCTGCCACTCTGGGAGACGCTCAAACACGCCGACGCCGCCCTGTTCGAGGTGCGCGACGTGGAGAACCTGCGCGAGCACTACGCCCGCACGACCGCCGAGTGGGCGCGGCGGCTGGAGGCGCGGGAGGACGGGGCGCTGGCCACGCTGGGCGAGGAACGCTACCGGCTGTGGCGCATCTACCTCAACGCCTGCGGGTACTACTTCGCGCACGGCCACCTGAGCATCTTCCAGACGCTGCTCGCCAAGCCGGACGAGCGGCGGCGGGTGCCCATCCCGCCGAGCCGGGGCGACATTTACGCGGACGGGCGGGTGTAGCTACAGCGCCGCCACCAGCCGGGCGAACAGGGGGGGCATGGGCGGCACTCCTCCCCCATTCACCCNCCAAGCCGGACGAGCGGCGGCGGGTGCCCATCCCGCCGAGCCGGGGCGACATTTACGCGGACGGGCGGGTGTAGCTACAGCGCCGCCACCAGCCGGGCGAACAGGGGGGGCATGGGCGGCACTCCTCCCCCATTCACCCACCCGAAGCGGCGGTCACGCAGGGCCGCGCTCTCCCCCACCCCCATTCCGTCGGGGAAGCGGGGGCAGAGGTCGAGGGCTTGCGTCACCTCGCGGGCTCCCGGCAGCGCTCCCAGCGCCCGGTCCACCTCCCGCGCGTGGCCGAAGTGCATCCGGTGAAGCTCGCCGCCGTCCTGCCAGGCGAAACGGGCGGTCAGGTGGCCCAGGAGGTCCAGCGGGCCGGGGGCCGCCACGTGACGGGCGACCAGACCGGGCCGCAGCCGCAGCGTGACCTCCAGCGCCTCGCCCAGCGCCCCGAAACTGCCGACAAAGGGGCGGGTCAGGTCGTAGCCCTGCACGTTCTTGACCGTGCGCCCGCCTGCCCGCACCACCCGGCCCGAGGGTGCGCGGAAGGTCACGCCCAGCACGTCGGAGGCGAAGGGGAAGGTCTGCCCGAAGCCCCCGCGCGACACCAGCCCACCCACGCCGCCGGGCAGTTCCACAGGCGGGAAGGGCGGGTAGAGGCCAGGGGGCAGCGCCGCGTAGACCTCCAGCAGCGCGGTCTCGCCGCTGGCCGTGACCGTCTGGTCACCGGGCGAGAGGTCAAGGATGGGCATGGGCGTCCTCGTCGGGGAGAATCTTGCCGGGGTTGAGGCGGCCCGCCGGGTCCAGCGCCCGCTTCACGTCCCGCAGCGCCGCCAGCGTCACCGGGTCCACCGCCTCGCGCATGAAGGGCCGTTTCATGGTGCCGATGCCGTGCTCTCCGCTCAGCACGCCGCCGTGCCGGATGGCGACGAGGGCGATCCGGTGGGCAAGGTCGTGCACCGCCTCCGGGGACTCGCGGCGGGGGTCATAAAGGATGTTGGGATGAAGGTTCCCGTCCCCGATGTGCCCGAACTGCACGACGGGCAGCCCGGAGGCGTCGCCCAGCGCCCGGATCTCGCGCACCACCTCCGGCAAGGCCGAACGCGGCACCACGATGTCCTCGTTCATGCGCTGCGGGCGGATGCGGCCCAGCGCGGGGCTGACGCTGCGGCGGGCCTGCCACAGCGCGGCGGCCTCGGCG
>NZ_JASNGB010000173.1 GCF_030271215.1 Deinococcus rhizophilus | reverse complement strand
TTACCCCCGCTACCCCTCAGCTCCCCGGAATCCAGGAAGAGCCAATCTGAATTGCACGTGGATTCGGCCTCACTCGCCAAGCGAAACCCTCATCTGTCGCCACTCTGCTTCGTGCTGCCGGGTGATTGGAGGAGAGTCCCAGGTGTTTTGCCAGACGCTCAGGCTCTGGCCCATGCTACAGGATCTTCAGGCGTCTGAGCTGGGAATTGTCGTAGGAGACGGCAGGGAGCCAAGTCAAACGCAGGCCGTTTGAGAGGGGTTTGTTAACGCTGGTGACAACGTAGAATGGGATATGTCTCTGCCGGATGAACGCAGCGGGAAGATTCAGGCGGCGCTGGAGCAGGCCCGTCTCGACGAGCTGCTGCCCCATGTGCGTGACCGGCTTCCGGTGCCCTCCAACACGGCATTTACCCTGCTCAGTCTGATGTTCAGGGAAGCGGCGGCCGATGGGGTCAACCTGCTGTCCCCGCCAGAAACATTTCACCCGTGGCTGCTGCGGGTCGCCCGCCTGAACCACCGTGGTGCGGAGGCCAGGCCCAACACGGTTCGCCTGCGGCTCTCGCTGCTCAGCAACATCTACAGCCAGGCGCTGCAGGCGGGGGTCCTGACCCACAATCCACTGGACGGACTCCAGCGTCCTCCCAATGAACGTGCGGGGGCGCCCCTGCTCTCGCGCGAACAGATCGTGACGCTTCATCACGTGGCCCGGAATGTCCCCGCGCTGCACGCCGCTCTGGTGCTGATCGACGAACACGCCTACCGCGTCCGCGAACTGCTGCAGCTGCAGTGGGACGACTTCGATATGGGCACCGGCGTCGCCCTGCGGCCCCACACGGTCACGCGGTTGAGTGACGCGGCCCTCCAGGCTCTGCAAGCCCTCCATCAGCAGGCGGGGGGACTGTTTGCGCGGGGCAAGGTCTTTCCGTACAGGATCGAGCGCGACCTCCGGGCGGCCCTGCACTCGGCCTGCCGCAGCGCTGGGGTCCCGTACGCTCCCCCCAGCGACCTTCGCCGGGCCTCCCTGCGCGACCACGTGCACTCCACCCACAGCGCAGGCTTCAGCGCCCAGGTCGGAACGGCCAACCTCGAGCGGGCGACCCTTCTGGCCCGGGGGATCGTGCAGAAGACCGGGGAAGAGGTGGAGTGATGTGTGGAAAAGCTCCGGGGTTGCGCCCTGGGAAGCTGTGTTCTGGATCTGGATAGGGATAGGCTTATGTGAGCAGCTTTGTATATATCGAGCTTGCGAGAGCTGACCGCTCCTGTTCGGAGGGTGGGGCAGAGGTCCCTGTCCGGGTGCCTTCGAACGAACATTCACACGCCTTCCAGAAGCCCAGAGAGCCTTCAGCCTCTCCCGGCTCTGCTCGCCGGAGTTGCGAGGCTCCCCAACACTGGGCGGGTAGGGTGGGCACCAGCGGACTGGGCAGGTATGTGGGCTGGGAAGGCACGGCAAACAAGTTGGCCAACCCGTCACACTAATGTGCCTTAGTGTGAACCCGCCTTCTGCACCCGCTACACTGGGAGCTCATGCCCCGACACCCAGCCTGCCTATCCCCGGAGGGTCCATGACCCTCGTCCGGCATGAGGCGCCGCTGGCCCTCGCCAGTCTCAGTGATCAGGCGCTGCGGGTGCGGGCGGTGGAGGCTGCGAGCACCTACGACGCCGAGGGGCTGGTGCAGGTCACGCTGGCGTACCTGCTGGCTGCCAGCCGCAAGGGGGCGCGGGGCAGTGCACGGACGCGGGCGGCGTACGCGCTGGCGGTGCGGGATTTCGTGCCGTGGGCGCGGGACAGTGGCGTGCAGCTGCTGCGCCCTGGACGGCGGGACGGGGGGCGGTACGTGGCACACCTGCAAACGCGGCCCTCGCGGGGGCGGGGGCGCAGCGGGGGGCTCTCGGCGGCGACGGTGGCCCAGTACGTCGCCGGGGCGCGGGCGCTGTACCGGGCGCTCAGGTGGGCCGGGGCGACGGAGGCGCAACCGTTCGAGGACGCCCACGTGCCGCCCGACCCCACTCCCGGCATCGTGAAGAATCCGCCGTACCTGCGCGAGATCGACGATGTGCTGGCGCACTGCGACCCCCGGCTGGCGGCGCTGCTGCTGCTGTGTGCCCACGGGGGCCTGCGGGCCGGGGAGGCGCTGGGGCTGCGGCTGGGAGACCTGCAGGGGGGCATGGTCACCGTGCGGGGCAAGGGGGGCAAGCTGCGGCGGGTGCCGCTGGGCCGCCGGACCCGGACGGCGCTCGCGGGCCTGGCGCCGGTCCGCCCGGACGGAGCACTCTTCGACTGGAGCTACGCGCAGGCGGCCTACCGGCTGCGCCGGGCCTTCCGGCAGGCCGGGCACGGGCACACCTGGCGCGGCTTTCACGCGGCCCGCAAGCATTCGGGCACCCGGCTCTACCGCGCGACGCGGGACTTCACGCGGGTGGGCCTTTTCCTGGGGCACAGCAGCGTGGACACCACGAGGCGTTACGTGGCGGTCGACGACCACGACGTGGCCGGGGAGGTCGAGGACTTCTGATGCGGCGTTCGGTCTGATGCGGCGTTCGGTGGGACCGGGTGGGAGGGACGCTCAGTCCTCCCCCACCCGCATGGGTTGCCCGGCCACGTAGACCTGCCGGACCTGCAGGTCCCGGTCCAGCACCACGAGGTCCGAGCGCAGGCCCGGCCGCAACCGGCCCCGGTCGGTCAGGCCCAGGGACGCCGCCGGAACCGCGCTGAGCATCGCGCTCGCCCCGGGCAGGGGCACGCCCGCCCCCACCGCCTGACGCAGCGCCCGGTCGAGGGTCAGGACGCTGCCCGCCAGGGTGCCGTCCGGGAGGGTGGCCCGGCCCCCCCGCACCGTCACCCGCTGGCCCCCGAGGTCGCTCTCTCCGTCGCCCAGACCCGCCGCCCGCACCGCGTCACTGACGAGCATCACCCGGCCGGGTGCGGCGCGGCAGGCGAGGTGAAAGCTGGTGGGGTGGACGTGGTGCCCGTCGAGAATCACCTCCAGAAAGGCGTGGGGGTCGGTCAGCAGCGCCCCGGCCGGACCGGGGACCCGTCCCTCGAGGCCGCCCATCGCGTTGTAGAGGTGGGTCGCGGCGGTGCGGCCCCCAGCGGCGTGCACGGCTTTCAGCAGGGCCGTGACCGTCTCCGCGTCGGCCCGCGTGTGCCCGATGCCCACCCGGACCCCGGCACGGGCAAAGGCGAGGGCAGCCCCGGCCGCGCCCTCCAGCTCGGGGGCCAGGGTGACCGCCCGCACCACGCCGGGCGAGAGCACCTCCGCCACCCGCGCCGGGGTCGGCAGCAGGGGGTGCGGGGGCTGGGCGCCCAGCCGCCCCGGACTGATGAAGGGGCCTTCGAGGTGGGCGCCGGGGATGTCCGCGCCGCCGCGCACTCCCCCGGCGTCCATGACCTCGCGCACCCCGCGCAGCGCCGCCAGCACAGCCTCCCAGGGGTTCGTGACCGTGGTGGGCAGCAGGGTGGTGGTGCCGTGCCGGGCGTGCAGCCGCGCCAGGGCAGCGACGCCGCCGGGGCCGTCCATCGTGTCCCCGCCGCCCCCGCCGTGGACATGGGTATCGACGAAGCCGGGGAGGATGTACAGCTCGCCGGAAACCCCGGGCAGCGGCGTGACCGCTTCCAGGTGACTTCCAAAGCGCACCTCGCCCGGCACCACGCCCCCCGGCAGGACGAGGTGGCCGCGCAGACTCCGTTCACCGGCCATGACGCCTCATCAGGCTTATGGAAGAGGAGGGGCCGAACCGGTGCTCTCCTGACTGGCGCTCTTCTGACTGGCACACTTCTGACTGGAGGCCGGGGGGGACGGGGCCCCCGTGACGGGCGGCAGGCGCCCCCAGGACGGGGGCCGGGGGCCAGGGTCCCCGCCGGTGGGCAGAGACCGGGCGGGGGCAACGGGGCCTCACCCTTCCTCCGGCGCGGCCAGCCCCAGCAGGGCGTCGAGCGTGAGGGCCAGCAGCGCCGTGGGCAGGGCGCCCAGCAGCACCAGCGCCGTGTTCTGCTGCGACAGTCCGTCGATGATGGGGCGGCCCAGCCCCCCGGCCCCCAGCGCCGCGCCCACCGTGGCGGTGGCGACCCCGAACACCAGCGAGGTCCTCACCCCCGCCCACCACACCGGCAGCGCCAGCGGCACCTCCACCCGCCACAGACGCTGCCGGGCGGTCATGCCCATGCCCCGTGCGGCGTCGAGCACGTCCGGGCTGACCCCCCGCAGGCCCGCCACCCCGTTGGACACGACCGGAACCAGCCCGTACAGCACCAGCCCCAGCAGGGTGGGCGCTGGCCCGAAGCCCAGCAGCGGCACCGCCAGCGCCAGGATCGCCAGGGTGGGCACCGTCTGCCCCAGCCCGGCCAGCGCCCCGACCAGCCCCAGCACGGCGGCGCGGCCGGGGCGCGTGGCGTACAGCACCAGCGGCACGGCCAGCAGCAGCACCAGCGCCCCGGCGAGCAGCACCAGTCCCAGGTGCCCGGCGGTCAGGCGCCACAGCGGCACGTCCAGGGTGGGGGCCTCGCCCCCCGCGAGCGGGGCCAGCAGCGGGGGCAGCACGCCCGGCCACAGGCACAGCCCCAGGAGGAGACCCCACAGCAGCGCGGCCCAGGAGCGGCGCCTCATCCGGCCCCCGCCCGATGGGTTCTCCAACCGGGAGGGCGCCCATTTGACAGCGCCTCTCCCGGAGACCGTTTGTTCCTGCTCGCCCTGCCGCGCCGTCGCCGTGAACGGACGCCCCCGGGGGCACCCCTCCTGAGCCTGGCAGGGCCGCTCGGAGTGAACAGGTGGTGTCCCTGGCGGCGTCGTCCCTGCTTACCCGGCATCCCCATCACGCGTCCCCGGAGCGGGGGTCGTGGCCCAGGTCGCGGAAGCGGGCGACGCCGACCACCGCTCCCCCCTCCCCCACCACCGCGACCGCGTCGGTGCCCTGGCGCAGCATCAGCGCGAGTGCGGTGCGGGCGTCGGCCTCTGCGGGCAGGCGCGGCAGGCCGTGGGCGTCGCCGGGCCGGGCCAGCGCCCCCACCCGCACCCCGCCGAGCTGCTCCAGGGCGGCGTCCTGGCCCATGAACTGCGCCACGAAGGCGCTGGCCGGGCGGCGCACCAGGTCGTCGGGCGACCCGAACTGCGCCAGCTCGCCCGACTGCATCAGGGCGATCTGGTCGGCCATCCGCAGCGCCTCGGGGATGTCGTGGGTCACCAGCACCACCGTCTTGGCGAGGCGGCGCTGGATCTCCAGCACCTTGCCCTGCAGGGCCTCCCGCGCCAGGGGATCGAGCGCCCCGAAGGGCTCATCCATCAGCAGGACGGGCGGATCGGCGGCCAGCGCCCGCGCCACGCCCACCCGCTGCGCCTGCCCGCCCGACAGCTCGGCGGGCCGCTTGCCCCGGTAGACGCCCGGCTCCAGCCCCACGAGCCCCAGCAGCTCGTCCACCCGCGCCCGCACCCGCGCGGCGGGCCAGCCCAGCAGCTCGGGCACGGCGGCGACGTTGCGCCCGACGGTCAGGTGGGGAAACAGCCCCACCCGCTGAATCACGTAGCCCATGCCGCGCCGCAGCGCCTCGGGGCTCAGCTCGCGGGTGTCGCGCCCGGCCAGCCGCACCGTGCCCGAGGTGGGCTGGATCAGGCGGTTGATCATCCGCAGGGTGGTCGTCTTGCCGCAGCCCGACGGCCCCAGCAGCGCGGTCACGCGGCCCGCCGGAAAGGTCAGCGAGAGGTCGCGCACGGCGGCGGCGGCAGTGTCGCCGTAGCTCTTGGTCAGGCCCTGCAGTTCGATCACGGCGCCCCCACCTCCGCCCCGCGCGTCAGGCCCAGGCGGCGGGCCAGCCCGGCTTCCAGGCCGCGCCACGCGGCGTCTGCCACGATTGCCAGCAGGCAGGCGGGCAGGGCGCCCAGCAGGATCAGGTCGGTGGCCGAGGCGTTCAGGCCCCGGAAGATGTAGACCCCCAGCCCACCCGCGCCGATCAGGGCGGCGACCGCCGTCACCCCGATCAGCAGGACCGTGGCCTGCCGCAGCCCCGCCAGCCACACCGGCAGCGCCAGCGGCAGCTGCACCCGCCAGAACAGCTGTCCCGGCGTCATGCCCATGCCGCGCCCCGCGTCGAGGGTCCCGGCGTCCACCCCGCGCAGCGCGGCCACCCCGTTGCGGACCACCGGCAGCAGCCCGTAGAGGGTCAGGGCCACCAGCGCGGGCGCGGTCCCGATGCCGCTCACGCCCAGCGAGCGCAGCGCCGGAACGGCCTGGCTCAGGGCGCCCAGCGGCGCGATCAGCAGCCCCAGCAGCGCGAGGCTGGGCAGCGTCTGGACCGCGCCCGTCACCGCCAGAACGACCTGCCCCGCGCCCGGCTGCCGCACCGACCACACCGCCAGCGGCCCGCCGATCAGGACGGAGAGACCCAGCGCGGCGGCGGTCAGGCGCACGTGCTGCGCGAGTTCCTGGCCCAGCCGGGCCGCCTCGACCTGCCCCTCCTGCCACACCGACCAGGAGGACAGGCCCCCGGCCAGGGCATACGCCAGCGTGACCGGCAGCCACAGCCAGGGCCACCCGCGCGACCGCCCCGCGTAGGCC
>NZ_JASNGB010000172.1 GCF_030271215.1 Deinococcus rhizophilus | reverse complement strand
CCCGGCCCCCAGCGCCCCGCCCGTGCGCCCCCGCCCGGAAGCTCCGGCCTCCTCACGTCCCGACGCGCTGTTTGCACAAGCCACAGGTGACACGCCACACGCCTCCCCCAACCCCGAGGTCGCCGAGGCCCTGCGCGAACTGCGCCGCGAACTCGCCCGCGAGACGGGGCACAGCGCCTTCGTGATCTTTCCGAACGCCACGCTGGAGGCCCTCGCCGCCCGGCAGCCGCGCACGCTGGCCGAGCTGGAGGGGGTACCGGGCCTGGGGCCGAAGCGCATCGAGGCTTACGGGGAGCGGATCGTGGACGCGGTGCGGACGGCGCTGGACGGATAGCGGGGAGCGCCCCTCAGTCCGCCGCCCCCGCCTGCACGGGCCGCACCGCCCGCAGCCGCAGGCTCAGCACCAGCCCGCCTGCCACCAGCGCCAGTGCCAGCACGTAGGCCCGCCGCAGCCCCTCGGCGAGTTCGGGGCCGCCCGACAGGATCGCGGCGGGGCCGATCAGGAGGGCCATCAGCGCCACCCCCAGCGCCCCGCCCATCTGCCGGGCGAACAGCACGCCGCTCGTCACCGCGCCGAGTTCCTCGCGCTCGGCCCGCTCCTGCGCCGAGAGCAGCAGGCTCAGCATGGCGAAGCCCATCCCCATCCCCACCACGAAGCCCAGCACCGACGTGACCCACAGCGGCGCGTGGACCACGAAGGTGAGCGCCGCGAAGGTCCCCGTCAGGACCAGGAAGCCCACCTGCGAGAGCCGGGCGAGGGGCACCCGGTTGAGCAGCCGCGCCGCGAGGATGCTGGTCAGGGTCCAGCCCACCAGCATGGGCGTGAGGATGGCCCCCGCACCCGTGGCACTCCCGCCGCCCACCCCCTGCGCGTAGAGGGGCAGGTAGGCGATCACCCCGAAGTAGGCCGCTCCACCCAGCAGGTTCCCCGCGAAGGCGATGGCGGTCGTGCGCTGCCGCAGGGCCCCCATCGGCAGGAGCGGGGCGGGGTGCCGCCGCTCGACCATCACCGCCGCGAGCAGGGCCAGCAGCCCTGCGCCCACCATCGCCCACGCCCGCGACTCCAGCCCCCACACCGTCAGGCCGCTGCCCAGCGTGAACAGCGCCGCTCCCGCCCAGTCCAGCCGCGCCGGGTGTGGGGTGCCCGTCTCGCGCAGATGGCGCAGGGCGATCAGCAGCGCCGCCACGCCGAAGGGCAGCGAGGCGTAGAAGGTCCAGCGCCACGACAGCACGTCGGTCAACCACCCGCCCAGCAGCGGCCCCAGCAGCCCCGACAGTCCCCACACCCCGCTGATGAAGGCCTGTACCCGCCCGCGCTCGGCCAGCGAGTACGTCTCCCCGATGATGGTCAGCGTGAGGGGCAGCACCGCCCCCGCCCCCAGCCCCTGCAGGGCCCGTGCCCCCACCAGCCAGCCCATGCTCTGCGCGAGGCCGCACAGGGCGCTGCCCAGCAGAAAGAGCACCACGCCCACGAGGTACAGCCGCCGCCGCCCCACCACGTCCGAGGCGCGGCCCCACAGCGGGCTCGACACCGTGCTCGTCAGCAGGTAGACCGCGAAGGGCAGCGCGTAAAGCCGCTGTCCCCCCAGGTCCGCGATCACGCTGGGCATGGCGGTCGCCACCACGCTGGACTCCAGCGCCGCCAGAAAGACCCCCAGAATCAGGCCCGAGGTCGCGAGTTGCCGCGCCCGCCGGGCCTGCGGGGAGAGGGGGGCCGCTTCAGTCATGGCGAGCAGGCTACTCCCCTCCCTGACCTGAAACCGCAGGCCAATACTCCATCAAGGGAAAAACAGAGCATCGAAAACCGCCCCCCATCAGGAGGGCGGCGGGATACGGGGGGCTCAGCGGCGGTCGGTGGGCAGCGCGGTGATCGCGGGGTGGGTCGCGGCGCCGCGGGCGCCCAGCCACGAGAGCAGCAGGGTCAGTCCGGCGGCCAGCAGCCAGCCCAGGCCGGTCGTGCGGGCGGTGGCGCGGGCGGTTTCCTCGGCGGTCTCGGCGACCTGCTGGGCCTGCTGCTCGAGGCGGTTGACCTCGTTGTTCACGACCGTGCGGACTTCCTCGGCCTGCGCGGTGCTCAGGCCCTGACGCTCGAGGCGGGTCACGAACTGCTCGCCGGTCAGCGCGTTGCGAATCGCGTTCACGCGGGCCGTGGCGAAGTCGGGCAGGTTCGCGAGGTCCTGCTGCCCGAGGTCATAGCGGGTGCGGCGGAAGATACCAGTCACCACGTCCGAGGCGGCGTCGACCTGCGTCTCGTTCAGGCTGGGGCTCTGGCTGGCGATCAGTTCCTCGACGTCGTCGCGGGTGATGCCGTCCACAAAGTTCTGGAGCCCGGCCGGGGCCTGCGCGTCGGTGTTGGCTGCCGTGCTGGTGGCCGCGCCCACGACGCTGCTCACGGCGTTGGTTGCCAGTCCCAGCAGGCTGCGCGCCGCCCCGAACAGGGTGTAGGTCAGCAGCAGCACCAGCAGGCCGCCCGTGATCAGTCCGGTCAGCGAGGCGTCTTCCGGGGTCATGGCGGCGATGCCGTCGTCGTTGCGGGTCGAGGGAGCGCTGGCCCGCACCGCCGTGCGCCCGGCGGCCCACGCTCCGGCGAGCGCGGCGATGGCCGTCCAGATCGCGGCCTGGATGCCAGTGCCCGTCAGGGTGATGCCGGTCAGCGCCGTGATCACCAGGCCCAGGGCCAGCACGGTCAGGGTCGTGACCAGTCCCAGCACGACGCCCGCGAGGACGCCGCGCCAGCTCAGGCGACGGGAAAGTCGGTCGGTGTTCAGGGTCATAGGGCCTCCTGGGTGCGGGCCAGGAAAGAGAGTGGAGTGTCCAGCAAGGGACGGTCCCGCCCGCATTCACCCTTCACCCTAAGGGGCGATCTGCGGCCCTGGCGCCCCCGCTCGCTTAATGTCATTCTCACACCAAGGGGAGCGCGGGCGCGGCCACCGCCCCCTCCATGCGGCCCCGGCACGGACTTGAGCGGCCCTTCACCTGTTCTGCCCGGCGTCCGGCGGGCGCGTTACTTTGGCGGGTATGACGCAGCAGACACCAGCGGGGCAGGGCAGGAGCGCCTTCATCACGGGAGCCAGCAAGGGCATCGGGCTGGAGGTGGCGCGGGCCCTCGCGGGCGCCGGGTACGCCGTGACCATCACCAGCCGCAAGCAGGGCGAGATCGAGGCCGCCGCCCGCGAGATCGGCGGGGGAGCGCGGGGCGTGGCCTGCGACGTGCGCGACCCGCAGGCCCTCCAGCAGGCGGTAGACGCCCATGTGGAGGCGTTCGGCGGTCTCGACGTGCTGTTCGTCAACGCGGGGCTGGGCCACTTCGCCAACATCGGGGACTTGACGGTCGAGCAGTGGCAGGAGGTGATCGACACCAACCTCAGCGGGGCCTTTTACACGGTCAAGGCGGGCCTGAACGCGCTCAAGCGCCGGGGCGGGTACATCTTCACCCTGTCGAGCCTCGCGGGGAAAAATCCCTTCGCGGGCGGCGGGGCCTACAACGCGAGCAAGTTCGGCCTCAACGGGCTGTCGGAGGTGCTGACCCTCGACCTGCGGCAGCACGGCATCAAGGTGACGCAGATCATGCCCGGCAGTGTGGCGACCCACTTTAACGGGCACACGCCCAACGAGCAGGACGCCTGGAAGATCCAGCCGGAGGACATCGCGCAGCTCACCCTCGACCTGCTGGCGATGCCGGAGCGCACGCTGCCCAGCCGGATCGAGGTGCGGCCCAGCCGCCCGCCGCAGAACTAGGAAATAGCTGGAGAAAAGGCCCCGCCCCCTCTTGCCCCTGGCCCCGCGCCGGGGGCTTTGCCCTGTGCCCCGTTCCCCTGTGCCTGTGCCCCGCCCCCTTCCCGCGATTTGCCCTAGAATGCCCCGCGTGTACACGAACCGCCGCGCACACCACGAGTACGAGTTGCTGGAGCGCTTCGAGGCGGGCATTGCCCTGATGGGCAGCGAGGTCAAGAGCATCCGGGCAGGCGGCGTGGATTTCCGGGACGCCTTCGCGCGGCTCACGAACGGCAATATCGAGCTGGAGGGGTTGTACATTCCGACGTATACCGAGGCCACCTACAACAACCACGAGCCCCGCCGCGCCCGCAGGCTGCTGCTGCACCGCGAGGAGATCGGCAAGCTGAAGCGGGCGCTGGAGCAAAAGGGCCTGACCCTGGTGCCGACGAGGCTCTACCAGAAGGGCCGGGTCTTCAAGGTCGAGCTGGCCCTCGCCCGGGGCAAGAAGCTGCACGACAAGCGCCGCGCCGAGGCGGAAAAGACCCTGCGCCGGGAGCTGCGCGAACTGTGAGGGGGGCCTTTGCCAGACCGCTGCTGCTCTCGGTCGCCCTGCTGATGGTGGGGCTGGCGGGAGCGCAGATCGCCTTCTCGCGCCTGAACCTCGCCGGACAGCAGGTCCAAAGCGTGAACCTCTACGGGGCCGAGTACGCCAGCCAGGGCGTGCTGGACCGGGTGGTGCGCATCAGCCGCGAGGGGCCGATTATCCGGGTGGAGGGCTACGGACACGTCCTGCTGCTTCCCCTCGACGAGGACCCGCAGCGGGCCGCGACGACCTTCAACACCGTGCAGCTGGACACCGACCGGGTCAAGGCCCGCACCGCCACGCTGCTCAACGGCAACCTCTACCTGCCGCTGGACACGCTGGCGCGGGGGCTGGGGGCGGAGTACCGCGCCGGGAACTTCCGGGTCATTCCGGCCCGCCTGCAGGGGGTCAGCAGCCGCGCGGGGGCCAGCAGTGACCGTCTGGTGCTGGACCTCACCCGCGACGTGAGCTTCAGCGACGAGCTGCGCGGCACCACCGTCACCGTGACGCTGGAGGACGTGCAGGGGGACGCGCGGCGCTACACCACGCGCGGGGCCTTTGTGCCACGGGCGCAGGTGGCCCGCGACGGGGACGACCTGAAGCTCAGCTTCACCCTGCCGCCCGGCAGCGGCTACCGGGTCTACCGGGTGGTGCGGGCGGGCGGGTCCCGTCTGGTCGTGGACGCGGGACCGGGGATTCCCTACACCAGCCCGGCCCTGCTGGAGCGCATCTCGCGCCCGCTGATCGTGCTGGACCCCGCCCGCGTGCCTGATCTCGGGCGCGACGTGACGCTGGACGTGGCCCGCCGCGCCGCCGAGCTGCTCAGTCAGGCGGGGTGGCAGGTGCGCCTGACCCGCGACGGCCAGAGTGCCCTGGGCCTGAACCAGAAGCTCGCGCTGGCGCGGCGCAGCGACGTGTACCTCGCGCTGGACCTGGGGCGCTTTCCCGGCACCGACCGGGGCGGCGTGACCGTCTACGAACCGACCGGCCGCGCGACCGCGCAGATCGTGGAGGCGGTGCGCTCGGGCGGCAAGGCCCCCTACATCGACCTTGCCATCGGGGGGGCGGGGGGCACCCGGCGCCTCAGCGAGTTGCTGCGCGGGGAGCTGAAGGGCGGCGGCGTGACCGCGCAGGCCGAGACGGTCAGCCGCACGCTCACGCTGGGCGAGGCCCCACAGGCCGCGCTGCTGCTGGAACTGGGCTGGGTGGGCAACGAGGACGACCGCGCCGACCTTGCCTCGGCGGGGCGGCTGCGGGCGATGTCGGTCGCCGTGGCCCGCTCGGTGGCGACCTACCTCACCGCCCGCGCCGCAAATGCCGGGCGCACGGTGTCGGGCACGCCCGCCGACGGTCCACAGGCCAGCGGCGCGGCGGGAGCGGGCCAGTGAAGCGCCTCTTTTCCCTGTTCAATGTGGTCAGCGCGGCCCTGCTCGCCGCCGCCGCCTACGCCTACACCGAGGTGCAGCGGCCCCCGGCGACGCCCGAACCCCCCAGGCTCCAGCTGCAGGAGCGGCAGTCCAAGCCGGTCAAGGTCTACTTCAGTGACGCGCAGGTCCAGACCATGAAACCTGAGACCCGCAGCGTTCAGGTCACCCAGGACAGTCCCTCGGCCACCGCGCAGGCGGCGCTGCGGGCCTGGGCCAACGGACCGCAGACGGGGGGGTCGCTTCCGGTCGTGCCCAAGGGCAGCCCGGCGCCGAACGTGTGGCTGCGCGGCACGCACGTCTACGTGGACCTGCCGGAGAGCTACCAGCGCCTGCGCTACGGCACCAGCGGCGAGCGGATGCTGCTGTGCACGCTGACCCGCACCCTGCTGGAGGTGAGCGGGCAGGACGTGACCTTCCTGGTCGGCGGCAAGAACGTGGCGACCCTGTGGCACCTGGACCTGAGTGAGCCCTACCGCGCCCAGGACTGCACCGACCAGTGATCCGGCGCCCCTGACCCATGCTCCGCAGCATCACCCTCCACGGCTTCAAGAGCTTCGCCGACCGCACCCGGCTGGAGTTCGGCCCCGGCGTCAGCGCCGTCATCGGGCCGAACGGCAGCGGCAAGAGCAACGTGGTGGAGGCGATTCGCTGGGTCACCCACGGAGCCAGGGCGCGTGAGCTGCGGGCCGGGCGCGGCACCGAGCTGATCTTTCACGGGAGCGGGGGCAAGGCGCCGCTGGGGCTGGCCGAGGTGCAGCTCGAACTCCAGACGCCGGAGGGCCGGGTCAACCTGTCGCGCCGGGTCTACCGCGACGGCACCGCCGAGCAGGACCTGGGGGGCCGCCCTGCCCGCGCCCGCGACGTGCAGTCGGCCCTG
>NZ_JASNGB010000171.1 GCF_030271215.1 Deinococcus rhizophilus | reverse complement strand
CCGCGCCGCCTCCGGGAGGCCCTCGCCCTGCGCGAGGTAGGCCAGCGTCCGCGCCCGCACCGCCCGCGTCCACTGGGGGAGGGGGCGGCCCAGCAACCGGACCTCGCCCGCTTCCGGAGTCGTGAGGCCCAGCAGCGCCCGCAGCAGCGTGCTCTTGCCCGCCCCGTTGGGCCCGACCACGGCGCTGAACTCGCCCTCCCGGAAGGTGACGGTGACCCCCTGCACGGCGGGAAAGCTCCCGGCGCGGACGTGGAGGTCGCGGGCCTCCAGCGTGCCCGTGCCGACCACGGGGCTAGTCATGGCCCCCCCGCCGCAGCAGCCACAGGAAGAACGGCCCCCCCAGCAGCGTCGTGACCACGCCCACCTGCGAGAGCGGCGTGGTGCGGGCCAGCAGGTCGGCCAGCACCAGCAGGGTGCCTCCCGCCAGCGCGGAGACGGGCAGCAGCACCCGGTGCCCCGCCCCCCACGCCATGCGGACCACATGCGGCACGACCAGTCCGACAAAGCCGATGATGCCCACGTAGGCGACGGCGGCGGCGGTCGCCACACTTGCGGCCAGCACGACGAGCAGCCGCAGCCGCTCCACCGGCACGCCCAGGGAGCGGGCGGTCAGGTCTCCCAGTTGCAGGGTGTCCAGCGCCCGGCCCAGCCCCATCAGCACGCCGCCCCCGACCAGCGCGTAGGGCAGCACGGTCAGCACGTCCCCCCAGCCGCTGAAGCCCAGGTCGCCCAGGGTGTAGGCGAGAACCTGCCGCGCCCGGTCCTCGCCGCGCAGGATCAGGAAGGTGGACACCGCGCTCAGGATGCTGCCCACCACCACCCCGGCCAGGATCAGGCGAACGGGGGGCAGGCGGCGGCCCTCGCGGGCCAGGGTCAGGGTCAGGCTGACTGCCGCGAGCGCCGCGAGCAGCGCGGCCACGGGAACCAGCGGGCGCGGCCACCCCGCGNCGCAGGATCAGGAAGGTGGACACCGCGCTCAGGATGCTGCCCACCACCACCCCGGCCAGGATCAGGCGAACGGGGGGCAGGCGGCGGCCCTCGCGGGCCAGGGTCAGGGTCAGGCTGACTGCCGCGAGCGCCGCGAGCAGCGCGGCCACGGGAACCAGCGGGCGCGGCCACCCCGCGACGATGGCGACCGTGGCCCCCAGCCCCGCCCCGCTCGCCACCCCCAGCAGGTAGGGGTCGGCCAGCGGATTGCGAAAGACGCCCTGAAAGGCCGCCCCGCACACCGCCAGGCACGCCCCCACCAGCACCCCCATCGCCACGCGCGGCAGCCGCAGTTGCCAGACGATCACGTCCTCCGGGGACAGCTCCGCGCCCGTCCAGAGGCCCGTCACCCCGCGCCCCAGGGCGCCCAGCACTTCGCCGGGGGGAATGGTCACGCTGCCCAGACCGACCGCCAGCACGACGGCGGCGCACAGGGCGGCCGCCAGCGCGGCGGTGCGCCCGAAGCGCCACAGGCGCGGTGTCCCGGCGGCGGTGGGCTCAGGACTCACGGCTCACGGCCCGCCCGCCTCACCGGAACAGTTCCGGGTGAACCAGCCGCGCCAGCCCGCGCAGCGCCCGCCCCATCCGGGGACCGGGGCGGCTGAGGATGGTGCTGAGGTCCTTCGGGATGTCGATCACCCGGCCCGACTTGACCGCCTTCAGGCCGCTCCAGCCGGGCCGGGCCGCTGCCGCCTGCCGGGTCAGGCCCAGCATCAGCTCGGGGTTGGCCTTCACGATCAGCTCGGGGTCCACCTTCGGGAAGTCGCCCAGCGCCGCCGGGATGATGTTGCGGGCTCCCGCCTTGGTCAGCAGCACGCCCATGAAGGAATTCGGCCCGACCGAGTACGGCGTGGGGTCGATCTCGAGGTAGGTCGTGGGCTTGCGAACGGCGTTCCTGGTCAGAATCTCCACGCGGGCGATCTCGCGGCGGAGGTTCAGCACCACGTTCTTCGCCTGCGCCTCGCGGTTCAGGATGCGGCCCAGGGTCAGCGTCTTGGAAAAGACCTCGTCGTACTTCTCCATGTCCAGCGCGATGGTCGGGATGCCCGCCTGGGTCAGCGGTGCCTCCAGCTTGCTGTAGCGGCTCACCAGCACCAGGTCGGGCTTGAGGGCCACCATTGCCTCCACGTCGGGGGCGAAGAGGTCGCCCACCCGGGGCAGCCGCGCGACCTGCTGGGGGTAGTCGCTGTACTTGTCCACCCCAACAAGCTTGCCGCACGCGCCGATCGCGCACACAGTCTCGGAGTGGCCCGGCACCATGCTGATAATCCGCTTGGGTTCGGCCTTGAGAGTCACCTTGCGGCCTAGGTCGTCGGTGAGGGTCAGGGGGTAGGTGGTCGCCGCTGCGGTGGGCAGCAGGGCGAGGAGGGACACGGCCAGCACAGTCTTGGAAGGGAGAGTCTTCATGGGTGGGGCTCCTTGTTGGGGGGCTCTCCCTCGCGTGTGGGGGCCGGAAACGACGAAACCGCCCCGGTGGGGGCGGAGTGGGGGGGGTCTCGGCACGTCCGGGGGCGGCTCCGTGCCCCCGACGTGGGGGCGCTTCGGCTGCGCCAGGGCGGTTCCTCCAGTCCGCGAGAGGTCAGGCCAACCGGCTCACCCGCTGGGGCAGGCCGGGACGGGGCCGGTGTTCGGACTTCCTCCCCGTGCGGGGGGTTACCGTTGCGCGACAGTGCCGGACTTTCACCGGCTTTCCCTGCCTCCGTCGGGGGCACTATAGGGCAAAGCGGGGGCGGGGCGACCGCAAAGTCCGGTTCTGGACCTGCCCGCCTCGGTCCACCCCTCAGTCAGCGTTGCTGACAGCCCCCCTGAAAAGGGAGCCTTGAAGCGCACGGAACTGAGGAAACGTCGCCCACGGGAAGCCTCCCTTTGGGGGGAATTGGTCTGTAGGACCGGACTCGCAGAGCTGCTTGCAGAGGGGTCATGGGGGGCTGTGCGAACCTTGCGACGTTGCGGTCGCCCTGCAAACCGGGGCCGGGAAAGGGGCTTTAAAGCGCCCCCCCCTCCCCCTGGCTGGGCAGCGGTTCTCCGGCCAGCTCCGCGAGGCGGTCGCCCACCTCGGCGGTCAGCGCCTTGATGCCCCCGGTGGGCGACAGGGGGGGGCCGAAGCGCACGGTCCAGCGTTTGCCCTCGCGCCGCAAGCCGACGGGGAGGATCGGCGCCTTGCCCTTGAGGGCCAGCAGCGCGACCCCGCCGTGCAGCTCGCCGCCGCCGCGCGTGCCCTCCGGAAAGATGCCCAGCGTGCCGCCCGCTTGCAGGATGCGCAGGCTGGTCCGCACCGCGCCGAGGTCGTTGGTGGTGCGGTCGACCGGAAAGGAGCCCCCGGCGCGGATGATGTGGCCGACCACCGGCACGAACAGCTCCTTTTTCGCCATGAACTGCAGGAAGCGCCCCGGCGGCAGGCTCGCCGCGATGATGAAGGGGTCGAGCGCCGAGCGGTGGTTCGCCGCCACGATCAGCGGGGTACCGGGGGGCGGCACGTGTTCACGGCCCTGCACCTCCAGCCGCTCGCCGCGCAGCCGCAGCGGCAGGTTCATCACGGCCACGACCGCCCGGTACACCAGCGGCCTCACGCGGGGGGCGGCTCCGGCGGCGTCGGGGGCAGCGCGGCGGGCGTCACTCATGGGGCGAGGATACCCGGCCCGGCCCGGGAGAGCCGCTCAAAAAGGATCGTCGTCGGGGTCGGGGGCCGGGACAGCGTTCTCGTCGTCCGGCCCGTCCTCCTCCTCGCCCCAGTCGCCCGACAGGGCCGACTGCACCGCCGCGATGCGCTCCCGGCAGGCGGCGTAGGCGGCGCGGGCCTCTTCGAGCAGCGGCAGCACCCGGTCGAGGTCGGCCTCGCCGGTGTCGAGTTCGGCGGCGATGCGCGAGAGCCGCGCGTAGGCCTCGCGGTAGGTGAGGGGGTCGCCTGGCACGCGGGCAGGATAGCGCCGCTAGGCTGGCCCCATGACCCCCGAGGCCCCGACGCCCGACACCCGGCACTTCGACTTCGCGGCCCTGTCCGCCCAAGGGCGCTACAAGCTGCTCACCGCCGTCGTGGTGCCCCGGCCCATCGCCTGGGTGAGCACGCTGGGACCGGGCGGGGAGGTTGGTCTTGCGCCCTACTCCTTTTTCGGCCTGATGGGGTCGGACCCCGGTGTGGTGGCCTTCGCCCCCGGCGACCGCCCGGACGGGACGCCCAAGGACACCGCGCTCAACATCGGCTCTGGCGGCGAGTTCACGGTCAATCTGGTGGACGCGGCGCTGGCCCAGGTCATGAACGAGACGGCGACCGACTTTCCGCACGGGATGGGCGAGGCGCGGGCGGTGGGGGTGAGGCTGGCCCCCGGCGTGCGGGTGGCGGTGCCGCGCGTGGCCGCGAGTCCCGCCGCGCTGGAATGCCGCGAGGTCCAGACCGTGACGGTGGGCCGCACCCGCATCGTGCTGGGCGAGGTGCTGGGGCTGCACCTGCACGCGGACGCGCTGGCCGACCCCGAGCGGCTGCACGTGGACACGGCGGCGCTGGACCTGATCGGGCGGATGGGCGGGCGCGGGACCTACACCCGCACGCGCGACACCTTCCAGATCGACCGGATGACCTACGCCGGGTGGCGGGCAGAGCGGGGCGAGGGGCAGGACTGAACCCGCCCTATCCCGCCAGCCGCACCCGGGCCCGGCCCTCGGCCTTGGCGCGGTACATGGCGGCGTCGGCGCGGGCCAGCACGTCCCCGGCCACCTCGCCGGGCCGGGCCTGCGCGACCCCGCAGCTCACGGTGACCCGGACGGACCCCGTGGCCTCCTGCGCGGCGACCGCCTCCGAGAGCCGCGCGGCGAGGTCCGCCGCCTGCGCCTGGGTCCGCCCCGGCAGCACCACCAGGAACTCCTCGCCGCCCCAGCGCCCCAGCTGTTCGCCGGGGCCGAGTGCGGAGCGGGCGGCCCCCGCGACCGCCTGCAACACCCGGTCGCCCGTGAGGTGGCCGTGGGCGTCGTTGACCGCCTTGAAGTGGTCGAGGTCAAAGAGAATCACGCTCCAGGGCCTGTCCGCGCCGCCGCGCCCCGCCTCCCCCAGCCAGAGGTCGAGCTGGCGGCGGTTGGCGAGTCCGGTCAGGCCATCCACGTTCGCAAAGCGGGCCTCGCGCTCGGCGTGGACGATGGCCCGCAGGTAGCGCCGCAGCAGCTGCCCCTGCACGGTCAGGAAGGCGATCAGGGTGAGGTGCGACAGGTACAGCTGCAGCAGCGCGTTGCCCCACAGCACGCGGCGTTCTACGGGAATCCCGGGGGCCAGCCAGTACACGGCCCCGATCCCCAGCAGCGCCGCGAACCACCCCAGCGAGACCGTGAGCGCCGCGCGGGGCCGCAGCACCAGCGCCGCCACGAAGTAATTCAGCGAGAGCCAGTACACGTACCCGCCCAGGCCGGAGGCGGTCTGATCGACCAGCAGCGCACTCCACAGCTTGACCAGTCCGGCCGCGCCCTCTATCACGAGTTCGATCAGGCCGATGCGGGCGAAATGGTCCGGGCGCCGCCACAGCCACGCCGTCAGCGCCACGTTCTTGAGGGCCAGCAGCCCCAGCCCCAGCCGGTCGGAGGCCGAGAAGTTCCAGCCCGGCGACAGCAGCAGCGTGACCACCGAGGTCACCATCACCCCGACGAGCACGACCAGCAGCGAGCCGTACCGGAACCGGAATTCCGGACTGCTCGCCAGGGTCCCCGGCGCCCGCCATGTCACGTGACTCAGGCTACCCGCCCGGCCGGGGGCAGGGCCATCCCCTGGGGGTACCCCCTTTCGGCGGGGTCGTCTACGCTGGGGCATGACCTCGCCCCGCCCCTTTCATGTGCGAGCGGCCATCCCTGCCGACGCGCCCGCACTGGCGCAGGTCCACGTCACGAGCTGGCGCGAAACTTACATGGGGCTGCTCCCGGACGACTTCCTGACCCGCATGACCGACGAGGCCATGCGCGAGCGGCGCGAGGCGAACTGGCGCCAGACCCTTGCCCAGGGGCAGGAGACCGTCCTCGTCGGGGAGCGGGGCGCCGAGGTGGTCGCCTTCGCCTCTGCCGGGCCGCCGCGCGACCATCCCGGTGTGGACGCCGAGCTGTACACCCTTTACGCGCTGAGGAAGGCGCAGGGGAGGGGCCTGGGCCGGGCGCTGCTGGCCGGGGTCGCCCGGCAGCTTCACGAACAGGGGGACCGCTCGCTGGCCCTGTGGGTGCTGGACGTGAACCCCACGCGGGCGTGGTACATCCGGCAGGGCGGCCGCGAGGAGGGCGCGAAAACAGTCCCCATCCCCGGCGGTGAATTGCGCGAGGTGCGGCTGGTCTGGGATGACCTGGGGCAACTACGATAGGGCCATGAGCGATCCCGCGCCCCAGGCCATAAGCGTGGAGGAGTACCTGCGCTTGGAGGGAAAGAACGCCCAGAAGCACGAGTATGTGGGCGGTTTCGTGTACCCGCTGCACGGCCAGGCGGGCGCGAGCCGTTCTCACGCGCTGATTAGCGGCAACATCTTTGGCGTTCTCTATCAGGGCGCTATGCGAGCCGGAGACTGCCTCTACCAGTAGCCGGATGCCCCCCACCGACCCGACCCACCGCGCCCTCGCCCAGGCCGCCGCCGACGACGCCGGGCGCGTCCTGCCGCTGTTCGAGGCCACCTGTCCGACCGACTCCCGGCCGCGTGAGGCGATCGAGGCGGCGCGGGCCTGGGCACGCGGCGAGATCACGGTGCCCACGGCCC
>NZ_JASNGB010000170.1 GCF_030271215.1 Deinococcus rhizophilus | reverse complement strand
CCCGGCCTCGGCCGCGCGGATGGCGGCCAGCACCGCCGGGACGGTCATGGCCGGGCCCCGGGGCGCCTTGAGCAGCGCCTCATGGTCGGCCCCTGGGTGGGTCGGGTCACGCCCGGCATTGTGGCCCTTCGCGCCGTCCGGCTCAAGCCCCTGGGCGTGTTCCCGGAGGTGGAGGCCCCGTCAAGTCCCCTTCATCCTTCTCAGCGCCGCAGCGGAAAGGGTAGGGCAGCCGCCCACCGCATGCGCTCTGTTCAGGGTGAACAGTGCCGTGAGGCTGTGCCACACTAGGAGACACATGCGACACCCCCACACGCTCGCCCTGACCCTCGTCCTTGCCGCGCCCGCCGCCGCGCAGCAGGCCGCCACCGTGCAGGACGTGGTCGTCAACGGCACGACCGAACTGCTCGCCAACTACGTCAAGGCCACGCTGGGCGTTCAGCCCGGCTCGGCGCTTTCCAGCGTGAACCTGCGCCAGGTCGAGCAGGACGTGCTGGGCACCGGGTACTTCCGCACCGCCGTCGCCGAGTTGCGCACCGTGAATGGCCGCGACACGCTGGTCGTGAACGTCACACCCAACGCCACCATCGGCAAGATCGAGGCGACTGGCCTGACCTTCCTGCCCGCCGAGGGGTTCAAGCAGAGCATCGCCGAGCTGCTGAACGTGGCGCCCGGCGCGACCCTGAACAATGCCCGCGTCGAGCAGGCGAGAGAGGCGCTCGCGCAGAACTACCGCGCCGAAGGCTTCCCCTTTACCCCCAGCATCAGCGCCCAGACCAAGGTGAACACCGACGGCACGGTGGACGTGACCTTCGTGGTCGACGAGACCACGCCGATCACCCGGGTGGAGGTCGAGGGCGTGACCCTGCTGCCCGCCGCCCGCGTCACCGAGATCTTTAAGCCCCTGTACGACGCCAAGCGCTTCACGCCGCAGGTCTTTTACGCGGCGGTCGAGGCCCTGGGGCGGGCCTACGACGAGGCCGGGTACGTCCAGAGCGGCGTCAATGTCCTGGGCACCACGCTGGAGGGCGGCGTGCTGCGGGTGCGGGTCATCGAGGGCCGTGCCTCGGCGGTCAACTTCGACGGCGTTCAGCCTCCGG
Source organism: Deinococcus rhizophilus (assembly GCF_030271215.1). Classification (GTDB taxonomy): domain Bacteria; phylum Deinococcota; class Deinococci; order Deinococcales; family Deinococcaceae; genus Deinococcus; species Deinococcus rhizophilus. The sequence goes on along the minus strand of NZ_JASNGB010000170.1, from coordinate 5,623 downwards.
CCGGAACCACCCTGCAGACGCAGGTGGGTCAGCCCCTCTCGCTCGCGCGGCTGCAGGCCGACGTGCGGACGCTCTCGAACGCGACCGGGCGCCCGGTGGGTTTCGCGCTGCAGGCCGATCCCCAGAATCCCGCGCAGGTCGCCGTCTTCTTTGGCGCCGCCGACGTGGCGAGCGGGCCGGTGCGCTCGGTCGCGTTCAGCGGCAATACCCAGGTGCCCACCGCGACCCTGGCCGCCGCGATCAAGACCAAGCCCGGCGACGTGTACTCGCCGCAGCTGGCCCAGCAGGACTTTCTCGCGCTGCGCGACGCCTACCGCCGCGCCGGGTTTGAAATCAGCACCCGCGACGCGGTGACGTTCAACGAGGGCGTCCTGACCTTCAACATCCGCGAGGTGCGCCTGGCCGGGTACGAACTCCAGTGGCAGGGCCAGAAGCGCACCCAGGACCGGGTGATTCTGCGCGAACTGCCCGCGACCGGGGGCCTCTTCAACCTCAACGAGCTGCGGGCGGGCCTCGCGCGGGTCAGTCGCCTGGGCTACGTGCAGATCGTGGGCACCGATGTCCGCAGCGATCCACAGAACCCCGAGAACATCACCTACGTCCTGACGGTCGCCGAGAGCGGCCAGGGCATCCCGGTGGCGCTGGGACTGCAGTACGACACCCTGACCGGCTTCGCGGGGGACGTGTCCTACGAGAACCCCAACCTGTTCGGGCTGGGTCAGAACCTGACGGTGCGGGCGGGAGCGCAGCAAAACGACGCGCGGCAGAACCTCTTCGGCAGCGTGGGTTACACCATTCCCTGGCTGGACCTCGACTTCCTGGACTTCCGGGAAAACCGCACCAGCCTGAGCACCGATGTCTACAGCAACGTGTCGGGCAACCTGCCGCTCACCGACCGCAGCGGCGAGACCACCGTGGACACCGGGCGCGAGTACACCACCCGCAGCACCGGCTTCGGCGTGAGCCTGGGGCGCAGCATCACCCAGAACCTGCGGGCCTCGCTGGGCGCCGGGTACAGCTACCGCACCTACTTCCTGGAGCCGCTCAAGGAGGGCGACGAGACGGCCGTCGAGACGCCCTACACCGACGCCCAGGCGGGCGCTGCTCTGCCCGAGACCAGCCGCACCACCTCGGTCACGGCCAGCACCGTCTACGACTCGCGTGACAGCGCCGAGTTCCCGTCGAGCGGCGTGCGGGCCGACGCGCGGGCGACCTATGCCTTCGGAGCCGAGGGCGAGCGCCCGGTGGGCTGGACCACCGTGGAGGCCGGGGCCAGCACCTACCTGGGCCTGGGCCGCACTCTGGACAAGGGCGTGGGCATCCAGACCCGCCAGCAGGCCGTCGCGGTGCGCGTGAACGCCGGGACCCTGCAGGGCAACGCGCCCAGCGGCGAGGGCTTCACGGTGGGCGGGGGCAGCACCCCGGTCGCCGCGCGGCAGATTCGCGGCCTGGACAACAACCAGCTGTTCGGCACCAACTACCTGACCGCCAGCGCCGAGTACCGCTACGACTTCAACCTCACCAACTCGCTGACCCAGGGGGTCTACGGCGTGCTCTTCGCGGACGCGGGAGACGCCTGGAACGACGGCGAGGGCTTCGAGGCCAAGTACGGCATCGGGGCGGGCGTGCAGCTGAACCTGGGCTTCGGCGGGGCGCGGTTGCCCTCGCTGCGCTTCGACTACGGCTACAGCCCCCAGAACGGCAACGGCAAGTTCTACTTCCGCCTGGGCAACTTCTTCTAAGCGGGACTGGTTGTTCTAGGCTTCTTCTAGGCGGGACTGGGCAGCGGGGCAGGGGCGGGTTTCCTTCGGGGGGCCTGCCCCTTCTCCTTTGCGCCCTCCCCGGCGGCCCGGCGGCTCCCGACCCGCTACGATGCCGCCGTGAACCGCTTCCCTGACTCCCTCCCCGAGGCCCGCGCATGGAAGGGCTGATGCTCGCGCGGGTGCTGGGGGACCTGGCCCCGCACCTGCCTGCCCGCACGCTGGGCTGGGCCTTTCCCGACGAGACGACGGCCGCGCTGCTGCTCGACGGGGTGGGCAACCTGGTGCTGAGCTACCGGCCGCCGCAGCCGGTGGTGTTCGTGTCGCGCGAGCGGCTGCGCGGTGAGCCGCACAACGGCTTTCAGCGCTACCTCTCGGCGCGGGTGCGCGGCGACCTCACGGGGGCCGAGCAGCTCAAGCTCGACCGGGTGTTCGCGCTGCACTTCGCGGGGGAGGAGGGCTTCGTGCCCCAGCCTCCCACCCGGCTGCTGTTCGAGGTGACTGGGCGCAACGCCAACGTGCTGGTGTTGGAGCCCGGCGAGGGCTTTTCGGGGCGCATCCTGATCGCCGCGCGCGAGATCACCGGGAGCCGCAACCGCTTCCGCACGGTGCGCTCCGGGGGCCAGTACACCCCGCCGCCCCCCTACGACAAGCTCGATCCCCGCACCCTGACGGAAGAGGAGGCCCGCTCGCTCGCCGACCTGCCGGTCCTCCGCTGGCGGGAGCGGCTCGACGGGCTGGGGCCCCTGCTGGCGGCCGAACTCGTGCGCCGTGCGGGGGTGGCCCCCGGTGAGGCGCCCGGCGACTGCTGGCCGCAGGTGCTGGCGGCAGTGGAGTCGCTGGTGGCCGACCCCAGCGTCTCCGAGGGCGTGATGGAGGGCGGCGCCCGCGAGGCGGCCCGGTTGGAAAAGGCCGCCGCGCTGCGCAAGGCCCTGCGCGAGCCGCTGGACAAACGGGTGACCCTGCTGGGCAACCAGCTCGCGGANGCCGACCCCAGCGTCTCCGAGGGCGTGATGGAGGGCGGCGCCCGCGAGGCGGCCCGGTTGGAAAAGGCCGCCGCGCTGCGCAAGGCCCTGCGCGAGCCGCTGGACAAACGGGTGACCCTGCTGGGCAACCAGCTCGCGGACGTGGGCCGCGCCGAGGCCGGGCTGGACGCCGCCGCGCAGGACCGCACCGAGGCCGACCTGCTGATGGCCTACGCGCACACCGTCGGGCCGGGGGCCGCCTCTGCCCTCCTGCCCGCCTTCGACGGCAGCGGGGAGGTGCCGGTCGCCCTCGACCCCAGCCTCAGCGCGGTGCAGAACGCCGAGAAGCGTTACGCCCGTGCCCGCCGCCGCGAGGAGGTCTACGAGCGGCTGGCCGAGCGCGAGCCGGGGCTGCGCTCGGAACTGGGGGAGGCCAGCGCCCGCCTCACGCACCTCGACACGGCCACGCTGGAGGAGCTGGAGGCGCTCTCGGCCACCCTCCAGCAGGAGCGCCCCGGCAAAAGTCCCTACGGGATGCGCTTCAGCACCCCCGGCGGCTTCGAGGTGCTCGTCGGGCGCAACAACAAGGAAAACGCGGCGCTGACGCACCGGCTGGGCCGCAGCCTGGACCACTGGTTCCACGCGCAGGGGTACCCCGGCAGCCACGTCCTGGTGCGCTCGGGCGGGCGCGACCTCGACCTGCCCGACATCCTGTATGCCGCGAGGCTGGCCGCGGCGCACTCCAAGGCGCGGGGCAGCAGCAACGTGCCGGTGGACTACACGCGCATCAAGCATGTCTGGCGACCGCGCGGCGCTCCCGCCGGGCAGGTGCATTACACCGACCAGAAGACGGTGTTCGTGGACGGCACCCTGCCGGAGTGAGTGCCGCCGGAGTAAGTGCCGCCGGGGTGGGGAAGGCGGGGCCGCAGATCAAGACTCCCCTCACGCCCCGCCGGGCCCCCACCCCGTACAATGCCCGGCTGTGGAACGCATCATGTTCAGGGCCAAGATTCACCGCGCGACCGTCACCCAGGCGGACCTCGACTATGTCGGGAGCGTGACCATCGACCAGAACCTGCTCGATGCGGCCGACATCCTGCCCAACGAGCGGGTAGACATCTACAACGTCACCAACGGCAACCGCCTGAGCACCTACGCCCTGAGCGGCCCGCGCGGCAGCGGCGTGATCGGCATCAACGGGGCCGCCGCGCACCTGATGCACCCCGGCGACCTCGTGATTATCGCGGCGTACGGCAACTTCACCGAGGAAGAGGCCCGCCGCCTCGAACCCCGCGTGGTCATCGTGGACGCCCACAACCGCCCGGTGGACCTGCAACCCGCCTGAGCGCCGAAGGGAACGTCCGGGGAGGTCGGGGGGTGTGCCGCCGACCTCCCCGGGTGTCCAGCGCCCCACCGCCGTCATTTTTCTGACGGAATTCTAACAAATCGAATCCAGTTCAAATAAATCTTGAGCTGGCCTTTACACTTGAGCTGTGACAGTGCAGCGGCGGCTCCTCCCTCTGATGCTGATTCCTGGCGGTGCCGGGCTGCTGTGGGCAGCGTTGGCGGGTCAGACTGGCCTGCTGGCCGGGCTAGCGGTGGCCCTCGCCGCCCTGGCCTGGCCGCTGGGCGGGGCGCTGCGCTGGGCGCCGCTGGTGGGGTACGTGGTGGCCTTTTTGCTGTCGGCGGCGCGGGGGGGCGAACTCGGGTGGCCGGGACTTCTGGGGGCCCTGCTGCTGGCGGGCGGCCTGGGAGCGCTGGGCCTGCGCGACAGCCGCCTGAGGGCCGAGGCAGCCGGGCTGCGGCGGGTCACGGCGGCCTTTCAGGAGGGCAGCGGTCGGCTGGTGGAGGCGGACCGGGCCGAGGACATCGTCCGAGCGGGGGTGGCGTTGGTGGCCGGGCTGGAGTTCACGCCGCACCTCGCCCACGTGGGCTACGTGCGCGGCACCCCGCAGGTGCTGGGGGCACGGGGGGCGTTCACGGAGCACCTGCACCGGCCCATCTCCCCGGCGGGCGACAGCCACAGCGTGCAGGCCGACCACGCGCTCGCGGACGAGGTGCTGGCGCTGCTGCCGCCGGACGCGCGGGGCGAGCATCTGGCACTGCCGGTTACAGGTGGGGGGCACGACCTGGGCCTGCTGGTGTTCAGCCGCCCCGGAGCGCCCTTCAGCGCCGCCGAGCGCGGGATGCTGGAGTCGTGCGCCTGCCTGATCGGGTCGCAGCTCGGGCAGTGGGAGGCGATCTGCGAACTCCGCGACGCCAACGACCTCACCCTGCGCTCGCTGGGCGCGGCCCTGGAGCGGCGCGACGACGAGACGGGCGGCCACACCACCCGCGTGGTGGGTGCCAGCGTGCGCCTTGCCCGCTCGCTGGGCTGGGACGAGGAACGGGTCTCGGCCCTGCGGCGCGGCGCGTACCTGCACGACCTGGGCAAGCTGGCGATTCCCGACCGGGTGCTGCACAAACGCGGTCCCCTCGACCCCGAGGAGCGGCGCATTATCGAGTCGCACAGCGTGATCGGGTACAACCTGCTGCAGGACCTGCACTTCCTGCCTGCCGAGACCCTCGACCTCGTGCGGCACCACCACGAGCGCTGGGACGGCAGCGGCTACCCGGCCCGGCTGCGCGGGCACGACATCCCCGACGCGGCCCGGCTCTTCGCCGTGGTGGACGTGTACGACGCCCTGACGAGTACGCGGCCCTACAAGGCGGCGTGGCCCCGGGCGCTGGCCCTGCAAGAACTCCGGGCCCAGGCCGGGCGGCAACTCGACCCGCAGTACGTCGACGCCTTTGTGAGGATGCTCGAGGCCGAGAACCACGACGACGTGCGGCTGGTGTCCTGAAGTCCCCTCCCTCAGCCCGGCAGCGCCGCGAGGTCGGCCCGGGTGGGCGCGTAGG
>NZ_JASNGB010000017.1 GCF_030271215.1 Deinococcus rhizophilus | reverse complement strand
CGGGCCGCCCCCACCGCCCAGGCGTGCAGCTCGGCGCCGGGCAGGTGGCCCACCTCTCCCCCATCCGGCAGGACGAGGACGCGCCCGGTCCCCGCCAGGGGCACCACCAGCGCCGCCGCCCGGCCCTCCCGCAGCGCCGCGAGCCACCCGGCGGTCACGGGGTCGGCGGGGTCCACCCGCTCCACCCGCACGTCCACGCTGCCGCCGCAGCCGATGCCCAGGCCCCAGGTGGCGTCCTCCGAGAGGTCGTAGTGGGTGAGGACAGGCTCGCCCGCAGCGATCACGCCCAGCGCGACCTCCACGACCTCGGCCTCCAGGCAGCCGCCGGAAAGCATGCACACCTGTTCGCCGCCCTCCAGCACCAGCATCCGGGTGCCCTCGCGGCGGTAGGCGCTGCCCTGCACGCCCACGACGGTGGCGAGGGCGGCGCCCTGTCCACGGGCCAGTGCGTCGTCGAGCGCCCCCAGCAGGAGACGGGTTTCAGCAGCGTTCACGGTGGCCCCAGTGTGGCCCCTGGGGAGGGCGAGAGACAAGCCCGGCTGACCCCGCCCTCACCCGTCCCACCGGGCGGGGGGGAGAATGGAAGCATGCTCGACAACATCTTCGACACGGTTCGCCGGGGCGCCGAGCGGGTGCAGCGCCGGGGCGAGGAAGTGGCCCAGACGGCGCGGCTGCGCATGGAGGTCTTCGGCCTGACCCGTGAACTCGACACCCTGTATGCCCGCCTGGGCCGCGCCTACCACGCCGGGCAGGGCGCAGAGGTCCTCTCCGGGATTCAGGACGACCTGCGCCGGGTCGACGAGGAGATCAGCGCCCGCGAGCGCCTGATCGCCGAACTCTCGGCGCAGGAGGAAGGCGAGGAGGCGGGCCGGGTGCCCAGCGGGGGAACGCCCACGCCCGACACGGCCAACCCCAGCCCCACGGACGGCGCGGCCGGGTCCGGTCCCGACAACCGCCCCGACTTCACGACCGACCGCGCGGGCCCGGCAGAACCCACCATCCCCGACGCGATGCCCCGGCCGGACGAGCCGCCCCGCCCGACCTGAAGCCAACGCAGAGGCCGCCCACACTTGATCGGTGGGCGGCTTCCTTCCGGGCGGTTACAGGTCCCGCCGACTGAAGCGCCACATCGCCAGCGCCACCGCCAGCGCCGCGTAGACGGCGGCCCACAGCACCATGCCCGGCACGATGGGCTCGGTGCTGAACAGCGGATTGGCCCCGCGCGTGGCCTCGCCGAGCTGCCGCAGCACCTCGGGCTGGAGGTGGTAGGTGGCCCCCAGCCACAGCGAGTTGGTGGGCATCAGTACCGAGGCGGCGCGGCCCAGCGTGAGCAGGGTGGGGCTGTCGGAAAAGGAGCCGATGGCGGTCAGGATGCCGCCCGCGAACCCCGCCCCGTACAGCACGAACACGCCGATGCCGTTGGCGAGGGTGGTAAAGAGGGTGCTGCCCAGCACCGTCAGCGCCGTGAGCAGCGTGATGGCGAGCAGGATCAGCCCCACGGCGGGCAGGGCGTCGGGCGGCACGAAGCCGGTCAGGGCCGCGATCCCGCCCAGCAGCGCCGCGCTGACCAGGGCCACGTAGCCTACGTTCACCACCGTGAAGCCCAGCCAGCGCCCCGCAACCAGCTCGGCGCGGCGGATGGGCCGGGCCAGCACCGACTGCATCACGCCGTTTTCCACGTCGGCGCTGACCGCCCCCACGGTCGAGAGGACCGCCATCAGCGACCCCAGGAAAAAGACGAGGTACATCCCGAACAGCGCGGCGTACATCACCGGGATATTGGCGGCGCCCGTCGTCGAGCGCCCCTCCAGCCCGGCGTCGATGGCCCGCTGGTCGAGGGTCCACTCCAGCCGCCACACCCCGTACAGGTAGAAGCCGACGAAGGCGGCGGTGAGCAGCAGCAGCACCACGACCAGCCGCTTGCGCACCGCCTCGCGCAGCGAGAGTTCCGCGATCAGGAGGGCGTTACGCACGGGCGACCTCCCCGGCGGGCACCTGACCGTCCATCAGGTCGAGGAACATCGTCTCCAGGTCGGGGCGGCGGGGGTTGAGGGTGTACAGCCGCGCCCCGTGCCCGTGAATGGCGTCCGCGAGGGCCGGGAGGGTGTCCTCGCGCTCGACCCACAGCTCCAGCCCCACCCGGCCGGGCACGTTCGCGTCCACATGGCGCACCTCGCCCAGCCGCGCGAGGGCGGAGCGCAGCTCGGAGCTGAGGGTGTCCAGCACGATCTCCACCGGAATCACGCCCCCGGTCAGCTCGCGCAGGCTGCCCTGGCGCAGCACCCGCCCGGCCTTGACAAAGGCGACCCGGTCGCAGACCTGCTCGACCTCCGCGAGCAGGTGCGAGTTCAGGAAGACCGCCACCCCCTCGCCGCGCAGCGCCTCGATAATCTCGCGCACCTCCACCCGCCCGATGGGGTCGAGGGCCGAGGTCGGCTCGTCCAGAAAGACCAGCCGGGGCCGCGCCAGGATCGCCGCCGCCAGCCCGGCCCGCTGCAGCATCCCCTTGGAGTAGCCCCCCAGCGCCTCGCGCCCGCGCCCGGCGAGGCCCACGCGGGCCAGCACCTCCGGCACCCGCGTCCGCACCTCTGCCGCCGCCAGCCCCGCCAGCCGCCCGTGGAAGTTCAGGAACTCCTCGCCGGTCATCCAGGTCTGGAAGCGGAACTGCTCGGGCAGGAAGCCCAGGCGGGCCCGGATGCCGGGGTCGTCGGGCGAGCCGCCCAGCACGCGGACCTCGCCCCCGGTGGGCCGCACCAGGCCCAGCAGCATCTTGACGGTGGTGCTTTTGCCCGCCCCGTTGGGACCGAGAAAGCCGAAGACCTCGCCCTCTTCCACGGTCAGGGTCAGGCCGTCCACGACCGCCCGGCCCCGGTAGACCTTGCGCAGTTCCCGCGTCTCGATGGCGCTCACGGCTCCCAGCATAGGCGCCGTTTCCCGGTCCCCACGTGCGCCAAAAGGTGCAGCGCCCCCCCAGAGGGTGTGACGGGGGTGTGATGGTCTAGACAGACATCCTGAGGCAAACTACTTCACATGAAACTGTTCGCCTCTCCCCTGCCTGCGCTGCTGGACGCCCCCGCACCGTTACGCGCCGCGCTGGAGAGAGCGCCAGATGACCACACGCGGGCGGCAGCACTCCTCGCGCTGGCGCGGCACTACCGCGCCCACACCCTGACAGCGGCGCAGCGGCTCGCGCAGGCCGCGCTGGACACGGCTCTGCCACTGGACGCCCCCGCGCTGGTGGTAGACGCGCTGTCGGTGCTGGCCTCCATCGAGGAAGGCCGGGGCCTGCACGAGCATGCCCTCGACCACCTCGCGCTGGCGCTCGACCTTGCCCGCAGCCACAGCCTGGACGCGCTGCGCTCGCGGGTTCACAACGGGCGGGCGATCGTGCGGCTCACGGCAGGAGACCTCGTCGGGGCGCGGCGCGACCTGCAAGAGGCGCAGGGACTGGCCCGCGCCTCGGGGGACCAGCTGGACCTGGCGAACAGCCACATCAATCTGGCCTTTCTGGAACATGTGGCCGGACGCGCGGCCGAGGCGCTGCACCAGCTCAACTTGCTCGAGGAGCTGATGGGGACCCTGGGGGCAGAGGAACGGCAGATGCTGATGCCGTTCCTTCACGAGAACCGGGCCGCGACCTACCTGGGTCTGGCCCGGCGAGCGCACGCACGCGGCCGACTGGATGCAGGCGCCGAGGCCCGCGACCGGGCCTGGACTGCGGTCGCCGCGACGCGGGCATCGCTGTCCCACTCTCCCTCCCGGATCATCGCCCTGATTCTCGAGGCGCACGCGGCGCGGCTGTGCGTGCTGGAGGGCCGCCTCGATCAGGCCCTGACGCACGCCCAGGCCGCCATGCGCCACCACCACGAGGCGGGGCAGCGCTCCTACCTCGACGCCCTGCTGGCGATGGCCGAGGTGCAGGCCGCACGGGGGCAGCTCGGCGCCGCGCACGCGGACTACCGCGAGGCGCTCGCCATTGCCCACGAGCAGGGCCGACACCGCGACATCCAGAACCTCCTGCGGGCCGTCGCGGAACTGCACGAGCGTGGCGGCGACCTGCCAGCGGCCCTGGCGACCACCCGCGAGGCGCTCGCGGAGGCCGACGCCACCCTGGAGCGGCTGGCCGTCATCGAACAGCGGCACGACGACCTCTTCCGCGAGCTGCGTGAGGCCCGCGCCCAGGCCCAGGACTGGCAGGAAAGCGTCCGCCGCGCCGAGGAACAGGCCCGCCACGACCCGTTGACCGGGCTGCTCAACCGCCGGGGCCTGCACGACCGGCTGCTGACCCTGCCCGAGCACGGCGGTCCGCTGCTCGTCGCGCTGCTGGACATCGACGACTTCAAGGGGGTCAACGACCGCTACTCGCACGCGGTCGGGGACGAGGCGCTGCGGGCGGTCGCCGGGCGACTGCAGGAGGCGGCCTCTCCCGGCAGCCTGCTGGTGCGCTGGGGCGGCGAGGAATTCCTGCTGCTGCACCCCGGCACCCCCCCGGACCGGGCGCTTGAAACGGTCGAACACCTGCGCCGCGCCGTCGCGGAGCACAGCTGGCCGACCCTCCCTGACGGCCTGCGTCTCACGATCAGCGCGGGGTACGCCTTTGCCCCTGGCCCCGCCGAGGCCGACGTNCGCCGCGCCGTCGCGGAGCACAGCTGGCCGACCCTCCCTGACGGCCTGCGTCTCACGATCAGCGCGGGGTACGCCTTTGCCCCTGGCCCCGCCGAGGCCGACGTCCGCGCCGCCACCGAGCAGGCCGACGAGTTCCAGTACCAGGCCAAACGCGCCGGGCGCAACCGGGTGTGTCCGGCGCCGCCTACCCCGGAATAGCGCAGAGGCCCCGGCCTCCCCACTGCCGGGAAGGCCGGAGCCTGGACCCTCCCTCAGCGGTTCAGAATCTCGTCGATGCGCGTGACCACGTCGTCCGTGAGCCGCACGCCCGCCGCCTTCACGGTGTCCTCGATCTGGCCGACCCGGGTGGCCCCGGTGATGACGCTGCTCACGCCGGGCTGGCGCAGAATCCACGCCAGCGCGAGCTGGGCGCGGGTGATGCCGAGGTCGTCGGCGACCGGCTTCAGGTCGCGCACCTTCTGGATGTTCTCGTCGGTCAGGAAGTTCTTGCTCCAGTTCTCGTTGTCGGTGAGGCGGGCGCCCTCGGGACGGCCCTCGTCGTACTTGCCAGTCAGCAGGCCCATCGCCAGCGGGCTCCAGACGACCAGCCCGACCCCCGCCTTCCCGGTGTAGGGCAGGATCTCGCCCTCGACGCGCTCGCGGCGCAGCATGGAGTACTCGGGCTGCTCGGTGACAGGAGCGTGCAGGCCGTGGGCCCTGGCGAACTCGACCGCTTCCGCGATGCGGGCGGCGGGCCACATCGAGGTGCCCCAGTACAGCGCCTTGCCGTCGCGGATCACCTGATCAAAGGCCATCACGATCTCGTCCATCGGCACACTGTCGTCGTAGCGGTGGGCGAAGTAGATGTCGAGGTGATCGGTGCCCAGGCGCTTCAGGGAGCCGTCGATGGAGTGCAGGATGTGCTTGCGCGAGAGCCCCCGGTCGTTCACGTCGTCGCTCATGGGCCAGTAGACCTTGCTGGAAATCACCAGCGTGTGGCGGGGCAGTTCGCGCAGCACGGCACCCATCAGCTCTTCGGAGCGGCCACGGGCATACACGTCGGCCTGATCGAAGAAGTTCACGCCTTCCTCGTAGGCCTTCATCACGATGTCGCGCACCATCTGTTCGTCGTGGACCGAGTGCCCGAAGGTGACCCAGCCGCCCAGCGAGACTTCGGAGACCTTGAGGCCACTTCTGCCGAGGTTGCGGTATTCCATGCCGGGTACTTTACCGAGTAAAGCGGAGGACCGGCCCAGCATGGGGACGCGGTTAAGACTCCTGGCGCTGCCGCCGGGCGTACCACTGCGGCTGCGTCCCGTCCAGATCGGTAAAGCCGTAGAGGTCCGCCAGCTCGCCCACGTCCATGACCCGGCCCGTGTGCCGCCCCACGTCGGGGTCGGTCGCCAGTGCCACCACCCCCCGCGCGGCGTAATGCGGCGTCTCGGTCTGCCCGGCGAGTTCGGCCCCGGTGTGATGCTGGAGCATCAGTTCGGTCCGCATCCAGCCCGGCGCGACCCCGACGACCGCGATGCCCTTCCCCCGCAGCTGGTGGCCCAGCGCGTAGACGAGGCGGTTTTTCGCCGCCTTGCTGACCTCGTAGGGGAGCCAGCCGGGCGGCTCGTCGGTATGCCAGGTCGTGGAGACGATCAAGCCGTGGCCCTGACCTCCCATGACGTGCCGCAGCGAGAGCAGGCTGGTCAGGGAATCGCTGTAGGCTCCCGCCAGCAGCATGTCACGCAACTGCTCCGGCGGTTCGTCCCAGACCTCGCCACCCGCGCCGCCCCCCGCCGCGCGGTCATGGGCGCCCCAGGCATTGTTGACCAGCAGGTCGAGCTGCCCATGCCGCTCTGCGATGTGCCGAACTACCGACTCCACCTGCGCGGGGTCGGTGTGGTCACACTTCAGGGGCGTGGCCTGTCCTCCCGCCGCGCGGATGGCGTCAGCGGTGTCGTCCACGGTGGTCTGCGGCAGGCCCGGCACCGTGCTGTGGCCGCGCGTGCTGCGGGCGGTGACGACCACGTGTGCCCCGGCCGAGGCGAGTTCCAGCGCCGTCGCCCGGCCCAGCCCGCGTGACGCGCCGGTGACGAGGACCACCCGGCCCGCCAGCGGCGGGGTCACCCCTCGCGCCGCGTGCCTTCGGTGCCGCCCGGCCCCTCCTCCAGCGAGATGCTGGCCGACAGCACGACCTGATCGCCGCGCTGCTCGACCTCCACGCTGCTGTTGCCCGCCGGGAAGTAGCGCTTGACCACCTCGAGCAGGTCATTTCTCAGCGCGTCCACCTTGCCGGGCGGAATCTGGGCGCGGTCGTAGGCCAGCACGAGTTCGAGGCGGTCCTTGAGGGTCTCCTTGGAGCGCCGCTTGTTCATCCACGAAAACATCTCAGGCCCCCCCGAACAGGCGCCGCAGCGCCGCCATGAAGCCCCGGTCCTGCTCCAGCTTGGGGTAGGGCACGTCCTCCCCCTTGATGCGCCGGGCGGTGTCCATGAACGCCTGCCCCGCCACCGACTTGCCCAGCACGGCGGGCTCGCCCACGTTGGTGCTGACCAGAATGCCGTCGTCCTCGGGAACGATGCCGATGGGCTTGACCCCCAGGATTTCGAGCACGTCGGCCTCCGAGAGCATGTTGCCGCTCGCGACCATCTTGGGGCGCAGGCGGTTGATCACCAGACGAATCTCGCGAATCTGCTGGGCTTCCAGGAGCCCGATGATGCGGTCGGCGTCGCGCACGCTCGACACCTCGGGGTTCACGACCACCAGCGCACCCTCGGCGGGGGCGGCGGCGGTCTTGAAGCCCGACTCGATTCCGGCGGGCGAGTCGATCAGGACGCGGGTAAAGCCCTCCTCCTCGATCAGTTGCCGCACCACGCCCTTGAAGACCTCGGGGTCGAGCGCGTCCTTGTCGCGGGTCTGGGAGGCGGGCAGCAGGTAGAGCGACTCGACCCGCTTGTCGCGGATCACGGCCTGCGAGAGGCGGCACTTGCCCTCCAGCACGTCCACGAGGTCGAAGACCACGCGGCTTTCCAGGCCCATCACCACGTCGAGGTTGCGCAGACCCACGTCCACGTCGATGACGACGACCTTCTCTCCGAGTTTGGCGAGGGCCGCCCCGATGTTCGCAGTGGTGGTGGTTTTGCCCACGCCCCCCTTGCCCGATGTGACGACGATGACCTTGGCGTTCATGCTGGGGCCGAGTGTATCAACTCTGCCTGTGCGGGCCCGGCCGTGTGACGCCCGCCCTACCTTCCGTCCCGCCCCTGCCTGTACACTTGCGGGTCGAATCTCGCGCCCGGCGTGCCCCACACGCAGCGGCGCCGCGTGGAGGAACCCCGATGACCGTACTTAACCCGCTGCCCCCCGTGGCAGCCCCCCAACTCACGCCGCCCAAGGTGGGCTTTATCTCGCTGGGCTGCCCCAAGGCCCTGGTGGATTCCGAGCGCATCCTGACCCAGCTGCGCGCCGAGGGCTACGAGGTGGCCCCCAGCTATGAGGACGCGCAGGCCGTGATCGTGAACACCTGCGGCTTTATCACGCCCGCCGTGGAGGAAAGCCTCAGCGCCATCGGCGAGGCGCTCGACGCCACCGGCAAGGTGATCGTGACCGGGTGCCTGGGCGAGCGCCCCGAGAAGATTCTGGAGCGCCACCCCAAGGTCGCGGCGATCACCGGGTCCGAGGCCGTGGACGACGTGATGGGCTACGTGCGCGAGTTGCTGCCCGTGGAGACAGACGCCTTTACCGGGTTGCTGCCGGTCGCCGCGCCGGGGATGCGGCCGGACGTGCAGACGCCCGAGCGCCCTGGGCCCGAGCGTGAGCCCACCCGTCACGGCGACGTGTTCGCCCCCTCGGTGAGGCTGACGCCCCGGCACTACGCCTACGTCAAGATCGCGGAGGGCTGCAACCACACCTGCGCCTTTTGCATCATCCCCAAGCTGCGCGGGCGGCAGGTGTCGCGCGACGCGGGCGCCGTGCTGTACGAGGCTTTCCGGCTGATCGCGGGCGGCACGAAGGAACTGATGGTGATCTCGCAGGACACGTCGGCCTACGGGGTGGACGTGCGTTACCGCGAGTCCGAGTTCCAGGGCGGGCAGGTCCGGGCGCACCTCACCGACCTCGCGGTGAAACTGGGCGAGATGGGCGCGTGGGTGCGGATGCACTACGTCTACCCGTACCCGCACGTGGACCGCATCGTGGAGCTGATGGCTGCGGGCAAGATCCTGCCGTACCTCGACATTCCCCTTCAGCACGCCTCGCCCCGGATTCTGCGGCTGATGCGGCGGCCGGGCGCGGGCAAGCAGCTCGACACCATCCGGCGCTGGCGGGAAATCTGCCCCGAGCTGGTGATCCGGTCCACCTTCATCGTGGGCTTTCCCGGCGAGACGGAGGAAGATTTCCAGGAACTGCTGACCTTTCTGGAGGACGCGCGGCTGGACCGGGTGGGGGCCTTCCCGTATTCGGACGTCGAGGAGGCGGACGCGAACGCCCTGCCGAATCCGGTGCCCGAGGCCGTCAAGCAGGAGCGCCTCGCCCGCTTCATGGAGGTCGCGCAACGCATCAGCGCCGAGAAGCTCGCCGAGAAGGTGGGCCGCGTGCTGGACGTGATCGTGGACGAGTTCAACGACGACGAGGACGACGCGCCAGGGACGAAGCTGATCGGCCGGACGAAGGGCGACGCTCCCGGCATCGACGGGCAGGTCTACCTGTACGCGGGCGACTTCGCGGGCGCGGTCAACATCGGGGACATCGTGCAGGCCCGCATCGAGGACAGCGACGAATATGACCTCTACGGCGAGGTCGTGGCACGGCCCGAGTGGCGGCCCAACGTGCCGCAGCTGGGACATTTCCGGGCGCACTGAGGACAGAGAACGGGAGAGGGCGGCGCAGAGAACTTCCGCGCCGCCCTCTCCTCTTTCCAGGTCAGCTCTGCGGCGTGCCCTCGCCCAGCAGGTAGCGGATCACGTCCCCGGCACTGTAGCCGGATTTCCAGCCTGCCAGCTTGACCAGATCGTCGCCGCTGGTGATCAGGGGCTGCTCGACCTCGCCCCCTTTCTGAATCTGGGCCTGGCCCGCGTCGGCCATCAGGGCGTTGCACAGGCACTTGCGGCCGATGGTGTCCTCGACCGCCCCACCCTTGCGGACGTAGTCGGCGACGGGTTCGGCGGCGCAACGCAGGCCGGTCTTGCCTTCCGATTGCCAGTAGAACTCGCGCAGGTAGCCGATGTCGCACACGCGGGTGCGGGCCGCGTAGACCTCGGGTTCGGAGAGGGTGCCCGGCAGTTGCACGACCTTGAAGGGAAAGCCGGTGGGCGAGGCCAGCGGATCGGTGTACACGCTGGCCTGCCCCTCCCGCACGGCGGCCAGGGTGCGGTCGCGCGTCTCGGGGCGCAGGCCGCTCTCGGCGCAGTAGGCGAAGAGGGTGCCCACCTGAATCCCGGCGGCCCCCTCGTCGAGCGCCCGCCGCAGCGCTTCGGGGCTGCCGCTGCCGCCCGCCAGCCAGAAGGGCAGGCCGATCTTGCGCATCTCGGCGAGGTCCGCAAGGTCACGCTCGCCGTAGACCGGCTGCCCGGACGCGTCGTAGGTGGTCTGGCCGCGCGGCGGGGCATTGTGGCCCCCGGCGGTCGGCCCCTCGATCACGAAGCCCTGGATGCTGCCCGTCGCCTTGCGGGTCAGCACCCCCGCCAGCACGTGCGAGGAGATGATCGGGTAGAACTTCGGGCGCGGCAGGCTCACACCCCCGAAGCCGTAGTCGGCGGGGTCGAGCGTCAGCGGCGCGGTGGCGGGGCCGTCCCCCTTCACGTCCACCCGGAAGGTGTAGGGCTGCCCCTGCGCGAAGGCGTCGAGGGCGCCGGGCACCTCGCGGGGAATCCCGGCCCCCATGATCACGGTGTCCACCCCGGCGAGCATCGCCCCGTACATCGCGGGCATGGTGTGCAGTTGCAGCTTGGTGAGCAGGTTCAGGCCGACCGGGCTGGCGTGGCCCTCGCGGGCCAGAAAGACCTCCACGAAGCTGCCCAGGATGGCGAGCCGCCACGCGACGCGGTGGTTGGTCAGCGTGGGCAGGGGCACCCGCTTGTAGGGCTGCCCCGGCGTGCGGCCCCCCTCCAGGTAGTAGTCGGTGACGGCCTGCCCCGCCCACTCCTGATCGGGAAAGTGCCCCAGCGCCCGCCGGACATGCCCGCCGGGGTCGCCGTCCTGAAGGCGGCGCACGAGCAGGTTGTCGATCCCGGTGCCCGACACCACGCCGAGCTGCCCGGCGCGCGAGACGCTCTGGGCGAGCACCCAGTTCGAGATGGCGACGCCCATGCCGCCCTGGATGATGCGGGAAAGCGGCGGGGCAGGCTGCGGGGCGGGTGTGGTGGAGGAATGGGGAAGAGTGGTCATGGGAATCTCCAGGAAGAGGGGGGGGAGGCAGGGGCGGGACGAACTCTCAGCCTCACTCTGCACCCGGCGCCGCCCGGACCCGGCCCATTCGGAACGCGGTCAAAGGCGGGGAGGGAGGGAGGGCAGGCTCCTGTAAGACCCCGGCCCCTACACTTCCGGGGTGAGTCCCGACCTGCTGTTCGTGGTGTTCGCTGGCGTGCTCGGCCTGCTGGTCGGGTCGTTTTCCAATGTGCTGATCTACCGGCTGCCGCGCGGCGAGAACGTCGCCTTTCCGCCCAGCCACTGCCCCGCGTGCGACCACCGGCTCTCTCCGCGCGACCTCGTGCCCGTGGGGTCGTGGCTGAGCCTGGGGGGAAAATGCCGCTACTGCCGCGCTCCCATCAAGGCCCGCTATCCAGTGGTGGAGCTGCTGACCGGACTGGGCTACGCCGTGATCGCCGCGCTCTACCCCTTCGCGCTGTACGGCGGGGCCACGCTGGGCCTCTGCGTGCTGCTTACCCTGCTGCTGGTGGCGAGCGCCATTGACCTCGACACCTCCACCATTCCCGACGAACTGACGCTGCCGGGCGTCGCGCTGGGCGTGGGCTTCAGCGTTCTGAATGCGCGGTCCGGGGCCGTGGAGGGTCTGGGGCTGCCCACCCCCGCCGAGGCCGTGCAGGGGGCGCTGCTGGGCGCGGGCCTGCTGGTGACCATCGACCTGATCGGGTCGTGGGTGCTGCGGCGCTTCCGCGAGCGGCGCTCTCCGGAAACGCCCATCGGGTATCAGCAGATCGCCCTCGCGCTGCTGGTGGGCGCGTGGCTGGGGCCGTGGTGGGGCGTGGGGGCAGCGCTGGCCTCGGCGGGGGTCAACCTCGCCGCGCGGCGGGTCGTGCGGGTGCCCGAGCTGCTCACGCTGGGCGGCCTGCTCGTCAGCGTGGGGCTGGGGGGGTCGGGCTTCGGCCCCGGCCTGATCGTGATGGTGCAGGGGGCGCTCGCCGCCGGGGGTGCCGTGGCCCTCCTCGCGGGCGCGTACTGGTGGCTGCGGCCAGAGCTGGAGGGCGAGGACGACGCCCCCTACGACCCCAGCGCGATGGGCTTCGGGGACGTGAAACTGGCCGCCGTGATCGGGGCGTTCCTGGGCTGGGAGCGGCTGCTCGTGGCCGTGATGGTGGCCGTGTTCGCGGGGGCGCTGCTGGGGCTGGTGCAGGTCGCCCTGAAACGCGAGAACCGCCTCAAATTCGGCCCCTACCTGGCGCTGGGGGCGGTGGTGGCGCTGGTCTGGGGCGGGGCGGTGGTGGAGAGCTACCAGGCGCTGCTGGGGCTGTAGGGAAAGCTCAGCCGCGCAGGGGGGGCATCACCAGGGCCTCCTCTTCTTCCTGTGGGGGCCGGGCCTGGGCTCCCCCCCGGCGGGGGCGGGGGCCGACGGGCACCGGGACGCCGGGGCCGTCCTCGCCCTCGTCGCGGCGGCGGGGCGGACCGGGACGCGGTTCCTCCCGCCGGAATCCGCCGAGTCTGTCCAGCAGTGCCCGAACCGAGAATCTGGTCATGGGCCACCGTACCCGCCCCCCGGTCCTGGCGTCTCCCGTTCCCCTTCCATTTGACCCTGTTCGGCCGGGTGCTGCGGGCGGGCCACCACCGTCACCCGCTGGCGCTGGCGCAGCCCCACGAGGCCCACGTCGGCGGTCGCCGTGACAGGAACCCCGGCGGCGTTCGCGGCGTCCTGCGCGGCCACCTGCACGAACATCTCCATGTCGCGCACAACCGCGTGCCCCACGAAGGCGTCCACGTAGCGGTCGAGGCTGAACAGCTCCAGCAACAGGCCCGCCGCCTCGTAGCGCAGGGTCAGGGTGGAGCCGGGGGCCGGGTTGCGCGTCCTCGGGCAGAGTTCGGGCAGCTCCAGCACGTGTTCGACGACGGTGGGCATCTCCGGGCGGGCATTGGCGATGGTCCCCAGCAGGTCGGCGGGGCGCTCCATCAGGCGGCGGCGCGGCTGACCTGCCGCACCCGCAGGGCGAACAGGGCCGCGATGGTGTACTTGGCGAGAATGTCCGCGAAGATGATCTGCGCGATGTCGCGGCTGCTCATGTCGCCCCAGAAGGCCAGCAGCGTGAACAGAACGGAATCCAGCGGTACGCTCACCGCGTTGCTGGCGAGCACGCGGGTCCACCAGCTCCTCTGAATCAGGCGCTGGTAAACGGCGGTATCGGCCAGTTCCCCCACCAGAATGGCGAGAAAGGACGCGCCCACAAAGCGCCAGGGCGTGTCGGTCAGCACCGCCGCCACCGTGTTGACGAGCAGCGCCAGCGCGATGGCGATGTAAACGGCCCGGAGGCCCCCCGCCCGGTGAATCCGGTCGCGCAGGGTGAACACCGCCGCGAAGAAGATGGTGCCCACGCTGAGCAGCCCGAACAGGGGCAGCGGAATGAACTGGTTCAGGGTCAGGTTGGCGAGCAGGATGCTCAGGGCGTACAGCGCGGTCAGGATGATGACCGGGCGGCCGACGACGGAATAGGTCATGGCGTCTTTCCTCCAGCCGCAGCGACAGGACAGGTCGCGGGCCAGCGCCCAGGGTAGCAGGCAGAGGGGAAACAGCCTGCCCCCACCGTCACCAGGCCGCCGAACGGTCCAGCGGCGGCGTCAGCGGCGCGGCGTTCAGCTTCCGCGCCAGCCGGAAGAAGGCCGGGTCGTGCGCCGGACTCGTCCAGGCGGGGGACTGCACCAGCAGCAGGGCCGCGACCTCGGCGGGGTCGGGGAGGCCAGCGGCGGGGTCGTCCATCCGGCGCAGGGTCACCCGGTCCCGCACGCCCGGCGCGAGCAGCGGCGCGACCTCGCCCCACGTGCGCTCCAGGTCGTACCCCTCCGCGACGGGCACTTCCGCGTGCCAAGCGGGATACAGGCAGGTGTAGCGCCGCACCCGGCCCGAGGCGAGGGCCAACCCGGCCCAGTTGCCGGGCCGCACCCGCGCGGGATCGCCGCTGAGGCTGGCGAGGTCGTGGTGGCTGTCCACGTTGAGCACGTCGGCCCCGGGAAAGGCCGCCAGCCAGTCCCAGGCGTCCGCGTGCGTCAGGGTGACGTGGGCAGGAATGCCCGCGTAGCGCTCCAGCGCCTCCCCGCCGGGGTAGAGCGGGAAGTCGGCGGTCAGCCCCTCCCAGCCCTGGCCGCCGCGCCTGCGGGCACGCTCCCGCCACGCCTCCACGCGGTCTTCCTCGCGGTCGCGGGTGCCCCAGATCGGCGCGTCGAACACCAGTTCACGGGTGCCGGACAAGGCGTCCCAGTCGATGGAGAGCAGCAGCGGGCGGGCGGGAGCGGCGGACATGGGCGACGGTCAGGCTAGCGCTCCCGCCACCGTCAGCGTCACAGCTCCAGAGTCCAGCTCACGCTCGCGGGGTCGCGCACGAAGCCCAGCGCGTCGTTGATGGCGAGCATGGGCGCGTTGTCGCTGGCATTGTCGGTGCGGATCAGGGTGCCGCCCAGCGCCCGCCCGGCGCGAATGGCGTGCAGCTTGAGCGCGGTCGCCACGCCCTGCCCCCGCGCCGCCCGCGTCACGCCCGTCAGGCCGGTCAGCAGGTCGGGGCTGGCCTCGCTGCGAAAGAGGACCGTCTGGCCGATCCACTCGCCCCCCGCGTCCTGGGCGATCAGGTAGGCCTCCGGGAGGAGGGCGGGGTCGCCCAGCACCGCCTCCTCGAACACCTGCCGCGAGAGGGGTGTAGCGGGCTCCACGCGGGGCACGTCCCGGCGCACGTCGCTCATCAGGGCGTGGAGGCGGGCCGTCAGGTCCGGAGTCCCCGCCGCCCGCAGCTCGGTCAGGCTCCGCACCCGCACCCCCTGCGCCCGCACCCGCGCCAGCCGGTCGCGAAAGGGCGCCTCGTCGAAGGTCGTGAGGTCGAGGCTGCTCGTGAAGTACCGCTGGCCCGGCGTGAAGCCCCGCCGGGTCAGGAAGCCGGACGCGATGGAATGGTCCTCGCGGGCGAGGGTGCGGACCCCCTGCGCTCCCACCGCCCGCAGCCGGGGCAACAGCGCCGCCCAGAGGGATCGCCCCGCCCCGCGCCCCTGCCAGCCGGGATGGACGGCCAGTTCCAGCGTGAAGCGGTGCGGGTGGTAGGCGCCGGGATTCTGGTACACGCTGGCGACCCCCACCACGTCGGCCCCGGCGAGGGCGACCAGGGTGAACGCCGTATACCCCCAGCCGCGCTGCTCGGCGTCCCGCTTGCGCAGGTCGCTGCCGCTGACCGGGTCGTGCGGGCAGGCCAGCGTCCAGACCCGCGCGGCGGCGTCCCAGTCGGTTTCCCCTGCCGGGCGGGCGGCGAATGTCCTCTCCTGAGAGGTCATAGCGGCCTCCCCTCCACCACCCGCCACAGGTGGGCCCCGACGGGGTGCCGCCGCAGGTCGGCGTCCTCGTGCGCCAGCGTCCCGGCGGTCGTGGCGTGCCCGGGCCATGCGGCGCCCTGCACCTCGGCCAGCGCGGGGAAATCGGCGTCGGTCGCCTCGCGGACCCTCATGCCCCTTCCCCCAGGTCTGCCCCCAGGTGCAGCTCGTAGCGCAGGTGGGTCGGTCCCCGGCGAAAGCCCAGGGCGCGGTTCATCTCCAGCATCGCGGCGTTCGGTTTGTCGTTGAAGGTACGAATCTCACCGCCGCCCGCCCCCGCGAGGGCCCGCATCGCGGCGACCTTGAGCGCCCTGGCGATGCCCCTCCCCCGGTCCCCGCGCCGCACCCCCGTCATCCCGATCACGTAGAAGCCCGCCGGGTTCCGCATCAGGGTGGAGTAGCCCACGTACGGCCCGGTGAGGGGGTCGTCCAGTCCCGGACGCACGGCCACGAAGGACAGCTCCGGGGCGAAGGTGGGGTCGTCCAGCTCCTGCCTGAGCCACATCTCCAGCGGGCGGCGGGTCAGGGTGTTGCCCATCGGCACGTCCTGAAAGAGCCGCCAGTCGAGTTCCCACAATCGGCGGTCGCGCTGGGAATCGGCGGCGAGGTCGGCCACCGAGCGCAGTTCTACCCCCTGCGCGGCGACCCCCTCCAGCAATCCCCCGAACGCCCCGAGGTCGGCGTCTGCCGTGTGCAGCCGCGACTCGTAGCGTTCCCAGGCGACCCGGAAGCCCCGGCGCTCCACGAAGGCGCGGCCCGCCGCGTGCCAGGGCTGGTCGGTCAGCATGGTGCGGACCTCGCGGGCGCCCCGTTCGCGGACCCGTTCCAGCAGCGCCGTGTACAGCGCCGAGCCGATGCCCCGGCCCCGCGCGTCCGGGTGAACCGTCAGGCCGCCCCAGTAGCGCCATTCCTCGAAGGCGAAGTCGTCGTGGCCGATCTGCCCGCCCGCCACCACCTCGCCGCCGCGCTCGGCCACGAGTTCGGTGTGAAAGAGGCCAGGGTCGAGGGCCCCGTCCCAGACGCGCAGCAGCTCGGGCGTCACGGGCCATTCGGGATCGAACGCCGAGCGCACGCGGGCCAGGGCCGGGTAGTCCTGCGGCTTGCGGGGTGGGCGAAGGGTGAAGGGAAGCTCGGTCACGCCCCCATCCTGGCCCGGCGCGGGGACGGCCCACATCGGCCACCGCGCCTAGGCCGCCCTATCCTGGCCCGCATGACCCAGCCCCTCAAGCTGCTGCTGATCGTGCCCCACCCCGACGACGAGGTCTACGGGGCCGCCGGAACCCTGATGGACCTGCTGGAAGGGGGCCACCCCTGCGGCCTCGTGACCCTCACGCGCGGCGAGGCGGGGCGCACCCTGGGGCTGGCGGAAGGCCCGGAGGAACTCGCCCGGATGCGGGCGGCAGAATTGCGGGCCTGCCTGGACGAGATCGGCCTGACCACCCACCCCGGCAGCGTCCACGAGCAGCACACCTTTCCCGACAAGGAGCTGCAAGACCAGCCCCTGGAGGCGCTGGTGGAAGTCGCGCGGGAGGCGATGACCCGGCTGCGGCCGGGGACGGTGCTGACCTTTCCGCCCAACGGCAGCAACGGCCACCCCGACCACGTGACCACCCACCGGGCGGTGAAGGCCGCCTGGGACGCCCTCCCACCCGGCGAGCGCCCCCGGCTGTGGTACTACGCCAGCCCCACGCCCCCGGACCGCGAGGACCTGCGGGCGGCGTGGCTGGCCCCCAATCTGCGGCGCGACGTGACCCGGCACGTCACCCGCAAGCTGCGGGCCATCGGCTGCCACCGCAGCCAAGCGCTGAGCACGGTGGACTTCATCCGCAAGTTTCCCGAGCGCATCACCGAGGAGACGTTCTACGAGGTGAGCGAGTAGGCCAGGAGGACCGGGGAGCCGAGGTTCGACCCGGGCTCCCCCGGGTGCTGACACCCAGTGGCCCGGCCGCCAAGCCTTCCGTCTGCGCCGTTACTCCGGCCCAGTTCGCTCGCCGGAAAAGGTGCGCGGGTCCGGGGCCTCGGCGCAGGTGGCCTGCGTGAGGTCGTACCACCCCAGGGGCCTCAAGCTGCCGCCACACGCCGCGAGATAAGCCTCGGCGTAGCGCTCGGGCCACTGCTCCCCGAGCCCGCGGTGGTAGTCACCCAGGCCCTGCGGGTCGGCCACGCCGAGCTGGAGATACCGCCCCGCCGCGCAGTGGCCGTATTCATGGGCCGCCACCCGCACGAGGTCGTGGCGCGACAGGGCCGGGTCGATGTCCACCACGCAGCCCTGCGCCAGCGGCAGGGTCAGGGCGTACCCGGCGTAGGGCGTGTCGCCCCGCCGCGTGAGGGCCCCCGGCACCACCCAGCGCCAGGTCACCGTGACGCCGTGCACGGTGGTTGTCCACTGTGCCGCGTCGCGCGGGGTGCTCACGAAGGTGCAGCCCGCCAGCCCCGGCACCAGCAGGGCGGCGAGCAGGGCGGGAAGCCAGCGCCTCACGCGCCCGTCACCGCAGCGTCTTGCTGATCAGGCTGTTGGTGTAAAAAGTGCTGGCCCTGGCCCCGGCGGGAAGGCTGCCCTGCTTGACGAGGGCGGCGATGGCCTTGGTCCACGCGGCGGGGTCGCTGGCGCCCAGGCCGTTGGCGCGGGTATAGGCGCCCTGCATCAGCGGGACGCTGGCCCGCAGCACCTCCAGGCTGCCGCCCCCGCTGCCGAACACCGGCTGCGCCAGCCGGAAGGCCCGCGCGGGGTCGCCCACCGTGAACTTCAGCCCGCGCTGCGAGGCCCGCACGACCTTGCGGGCAAGGTCGCCGCCCAGCGTCTTGTCGAGGGTGATCAGGCCGACCCCCACCATCGGGTAGGCCGCGCTGAGGTCCAGGGTGTAGACCCGCTCCCCGGCTCCCCGCAGTCCCACCACCTCGTTGTTGAGGTAGCCCACGGCGGCGTCGACGCGCCCGGCCCGCACCGCCTCGAGCTGCGTGAAGCCGATGCTCGCCAGCCGCACGTCGCGGCCCTCGCGCAGCCCGGCCGAATCCAGCAGGGCGCGGGTGGCCGCGTAGCTGCTGCCGAAGGTGCCGGGAATCCCCAGCGTCTTGCCCCTGAGGTCGGCGGCGCGGTTCAGGGGCTCCGTGCTGAACACCGTCACGGGCGACTTCTGGTACATCGCCATCACGTACCGCACCGGGGCACCCTGGTTGCGGGCGAAGACGGCGTCCTCCGGGTCACCCACCACGAAGTCGAGCTTGCCCTGCAGCAGCAGCGGCATCAGCTCGGAGACGTAACCGTGCTGAAACTTCACGTTGACGCCCTCGGCGCGGTAGTACCCGAGCCTGTCCGCCACGTAAAAGGGCGTGAACTGCACGTTGGGGATGTACCCCAGGCCGATGGTGACGGTGCGGGAGGCACCCTGGCCGCACGCCGTGGAGGCCGCGAGCAGCGAGAGCAGCAGGAGGGCACGCTTCATGGGGGCGAGTATAGGCAAGGCCCCTGACCCGACCGTGACCCCTGACGCCGTGTGGGACACCCGGGTGGGCCGGGCGTGGCACCCTGGGGCCATGGACTTCAACGCCTGGCGGCCCGAGGACACGGCGCGGCGCTTCTCGATCATGGGTGCGAGCAGCCTGGGAACCTTCCTGTGGATCGGATTGTGGCTGGGATCGGGCTTCAACCCGCTGCTGGCGCTGCTGCTCGGCGCTCTGGCCGGGGTGGTCACGCACCTGATCGCTTACCCGGTCTTGCGGGCACTCTTCCGGCGCTGATTCCGGCACTGATTGCGGCGCTGAGACCTGTACCGAGACCTGCGCTGAGACCTGTGGCGGCGCCGGAAGCCTCCCCCGGCCCGGATGCTAGACTCGGGGGTACGCCTGCGGGACGGCGGAGGCGGCCGACACCCGGTCCCCGCGTGCCCCCAGGGAAAGGATCACCATGACCGACGACACCAGACCGCACCTCACGGACGACGCGGCGACGACCCAGGACGGGGCCCAGCAGCCCGCGTCCGAGCAGCCCACCTCCGGGCAGTTCAGCCACGACCAGACGCCCGACGAACTGCGGGACATCCTCCCCGAACTCGCGGGCGAGCCCGACGAGGACCCCGTGCTCGACGCCCAGGAAGACGAGCAGGAGGGCGTGCTGGCCGCCAGCCTCGGTGGAGCGGAAGAGACCGAGGCCGACGGGGACGAGGAAGGCGACGAGTACATCGACGCCGACGACCTGATCGAGATGCTCGCCGAGATCAAGGAGATGCTCGAGGCCCAGAGCAAGGAGATCCGTGGCCTGCGCCGCGAGATGCGCGAACTGCGCGAGGGCCAGGGCACCCAGGGCGGCGGCGACCGGGGCGGGCAGAGCGGCTTCCGGCCCCGCGAGGACCGGGGCGGCTTCCAGGGTGGCGACCGGGGTGGTCAGGGTGGCGGCTTCCGGCCCCGTGAAGACCGTGGTGGTTACCAGGGCGGCGACCGCGGCGGGCAGGGCGGCTTCCGGCCCCGCGAGGACCGCGGCGGTTTCCAGGGTGGCGACCGGGGTGGTCAGGGTGGCGGCTTCCGGCCCCGTGAAGACCGTGGTGGTTACCAGGGCGGCGACCGCGGCGGGCAGGGCGGCTTCCGGCCCCGCGAGGACCGCGGCGGTTTCCAGGGTGGCGACCGGGGTGGTCAGGGTGGCGGCTTCCGGCCCCGTGAAGACCGTGGTGGTTACCAGGGCGGCGACCGCGGCGGGCAGGGCGGCTTCCGGCCCCGCGAGGACCGCGGCGGTTTCCAGGGTGGCGACCGGGGTGGTCAGGGTGGCGGCTTCCGGCCCCGTGAAGACCGTGGTGGTTACCAGGGCGGCGACCGCGGCGGGCAGGGCGGCTTCCGGCCCCGCGAGGACCGCGGCGGTTTCCAGGGTGGCGACCGGGGTGGTCAGGGTGGCGGCTTCCGGCCCCGTGAAGACCGTGGTGGTTACCAGGGCGGCGACCGCGGCGGGCAGGGCGGCTTCCGGCCCCGCGAGGACCGCGGCGGTTTCCAGGGTGGCGACCGGGGTGGTCAGGGTGGCGGAGGTTTCCGGCCCCGCGAGGGTGGCGACACGGGCGACCAGACCTTCCGCCCGCGCCCCCGCGCCGACCGTGGCTGGGGCAACAAGCGCCGCGACGAGGAGTAATCACCGCTGAGGGCCGACGCCTGAATGCAGAGAGGGCCGGGAAGCAACCCCCGGCCCTTCTCCTTTGGGGGGGGCAGGCTTACGCCCCGGCTTCCCCCGTCTTTCCCAGCCAGCGGTCGAGCCACCCCAGGTACTCCTCCAGCCGTTTCAGGCGGCGGTCCGGGCGGCCCGAGCGCGAGAGCTCGTGGTCCTCGCCGGGAAAGCGCACGAAGCGGGTGGGCACCCCGTGCAGGTGCAGGGCGGCGTACCACTGCTCGGCCTGCTCGACCGGGCAGCGGTGGTCGAGGACCGAGTGGACGATCAGGGTGGGTGTCCGCACCGCCTCGGCGTACTTCAGCGGGCTCATGTCCCACAGCCGCAGGGCGTCCGCCGAGCGGTGGAAGTTCAGGCCGAGTTCGTCGTCCCAGAAGCGCAGCCCGATGTCGGAGGTACCCCCGAACGACAGCAGGTTGCAGATCGAACGGTCGGTGATCGCCGCCGCGAAGCGGTCCGTGTGCCCGGTGATCCAGTTCGTCATGTAACCGCCGTAGCTGCCGCCCATCACGGCGCTGCGCTCGCCGTCGAGCTGGGGGTGCGCCTCCAGACAGCGGTCGAAAAAGGCCAGCAGGTCGGCCATGTCTGGCGTGCCCCAGCGCCCGTGGATCGCCGACGCCCACGCCTGCCCGTAGCCCACGCTGCCGCGCGGATTGCTGTAGCACACCGCGTAGCCCCGCGCCGCGAGCAACTGGAACTCGTGGGTAAAGGCGTGCCCGTAGGCGGTGTGCGGCCCGCCGTGAATGGTCAGGACGGCGGGCACCCGCGCCTCGCCCTCCGGCAGCAGCACCCAGCCCTCGCCCTCCTGCCCGTCCTCGGTGGTGAAGGTCACGCGCTGCGGGGTGCGGGGGGCGAAGGGGAGCGCCGCGTTCAGGTCGGTGACCCGCTCCCCGTTCAGCTCCACCTCCGGGAAGCGGTCGGCCCGCTCGCGGATCAGGGCCACGCCGCCCCCCCGCGCGGTGAAGGCGGGGATGACGCCCTCCGGGTCGTGGTCCTGCGCGGTCACCGTGCCGCCTTGCCCCACCCGGAACAGGCCGCACGAGCCGCCCACCGTGCTGCTGACGAGCAGGGTCTGGTCATCCAGCCACACTGGTTGCGCGGGAAAGGCCCCCACGTGCATGTCCCCGCCCACGATGTTGCCCACCGGGAAGTCCCAGCCCACGTCCAGCCGCCGCCACTCGCCGCCCGGCCCTGCGAGAAAGAGGTGGGCGTCCTCCGGGCTGCCCTTGCCCTCGGGCCGACCCACGATCACGAAGCGTTCGCCGTCGGGGTGCGGCACGACCGCCTGCACCGCGGAGTTCCAGCGGGTCACCTGCTCGCGCTCGCCGCTGTGGGCGAGGCGGTAGACCTCCTGCCGCCACTGCGCCGCGTCCATCTCACTCTGGGAGGAGATCAGCAGCACGCCGGAGCTGTCGGGAAGCCAGGCGTAGCCGGTGACCTCGACCTCCGGCGCGTGCCACTCCTCCAGCCGCTCGCCGGTCACGTCGTAGCGCCACAGCCGGGCGGGGCGCTCGGGCAGCCAGTCGCGGCCGTTGAAGCGGTAGCGCGGGCGGGTGATCACGCGGGCCTCGCCGCGCTCGTCGCGCCGGTCCTCGTCGTCGGCGGCCGTCAGGAAGGAGAGCCAGCGGCCGTCCGGGCTCCACTGCACGTCCTGCACCGGGTTCCGGAAACGGGTGACCCGCCGCGCCTCGCCCCCCGCGAGCGGCAGCACGAAGAGCTGGCCCTTCTCGCCGCCGCCCTCGCGCACGAAAGCGAGCGCGGTGCCATCCGGCGACCAGCGCGGCGAGGTGTCGCGGCCCTCGCCCTGGGTGATGGACCGGGCGTCCTCCCCGCCGCCCGCGAGCCACACCGCCGAGCGGTAACGCGGCCTGGGAAAGTCGGAGTCGGCCTTCCTGGGGTCTTCCTCGTCCACCCGCGTCAGGACGTAGGCGACCCGCTCCCCGTCCGGACTGACCTGGGGGTCGGAGGGGAACTGAAGGGCGAGCAGGCTCTCGGGGCCGGGCGGCACGGGACCGGGGTGTGACATGCCGCAGTCAAGCACAGCCGGGCAAGCCAAGCACAGGCAGCCAGGCACAGCCAGCCAGGTACAGGGGCGCTGCGCCCAAAGCGCCTGGGGCGGGACCGTCTCGTGAACCGGGGCTCAAGGCGGCTTCCGGCCCGACTGACCGCCCGGCTCAGTGACGCCACCTACGCTGGAGACACCGGAAGGACCGGAGGGCCCCCCCGCCCAGTCCGGGCAGAGGCCCAAGACCCCAGCTTCAGCCCCAGTTTCAGTCAGCCCCAGTTTCAGGAGGTCCCCCCATGCAGGAACTGTCGTGTACCTGGGTCCCGGGCACCCTCGACGTCGTGCGGGTGCGGCTGCGCCCCGGACGGTCGGCCCAGGCGGTGAGCACCACCACCACCACCACCATCGAACTGACCAGCACCCGGCTGGCCCGCATCTTCGGACCGCAGGCGCTCAACGACCTGTATCTCAAGGGCCGCGCCACCGTGCAGGCCGACCCCCGGCAGGTCGCGCTGCTGACCTGAGACGCCCGGCCCCCACTGCGCCCAGACCTCTCCCGCGCCCCCGCCCTGCATCCCGGCGGGGGCGCGTAGCATGGGCAGGATGACCCCCCTGCCTCCTGCCCCGGACCTGAGTGCCCTGC
The DNA here is from genome assembly GCF_030271215.1 of Deinococcus rhizophilus. Classification (GTDB taxonomy): domain Bacteria; phylum Deinococcota; class Deinococci; order Deinococcales; family Deinococcaceae; genus Deinococcus; species Deinococcus rhizophilus. Next base: position 5,122 of record NZ_JASNGB010000017.1, on the reverse strand, counting down.
TGGACGACCTGCGGGTGCTCACCGAGACCGAATCGCCCTCCACCGATCCCGCCGCCGTCGCCCGGGTGATGGACGTGACCGAAGCCTGGGCACTGGACCTCGGCGCGGCGGTCGAGCACCTGCCCGGCGGGACCCGGCGCTTTGCCTTCGGGGTGACGGGCGCGGCGCGGCCCCTGCTGATCCTGGCGCACGCGGACACGGTCTGGCCGCACGGCACGCTGGCGACGATGCCGTGGCGGGTGGAGGGCGACCGGGTGTACGGCCCCGGCACCTACGACATGAAGGCGGGACTGGTGGGGGCCTTTCACGCGCTGCGAACGCTGAAGGGCGGGTGGCCGCGCGGCGGCGTGGTGCTGCTGCTGACCCCCGACGAGGAGATCGGCAGCCCGGGCAGCCGCGCCCACATCGAGGCCGCCGCCCGGGAGAGCCGCACGGTGCTGGTGATCGAGCCCCCCGTGGCCGACACCCACGCGCTGAAGGTGGGCCGCAAGGGGGTGGGCGACTTTCACCTGCACTTTCAGGGGGTCGCCTCGCACGCGGGCAACAAGCCGGAGGAGGGCGCGAGCGCGGTCACCGAGGCCGCCCGCGCCGTCCTCGCCGCGCAGGCCCTGGCCCGCCCGGAGGTGGGGACCACCGTGAGCGTCGGGCGCATCGCCGGGGGCGGGGCCGTGAACGTGATTCCGGCGGCCTGCACCCTGGACATCGACGTGCGGGTGGCGACCCTGGCCGAGGCCGAGCGGGTGACGGCGGGCATGGGGGGCCTGGAACCGCAGGACCCCCGCGTGGCCCTGACCGTCACCGGGGGCCTCAACCGCCCGCCCTTCGAGCGCGGCCCCGGCACCGACCGCCTCTTCGAACAGGCGCAGGCGGTCGCCCGCGAACTGGGCTTCGAGGTCACGGGGGAGGTCGTCGGCGGCGGCAGCGACGGCAACTTCACCGCGCCGCTGTGCCCCACGTTGGACGGACTGGGGGCACCCGGCGACGGGGCGCACGCCGCCCACGAGCACGTCCGGCTCGACCGCTGGCCCGACCACGTGCGGCTGCTGACCCGGCTGATGCAGGTGCTGTGATGTTCAGTCTTTTCCGGCGTACCCCCTCCGGGCATCCCCTGGTGCGGCAGGACGACCCCGGCACCTTCCGGGTGCGGGTGCGCACGCGCGGGCACGGCGAGGTGGTCGAGTTCCGCTTCACCAAGGCCGCCCATATCGGCGCGGACGACGGGGGCGGCTACCTGTTCCGCAAGCCGGTGATCAGCCCGGGGCACTTCGACCGGGGCGAACTCGTCGTGCGCTTCGACAGCCGCTACCGGGTGACCGGGACCGAGACCGAGGGCGTGGACTTCATCCCGGTGGCGGAGTGGAAAGACTGACCGATAGGGCACTGGACGGAAGAAGGGCACTGGACGGCAGGTCAGCGGCGGTCCAAAAGACCCCTACGCGTGATGGCCTAGCGCTCCTGCGAACTGTGGCAGCGGCCCGATTTGCCTGCTACGGTGGGCGCATCACCGAGAGGAGGTGCTGCATATGACCGACAACCCGATTGTCCGCCGGACCGCGACCCAGGGGACCCCCCCCGCCGCCCCCGCCCGACCCGACAGGAGCCGCTGTGCTGCATCTTCCCTCTGGACCATTCTGGCCACCACCGCCCCCTGAACCCCCGAGGCGCCCATGAAGGGCCGCCATTACGGGGACGACGCCCCCGGCGAGGAGAAATTCCGCCGCCCACGCCGTGCCCCCCAGGGCCGCCGCCGCGTCGCCGCCCTGATCGCCGAGGGAGACGACACCCCCGAGGACGACGTGATCGCCCGGCTCAAGGCCCTGGGCCACGTTCACGAGGTCGTCGCTGAACTGGGGAGCGGCAAGGAAGCCACCGCCTACGTCGCCCGTGGGCCGCGCGGCACGCTGCTGCTCAAGCTCTACCGCGACCTGCAGGCCCGCTCCTTCCAGCGCGACGAGGTTTACCGCGCCGGGGTGTATGTCCCCGACGCGCGGGCCGCCAAGGCGATGGCGGGCCGCAGCCGCAAGGGCCTGGAGATGCTGCACCAGGGCTGGGTCTGCGCCGAGTACGCGCACCTGTGGCACCTCTGGGAGGCGGGGCTGAGCGTCCCCGAACCGCTGGTCGGCCCATCACCGTTCGACTACAGCGCGGCCGCCCCCGCCGTCCTGATGCGCCTGATCGGGGAGGAGGACCAGCCCGCCCCCCGCCTGAGCGAGGCCGCCCTGACACCCGCAGAAGCCCGCCGCGCCTGGGACCAGGCCCTGTCCGGCATGGCGCACATGCTGCGGCTGGGCTACGCCCACGGCGACTACAGCACCTACAACCTCCTGTGGTGGGAGAACACCGTGACGATCATCGACTTTCCGCAACTGACCACCCGCCAAAATCCCCATTTCCGCGACCTGCTCGCCCGCGACGCCCAGAGCCTGGCGACCTCCTTCCGGCGCCACGGCGTACAGGAGAGCGGCGAGGCCACCTTGCGCGAGGTGCAGCGCCGCGCCCTGGGACCGGGGCCGACCCCGCGCCTGCTGCTGCCGTAAAGGAAGCGGCCAGCCGCCAGCTCCCAGCTTATTTGGCTGGCTGCTGGAAGCTGGCGGCTCTAAGCTCTCCCCATGCGTGCCCTCGAAACCTGCCTCTACGTGGACGACCTTGGCCGGGCCGAGACCTTCTATTCGGAGGTGCTCGGCCTCCCGCTGTACGGCAAGGTGGCCGGGCGGCACCTGTTCTACCGGTTGAGCGGCTCCATGCTGCTGATCTTCCATCCGGAGGCCAGCGCCCAGCCCGGCGACGTGCCCCCGCACGCGGGCAAACCGGGCGGACACGCCTGCCTCGCCATTCCCCGCGAGGAGACGGACGCGTGGCAGACGAGGCTGGAGGGCCACGGCCTGACCGTCACCCGCTACGCCTGGGGCACCCGGGGCGAGAGCCTCTACTTTCACGACCCCGCCGGAAACGTGCTGGAACTGGCCCCGGCGAGCATCTGGGGGCTGGGATAAGCCTGGGACTGGAATAGGTCTGGAGCTGCATCGCCCGGCCTTCCGTCCACCCCCCGAGATCGAGGAGACCGCAGACCACGGCCAGGCCGCCGGGTGCTGGCCTGAGAACCGGGAGACCACCTTCAGGCTGCAGGAGCGGGCTCTGACCGTGGCCCGTGCCCGGCGGTGCGCTGGTCTGAACGTGCGCCCTCCAGACGGGTAACCTGACTCCATGCCCCGCCCCCTGCGCTTCCTGCTGGCCCTGTTGCCCTTCCTGCTCGCGTCGAGCGCGGCGCGGTCCCGCCGCCGGGAGGAGGCGCGGCGTGAGCGCTAGGCCCTGGCGCTCGGTGCTGTACGTGCCGGGCGACAAGCCCCGCGCCATCGACAGGGCCCGCACACTGGGGGCAGACGCCGTGATTCTCGATCTGGAGGACGCCGTCGCGCCCGAGCACAAGGACGCGGCCCGTGAGAATGTGGCCGCCGCGCTGCGGACGCCGTGGCGGGTGCCCGTGCTGGTGCGGGTCAACGGGCTGGGCACTCCCTGGGAACACGCCGACCGCGAGCTGGCGCTGCGGGCCGGAGCCGAGGGGCTGGTGCTCCCCAAGGTGGAGGACGCGGTCACCGTGCGCGACCTCCACCTTCGCGTACCCCTCTGGGCCATGATCGAGACGCCGACCGGCGTGCTGCGGGCCGCCGGGATCGCCGCCGCGCCCGGGGTGGCGGGGCTGATCGTGGGGGCCAACGACCTCGCGCGGGCGCTGCGGACCCGGCCCGGCCCTTCCCGGACGCCCCTGCTGCACGCCCTCTCGGCGGTGGTGCTCGCCGCCCGCGCCCACGGCAAGGTGCCCCTGGACGCCGTGTACAACGATGTGCGCGACCCCGAGGGTTTCGGGCGCGAGTGTGGGCAGGGCCGCACCCTGGGCTTTTCCGGCAAGACGGTCATTCATCCCGGCCAGGTGGAAATCGCCAACCGGGCTTTTGGCGTGTCGGAGGCCGAGGCGGACGCGGCGCGGGGCCTGATCGCCGCCTGGGCCGAGGCGCGGGCCGGGGGGCGCAGCGTGGCGACCTACCGGGGTGCCCTGGTCGAGGGAATGCACGTGGACGAGGCCCAGGAGACGCTGGCGCTGTGGGAGGCGACGAGGCCGGACTCACCCCTTGCTTAAGCGCACACAAGAGGCTTATTCTGATTAAGCCATGCCCTCGCCCCTGACCGACCGCGAACGCGACCTACTGGCCCTGATCCGCGAAGCCCCGCTGAGCACGCCGGAGGAACTGGCCCGGCGGCTGGGGACCTCGCGCGGGGCGGTCAATGTGCATGTCAGCAACCTGATCCGCAAGGGAGCGCTGCTGGGGCGCGGCTACGTGGTGGCCCCCGACGCCGCCCCCTACGTGATGGTGGTGGGCGGGGCGAACATGGACATCAAGGCCCGGACGCTCGCGCCCGCCGCACCCGGCACCAGCAATCCGGGCACAGGCACCCAGGCCCCCGGCGGCGTGGCCCGCAACATCGCCGAGAACCTCGTGCGGCTGGGCGTGGACACCCGCCTGATCACGGCGGTGGGCCGCGACCCCCACGGCGACCTGCTGCTGCGCGAGACAGAAGCGGCGGGCGTGGACGTGCGCTCGGTCCTGCGGCTCGACGGGCCGACGGGCACCTACACGGCGGTGCTGGACGACCGGGGCGAACTGCTGATCGCCGTCGCCGCGATGGGCAGCATGGACGCCCTGACCCCCGCCGCCCTGCAGGAGCGCCGGGCCGTGCTGCGCGGCGCCGCCTGGGTCGTGGCAGACGGCAACCTCAGCCCCGAGACGCTGACCCACCTGCTCTCCCTGTGCAGCGGGGCGGGGGTGCCCGTCGTCTTCGAGCCCGTCAGCGAACCCAAGGCCGCGCGGCTGCTCCCGGCGCTCGAGGCCGGGCTCGCTCCGCACACGGTCACGCCGAATGTGGGGGAACTCGGGGCGCTGGTGGGCCGGGCGGTCCCCGACACGGTGGAGGCCCTGCGGAGCGCAGCGAGCGAACTGCACGCGCGGGGCGTGGGGACGGTGTGGGTGCGCCGGGGCGAACGCGGCAGCCTGCTGTCCACCGTGGACGGCGTGGCCGAACTGCCCGCCCTGCCCGCCAGCGTGGCCGACGTGACGGGCGCGGGCGA